>CAZJAS010000179.1:0-1021 GCA_964544135.1 uncultured Clostridium sp. | reverse complement strand
TTTTGAAGAAATCAGCATGGTTGAGGCAATAGAAGATATTAATGGCGGAGGAATACTTTCTTGCATTGCGGGAGGAATGGCAGGTGCAATTGTTGGAACTTTTGTGGGAATAGTTCCTGCGGCAGCAACTGGTAATGCCAAATATATTAAGCAAAGTGTAATAGCAGGTACATCTGCAGGTGTTTGGGTTGGGGCAGGTTGTCCTTTGCCATAACTTATTAAGTTTATGAGTTTAATTGATACATGTGAATATCATATAGTTGGTATTCACATGTATTTTAAAAGGAGGATATGTAACACAATGTTAAAAAAAATGGAAGAAGAAAATCAAGGATTTGTTAGTGAATGGGAGGTAGTAAGAAGGAAAGGCTTTTTTTACTATCTATCAACTAAAATAATGGCATTAGGCGTGATGATGTTACTTATATATATAATCAACCTCTTTCTAAGCAAAGATGTTAATTATATAATGGTTGCTATTATATACCTTGGAATAACAATCATTACACCTATTTTATCTTGGAATATCAATGAATTTCGCTATCGAAGGAGCAAAAAGTGAAATATTATTGTATAAAACAACATGACATCACAGACTGTGGTGCAGCTTGTCTAGCAACCATTTGTAAACAAAATGGCTACAAAATAGGCATTACCCAGATTCGTGAGGTCGCAGGAACAGATAAACAAGGAACAAATGCATATGGTGTGATAAAAGCAGCAGAACAACTTGGTTTTAGTGCGAAAGGTGTAAAAGGAAATAAAGAAGCGTTTTTTTCTGAGTTTCCATTACCTTGTATTGCGCACGTTATTGTAGATGGAAACTTATTACACTATGTGGTCATACATAAAATTACAAAAAAACAGGTGATTATTGCCGACCCGGGAGAAGGGATCGTTAAGCTTACGCCGGAGGAATTTTTTGGAGAAATCCATGAGGAAGGAAAGCCACCAAAGTATCAATGGAGTTGCGTGCTTCCATAAGTGGTATGAAAAACTAAATCGCAAGCAAATGGAAGAT
>CAZJAS010000178.1:0-1022 GCA_964544135.1 uncultured Clostridium sp. | reverse complement strand
GCACTTTGGTAGAACTTATTCATTTTTAAGTTGCAATTTACGGAAACTCAAGTTTACATGAAAAAACCCGGCACCTTTTGGCGCCGGGAAATTTTAAATTTATTAATATCCGAATTCCTGTGCATAAAACAGCTTGCCGTCTGCTTCATATACCGCAATACTGCAGCTTGTAAAGCTACTGTCCAAGATATTAGCCGCATGAGTCGGTGAATTCATCCATGCATCTACAAGACTTTCAGCATCATTATATCCTTTGGCTAAGTTTTCACCCCACATCAGTGTACTGTCAACGGTCCACCAATCTGAACTATTGGGTCTTGTATGTGAAAAAGTACCTACTATTTCTGTTGCTCGAACCTGTGCACATGTTTCAAGCCCATCATTCCAAACAAACGGAGCAAGACTACCCTCAGCTCTTTTCGCATTAACAAGATCAAATGCCGCAACTGCTATCGCACGAAGCTCAACGGCTCTTTCCTTTTCCGCTTCGGTCATATTAGCATCCTGTACGGAACCGGCGAGTGCTACTGCCTCTTTGTCAATATATATGATACCATCATCTGTTTCCGGACCACGGACTGCAGCCGACATCGCAGGCTTGCTGCCACATGCTGCAAGAGACAATCCCATAATTGCAGTTAACAAAAGTGCAGTTAATTTTCTTCTCATGGTTTAGTTCTCCTTCGTAAATTTATCTTATTATATATATTACATGATATTCTCATTTATAACAACTTTTATTTTTTACGTCCTTGTAAAACCCAAGCTGCCAATCCTGAAAGAGAAGCCAAGAATGCTACCATCCAAATATCGCTTGCATCTCCGGTCTGAGGACGTCTGTTAGAACCAAGTACTGCTGCATCCGACAAAGGAACATCTTCGTCCTCTATATCAAACACCCTTCTCTCACCTAATACTTCCGGTGTTTCTGTAGGTGCCTCAACAGGAGGTACCGTGGTGGTGATTACAGGAGGCTCCGTTGTAGTAGTTACAGGAGGTGTTGTTGTAACGGGAGGCTGTGT
>CAZJAS010000177.1:0-1030 GCA_964544135.1 uncultured Clostridium sp. | reverse complement strand
TAACTCTCCTTTTAGCCATGCACCAAATTCGCTGTCCCACTCTGGTTGTTCTGGTGGATTTGGTATATTTGGTGGAACAGTATAATCATCAACCTCTGTTGCATTGGAAAAGATTTTATGAAAATGGCTACTGGTATTAACAGGCTGAGAACTTTTGTTATTTCTCAGAAAGACTGCAGATGATCCTGATATTGTTAAAGTTCCATCTGTAGTTGGATAATCCTTTCCTCCGCCAATATCATTAATATTAGCCTCTCTACTATTTGCAAACACTGTGCCCCCAGTGATGTGAACATTTCCACCATCACCCTTACGTCCACCGCCGATACCTGCTCCAAATAGGCTACCCATAGCATTTATTGTACCACCACTAATATTTATATTTCCACCACTTCCACCTATAACAGGATCAGGGCTACTATTTGATTCAATTGCTCCGCCACCAATTCCAGCGCCCATATTCTCACTCATTGCTGTTATTGTTCCACCAGTAATGGTTATATTTCCTCCATTGCCTCCTATGGCTTCATAATCTGTAAGATATTTTCTTAAACCACATCCACCACCAATACCGGCACCACTTCCATAATCCCAGTGGGAATCCCCAACACTTCTAGCATAGATAGTGCCCCCGCTTATGGTGATTACCCCTCCATCTGAAGCAAAACCGCCACCAATACCGGCACCCACATTGCTGGTGGCTCTTATATTGCCCCCATTAATAATAATCTTACCCTCATTCACACCCTTTTTATTTTTATCATCTTTCATTCCTACTCTATCTCCACTACCTATACCTGCACCGCAACCTCTTGTACCGCTTGCAGCAGTTCTAAGGCAGCTGGCATCTACTGTGCCTGCATTTATGGTAACCACACCACAATGAGCATAGTCGCCCCCTCCAATACCAGCCCCCATTCCACTTGAGTCAGCTTTTATGTGACCGCCATTGATGGTGATATTGCCAGCATTTTCTTTAAAGCCTCCTCCTATTGCTGCACCTCCAGTATGGTCAGCTTCGGATCCACTA
>CAZJAS010000176.1:0-1033 GCA_964544135.1 uncultured Clostridium sp. | reverse complement strand
TTATAATACGAGGAGTGCTGTAAATGGAATTTAAAGGAATTAAAAAAGTTAAGGATGGACAGTATCTTAAAAACTATGAGTTGACTTATTTAAATAAGGCAGGTAAAGAAAAGACTTATGAAATTGTGAGCAGAAAAGAACTTAATGATGTTTTAGATATCGGTAATACACCCAGTGGCCTATCCATTATAGCCACATGTAACGAAAAGCTTCTTCTTTTGCATGAATTTAGAATGGGAATCAATAAAAGGATTTATAATCTATGTGCCGGTATGATAGAAGAGGGCGAGACCATAGAAGAATGTATACAAAGGGAATTATATGAAGAAACAGGACTTAAGCTGAAAAAGATTAATACAATACTTCCGGCATCTTACTCTGCGGTTGCCATATCGGATATGAAAAATTATATTGCATTTGCTGAAGTGGAAGGAGAGCTTTCCGACCATTATTCCTCTGATAATGAAGATATCCATGCGGCCTTTTATAGCCGTAAAGAGGTTAGTATGCTTTTAGAAACCGAAGAATTCAGCTCTCGTGCGCAAATAGCGGCTTATTATTTTTCTATTACGTAAAAAACGGTATAATTATTGGAATTATACCGTTAATTTGTAACAATCTTTTTTCATTATTCTGATATAGAAGGTAGATTGCTTAAATTATTATTTTCTGATCCGTCAGGTATCGACTTCAAATACTCAGTATCGTTTCTGTGCGCAACTCCTACGCCTTTGATTTCTCCGTCTTTTGCAAGAGCAACGCCTTCCTGCTTAGAAACATTAGAACCATCTGATAATTGATATCCGGTTACTTTACCGCTGCTTTTAACCAGACCTACAATTTCTTTTGCGTCACTTTTTGCTTCCGGTATATCATCTAAAGTATTCATAGCGAGTGCTTCGCCTAACGTATTCTTATCAATATTTTTCATGAATAAATCCTCCTTTGAAATTAGTTTGTACAAAATATTAATTAATATTCACCATTTTATATACAATTTTTCACAGTTCAAATAAAATAAAAAGTATGCAAT
>CAZJAS010000175.1:0-1042 GCA_964544135.1 uncultured Clostridium sp. | reverse complement strand
AAGAATATGGTGCAACTGATATTTTAAGTTATAAAGATGGTGATCTTGTTACACACACTACATATAAGGTACGTAAAGGTTGGAACATGAAAAATACAGAAGTGATTTCGTCAGGAGATACTGAATCCAATAGATATTCAATTTCTTTAGTAGCGGGTAACTATACTATTGAGGTTGCAAAGGACGGTTATGTTACAAACTACATTAATATTGCAGTAAGTGCAGACAATACTATAGATAAGGATATTACACTAATACCTGTAGGAGAACATGAAGATGGTGAATTAGTAAATAGTGACTTGCGAATAGTTTTAACATGGGGAGCTACTCCAAGAGATTTAGACTCACATCTTTTTGCTACAGCATTTGATACATCCAGCAATACATTCCATACATGCTATTGGGATAAAGATTATTACCATGATAATAATCTGATTGCAAATCTAGATTTGGATGATGTTGATGGCTTTGGCCCTGAAACAACTACAGTATACGACATAAACGAAGAAGGGTATTATAGTTTTTATATTCATGACTTTACAAACAGGAATTCTGAAGATACAAATGAAATGTCACTATCAGGAGCTAAGGTTCAAATATACTTAGATAATGTACTTTATTACACATTTAATGTACCTAGATTAGTAGATGGAACGGTATGGCATGTGTTTGATTATGATGCTTTAACTGGTAATATTATACCAAAAAATATATTTAGTTATGCCAGTTCACTTAGGGAACAACCAACACAAACTGAAGAAGATATGACAGAAGAAGCAGTTATAATAGAATCTGAAGAGGATATTCTGGATTCTGCCGCATAAAAAACTAACAAAGAAAATGGCAAAGGTGGAGCTAAAGTATTAATAGTTTCACTTTTGCTCTATTATGGAAGGGGATATAGTAAAATTAGATCATATAATAATTTAAATATCGATAATAATGTAGAGAAACAAAAAAAATCCATACCACTAATAATACCGATTGTAATAGTAGCTGGATTTCTAGCATTAATTTGGTTTAAAACGATAGGAGAATTAGA
>CAZJAS010000174.1:0-1068 GCA_964544135.1 uncultured Clostridium sp. | reverse complement strand
CTTAATACGGCCAAACTCATTATAGACAATACTAACATCGCCATAATTACCGCGACTAATGCTGCTCCTTTATCGTTACCTTTTAATGTATTTCTCATATCTTCACCACCCTTATTTTCGCTTTGTTAACACAGTTTCTAATTTTTCAACATGTCCATCTGTATTCTCTATGCTTTCAACCGTTACAGTTGTTTTATCACCGGTTTTTGCTACAGTAAAGTTTCCAATTCTCTCTGCTAATTGGCCAGTTCTGTTAAGTGTCTCAATACCTGATGAACTTATATCATAATATTCAGCTTCTATAGTATTACTTCCACTATTAAACTTAATTATAGTCTTTTCTTCACCACTTGCATGGCTTAGAGTTAGAGTAGTCGGATTTGTTATTTCAACTGCAGATGATCTTCTTATCTGTTTTGCTATTTCATTTGAAACTCTTCTCACATTTGTTTGATTGTTTGCGGTTGTTATACCTCTTGAATATCCTTTTACACCCGAAGTAAAAAACGAAAATATTGTAAGTAAAATTACAGCACCAATTGCAATTACAACTACAAGTTCAATTAATGTAAATCCCTTATTATCTTTCATAAACATATCACATCCCATCTATTTAGTGATAATATTTTGCACACTAGCTATAGGTCTACTATAAGATGAATCTTCATAAACACCAACAAATACGCTAACTAAATCCTCAGAGGTAGTATAAACATCTTCCTTCATTACAATTTTAATGTGATAACCATCTCTTATCTTTTTAAAAATATGTTCAGTTATAGTGCCCTCAATCTTAGTCTCATAAGTATCGTTGGCTGCTGTCATAGCAACAATTAAGGCATCAAAATCAGGCTCTGTATTACTAGAGTCAATAATATCTTCCATACAAGTCTGGGCAACATAACCTTGGTCCACTACTTGACCACTAGTTATATTATTTCTAGTTGCATATTGAAAAACAGAAAGAAATGCAACTACTATTATTGTTAATAAAAGTACGGAGACAAGTAGTTCGACTAATGAATATCCCTCATTGTTATTCTTCATTTCTTTTATATTTTCTTTTAT
>CAZJAS010000173.1:0-1080 GCA_964544135.1 uncultured Clostridium sp. | reverse complement strand
TAGAAAGTGTATTTACATTGCTAAAAGAATGTATTATTCTATTTTATTTAGAATCTTAAAACCTGCAGAGCTTAAAAATGTAAAGTACAAGGTTTCGGTATGCGCCATTTTTAAAGATGAAGCGGATTATTTAATGGAGTGGATAGAATTTCATAAGATAATTGGAGTCGACCACTTTTATTTATACAATAATAATTCTACAGACCATTATTTAGATATTTTGACTCCTTATATAGAAGAAAATATTGTAACTTTAATTGACTGGCCTATTCCACACAGCCAAAGATTGGCTTATCAAGACTGTATGGACAAGTTTTCGGCAGAAACACAGTGGATTGGTTTTATAGATTTAGACGAATATGTTGTACCTAATAAACATGATACTATATATGATTTTTTAAAGGATTTTAATAACAGGCCTGCTGTAGTAATATATTGGAAATGTTTTGGTACATCAGGTTTATTGAACCGGGATCCTAACGGCATAATAGTTGAAGATTTTGTGTTGGGAAGAAAAAAATATAAAGATATCGGTAAATTTTTCTTTAATACAAAATACACATATCCATCGTCTGATACAGACCGCATTCATTTCATATGGGGTATTAGTAAAGGAGTTAAGCTTCCGCCCGTAAATGTCTTTGATAAAGTTTGTACTTATGAATTCAATCCTGTGAAAACAGATGATATGCCCATTCAAATAAATCACTATTTAATTAAATCTTATGATGAATATATAAAAAAGAAATCAATAAGGGGAGGCGGGGTTCATGGAGTGGGGATATATGATAGTGACTATTTTTATCGTAATGAATTAAAAAGTATAAAAGCGGATTATCATGCGTATAAATATTTGATAAAATTGAAATTAGCCTTGGCGGAAAAGAAAGCAACATAAAAATGATTCATGCGGTCCCCACAAGTTAGGCCTAAAATCTAACTTATGGGGGCTGTTTTGTCGTTTGTGATCCAGTACAAGTGGAGAAAAAAGTAGGAAACAAGCAGTCTATTCAGCACCTTTAAACTATGATATAATGAGCGTTAGCGAGGGGGAGCAAGCGAAGCTTATTCATCCCGAGC
>CAZJAS010000172.1:0-1105 GCA_964544135.1 uncultured Clostridium sp. | reverse complement strand
CTGCATTCTTAGAAAAAAAGTTGTTTTTTAGTAAATGAAAGCATCTTTCCATTTCGTCTATAGCTTTATATACTTCTAAATCACTTAAGGCATAAATAACAGCAAATCCCACATCTTCTACTGATGTTAAAAATGGATGTTTATTTTTCATCATTTGATAGATATGTTTTGCTTTTCTTGATATTTTATCATAATCAAACGTTTCTACTGTTTTAGCCATAACAAAAGCTGACAAAGGTAAATATTGCGAACTCCAAAACTCTCTCTTTAGGCTTGTATAGGCTTTTAAAGCATTTTTCATTATTTTATCTGCGTATTCTTCTAGTGACAACATAGTTTCATAAACTAAAGAGACAGTCCCTCTAAAATTTGAAAAAAGACCCACGTTGTTTTTTAGTATGTTTTTAGCTGCTTTTATCTTATGTACATCAACTAACAAGTTTTGCTCTGTATACAAACTTGCACACAGCGGAAATAGCATAGAATTGTCCCATTTAAAATTACTTTTTATTATATCACGGTTTTGTACAAATAAATCTGTTCTTTGTTTCAATAAATCACTCATAAAAATACCTCCAAACTTTTTTCAGTTGGTAAATTGCCATATTAGTTTTGCCACCATTACCCAAAACATATTAAAAATATTATAAACTATTTGGTTTTTATTTACAATACCAATACAGTTTTATGGCATAATACAGTGTTTTATATTCCATGGTTGAAATTTCCATAATATTTGTTAGAATATAATTGTAATATGTTAGCAAATTATAGTGTTTATAGTCAGGAGGTCTGTTATGTCATTTTCTATCAAGCTTAATAAAAGTAATAATATATCCTTTAGGGTTAACCCTAGTAGCTCTAGCATTGCCTTTACACTTACCCTACCAAGAATCACCTTAAGCCTAAAAATTAAAAGAAAGAAGAAGTCTATATCTAAGTCACATGATATTGGGGTTTCTTATAAGCCAGTAACTAGTGCAGATATAAGTAGTCTACAAAGGAAAGAATACAAACCTTATATCAGTAAGATATCAAGACTTATAAGGTTTAATAGATTGTCCAATTTTCTAATCTCTAGTTTTCTTTTATCACCACTTCCAAA
>CAZJAS010000171.1:0-1116 GCA_964544135.1 uncultured Clostridium sp. | reverse complement strand
TTTTTCCGTGATACCCGGAATATCAGCGGCAAGCTGTATAAGTTCCTTATAAGGAGCGGCAAGTTCTACAATGGAAGCATCAAGAGAATCCACTAAAGAAGAGAGATAATCCACATGTTCCCGGCAAAGTTTCATTTTAAGGGACTGTTCAGAGGAAATCTCATAGCCTATAATGGAAGCAACCACATCGTCAGCTTTCTCCTTTGCTTTACGAAGGAGAAGTGACTTGCAAACCTCAGGGTCAAACACATGGCAGGTGCGTAGGTACTCCGTAATAGCCAAAGCGGATTTACCGAAGGTATCTGTGAGAACCGAAGCAAGAGCGATGTTGGAAACGGTAAGAGCATTCTGGAAGCGCATCTTCTCACTGGAACGGGAAGAAACGAGTTTAGAGCGGTAACGAAACAGCTCTCTGAGCTTTCGGATGTTCTTATCGGGGATGTAGCTGGAAGGAACGATATCAAACTTAAAGAGATCTGCAATCCACATAGCATCCTTATCATCCGTTTTCTGTCCTTTGATGGCACGGACATATTTGGGATTAGCGACCACAACATGGAAGTGATCCTCAAGGATGTTGAAGACGGGAATCCAGTACTTGCCAGTTGACTCCATGCAGACATCGGAGCAACGATTCTGCAGGAGCCAATCCCGGCAGGATTTGAGATCAGAATTAAAGGTAGCGAACCTCTTTTTCTTATAAGAGGTAACCCCTTTAAAATCAGTAGTGGCAATACAGACAGCGATGAATTTCTTATGAACATCGATGCCAGCACAGTTGTGATGAACAATACGTAACATAAAAAGCCTCCTTTCAAGATAAGGCAGGCATTGACTGATTACCCAGCGGGACAAAACGCGAGATCTTGTTAACAAAGATTAGCGTGCGGATTTGCAATTCACACTTATTTGTGCTTGAAAAGGTAACCGGCGACCTGTTAGTGTGCGGACTTGAATCCGACCGAATGGAGGGAAACTATTCTACTCACCCTCCCGTGCTCTGTAGTATACCTGCCACTACTTAAAGTATAGAAGAAAGGAAGCCAAAAGGGAAGAAACACTCCCGCTTCATGGGGATTTGTGTTGCCGACCTGAGGCAAAATGTTGGTTAGTGTG
>CAZJAS010000170.1:0-1147 GCA_964544135.1 uncultured Clostridium sp. | reverse complement strand
GTTGAATTTACAAAACAATTCAACGCAAGAACAGCAGACAAAGGTGACGTAATCATTCCTGTTGTTATTACCGTATACGCAGACAGAAGTTTTAGTTTTGTTACAAAGACTCCGCCTGCTGCAGTACTGTTAAAAAAAGCATGTAATATAAAATCAGGTTCAGGCGTGCCTAACAAAAATAAGGTGGCGACTGTTACCAAGGCAAAGGTTCAGGAAATTGCTGAAATGAAAATGCCGGATTTAAATGCTGCTGACATTGATGCGGCTATCAGCATGATTGCAGGAACAGCAAGAAGCATGGGTATTGTAGTAGAAGACTAACTGTAAACAGAATTGGGAGACAAGCAATTGTCGTTAGAACCATAGGAGGATTAATAATGAAACGTGGCAAGAAATATAGCGAAGCTGCAAAATTAGTAGATCGCACAACATTTTATGAAATGGAAGATGCAATTGCATTGGTTAAAAAAACCGCAGTTGCTAAATTTGATGAAACAGTAGAAGTGCATATCAGAACAGGCTGTGACGGACGTTACGCAGAGCAGCAGGTTCGTGGTGCAGTAGTTCTCCCCAACGGAACCGGTAAGACCGTAAAGGTACTGGTTTTTGCAAAGGGTGATAAAGTAGCGGAAGCAGAAGCTGCAGGAGCGGATTATGTGGGCGGCGATGAGCTTGTACCAAGAATTCAAAATGACGGTTTCCTTGACTTTGACGTAGTAGTGGCAACTCCTGATATGATGGGTGTTGTTGGTCGTCTCGGTAAGGTGCTTGGACCCAAAGGCTTAATGCCGAACCCCAAGGCAGGTACCGTAACCATGGATGTTACCAAGGCTGTTAACGATATCAAAGCAGGTAAGATTGAATACAGATTGGATAAGGCAAATATTATCCATGTTCCGGTTGGTAAGGTATCATTTACCGAAGAACAGCTTGCGGAAAACCTGGATGCACTGATGGGTGCCATTGTAAAGGCAAAACCGTCAGCATTAAAGGGACAATATTTGAGAAGCGTTACCCTGACCTCTACAATGGGCCCCGGCGTAAAAGTCAGTGTAGCAAAATACTAATTTAAAAACTGCTGATAGGCTTCTCTTAAACGAGGAGCCTATCATAGAAAAATAGCATATGAACCTGAAGCAATATAAAA
>CAZJAS010000169.1:0-1158 GCA_964544135.1 uncultured Clostridium sp. | reverse complement strand
AATCCAGCGACATCTTCACATTCTGGCTTAGTATCCGGTTGAAATTCTCATCCTTCTCTTACCTATGATTCAATACTTTCTTAATGTCCTTCATCGAAATAATATGCCTGAACAATAAAAAATGAGCCGATAAATTAGTAAAATATAATTACTGATTCATCGGCTCTGCGTCTAATGCGTCTGGCTCTTTGATTACGGTTATTTTTAAATTTTTTACTTCAATTAAACTTTCTCGACTGCATTTTGGACAGTAGAGCGGAAAGTTTTTCAATTCTGTGTCTTTTCTGATTCGGACACGAGTTTTGTTGCCACATATGGGGCATAATATCCATTCTTTCGATAACATATCTATATTCCTCCCTATATAGTCAAGTCTATTTTCCTTATTTTTCAAGGAATTGTGGAAAATAGACTTACACTACCTTATAGGTTCTGAAGATTTCAAAGCATTTAAATCCAATTTAACCGAATTAATCACTAAAGTTCTTAGACAGTGTTCACAGCTTACCTGTGAACAACTGATGATTATTTGACGATTAAATGAAAATGACATGTCATGATATTCTTACCAGCCCAGTTCCAATAGCCAGTTATTTAACATTCTCTCCCTATCCTTCTCTTTTATCTCTAAGTCTCTCGGACTTATATACTCTCCCTTAATGTTACCATCTACAATGTATAACACTCTCGAACACTTTGCAACTACCTTTGCATCATGGGTTACCATCATAATTGTTGTTCCTTCTTCGTTTAACTTTACCAGTTCCTCCATTACCTCATTTGACGCAGTTCTGTTCAAAGCTCCCGTCGGTTCATCCGCAAATATGACCGCTGGTCTATTAATCATACTTCTACAGATGCAGGCTCTCTGAAGCTGCCCTCCCGAGACTTCATTGATGTCGTTATCGGCAATTTCTATAATACCCAGTTTGCGCATTAAGTCCTGTCCACGTGAAACCGTTTCTTTACGTGTTTCGGTATTCTTTTTAGATTGTACTGCTGGAAGAATTATATTGTCGAGAACGGTCAGATTTTTAAGCATATACATCTGCTGAAAAATAAAACCCATTTCATCAAGACGTAAGTCTGCAAGCGCCTTTTCATCCATTTTTGCAATGTTCCTTCCACAAAATTCCACTCCCCCTGCAGTAATGGAGT
>CAZJAS010000168.1:0-1241 GCA_964544135.1 uncultured Clostridium sp. | reverse complement strand
CGCAAAAAAAGCAGTGATAATATATCCTTCTACCAGCTGCCCACTATATAAGTCACTCAACTTTCCCAGCAGATATTTCCAAATAAAGCTTGAATAAATAAGGCTTGAGACATCATCCATTCGGTCACTTTACTTTTAATCAAAGATGTGATGTCTGCTGATAAAGTTGAAATGTGCTCTACAAACAAAGCCATCAGGCTTTGAAGTGCATTGGTTAAATCCATGTCCTGAATATCTTCACAGAACATGAAAAACAACTCGCCATATGTTTTCTGGTCATTTTGATTCCTACGAATCCATTCCAGAATGATATATCTGGTTAATACAATGGTTGTATGGCTTACCATTGCACCATAATTATGGCTCTGAAATTCAGTGCCTAACTTCAGGAAAGATTTAGATGATTTGAAGAAACATTCTATCGACCATCTATTTCCATAAATACGTACGATTTCTGCATCACTAAGTGATAAATCTGTGCTTAAGATATATAAACATTCACTTTTCTTATTGCGGTTTCGTACAAACACAATCTTTACAGGAATTCCTGTTTTAGTTGTAGCTACCAGTGAACCAAATATATTTCTGGCACCTTCAAAACTTACAAATTTCTTTAATTCTGAAAGTTTGTATTGCTTATTATTGTAGGTATAACGTTGCTTTAGCTGTTTTACCATACCGATGGCATCCAAGCCAGTTTCAAGAATATCTGCAATCATTGGTTCTGTAGTAAACCATGTGTCCATAAGGACATAATCAGCTTTGATGCCTGCTTTTAAGGCATTCTTGATTAGGAGAACAGCTGCATCTGTTTTGTGCATCATACTTTCTTTACGAAATTTGTATCCGTTTGTACGATGATCAACTTGAGATGACACTTCATTGTAGCGGTTACTTTTATTAGCAGAAGAAAGCATGTTGAATCCAGTTGGAATAAAGCTGTATCCATCTGACCAGCCAAGTGTAAGGAGTGTAAAGCCTTTTTGACATTTATGCTCTACATGGTCGTAAATGCGTGCAAGAAGTTCTACGGATTTACTGCGGTTGCGCTTAATAACAGAATCATCAAGAATAAGCACTTTTACTCTTTCTGGTCTGGTAAGCGCGTCAAATGCTGTTGTAACTTTTACGACTAGTAGCAGAAGAAACTTGCTCCAGTTATAGGAAGTTTCATTCAGAAAGCGATAATACGTATTCTTTGAAACAGCCTGATCTTTATGTTTAGAATTCAGGAAACGAAA
>CAZJAS010000167.1:0-1257 GCA_964544135.1 uncultured Clostridium sp. | reverse complement strand
TATTTTGCTCAGTAAAAGATATACCCCTGAGTATCATGTAAAAGCATTTGAGGAAATTGCTTCTAATCTTTCGGGCTTTACCAAAAGGGTAGTAATTAGCTTTATGGATTTTTATACGAAAACAAACCGTAATACAGCAGGGCTTGGGATAGAGAAAATGACAGATGAGACCATGTATGAATTAGCCGGTAAATTGGCTGAGATTGCCCATAGACATCATTTGGAATTGGAAGCCTGTGCCGAAGAAACTGACTTGCAGAATCTGGGAATTAAGAACGGAAGCTGTATCGATAAGAAATTAATCGAAGAGATTTTACAATGTAAATTAAATACTTCGAAAGATAAGAATCAGAGAAAAGAATGCAATTGTGTTGAAAGTGTGGAAGTCGGAACCTACCATACCTGTTTGAATGGGTGCAAATATTGTTATGCAAATTTCAGTGATGAAAAAGTGAATGAAAGTATAAAATTATATGATGCCCATTCTCCTTTATTATGCGGTATTGTAGGGGAAGATGATAAGATTACGGATAGAAAGGTAAAGTCTTTCATAGATGGGCAAATGAGTATTTTTTAGTATTTAGCTCAAATGAAGATTTCTTAAATAAATTTAGGTAATTGCGAAACTCGTTTTTAGGGGCTCTACTCATCATAATACTTTGTCAGCCGGTTTTTCTAACCATTCCAATGAGCCCCTAAGTGTAAAAGCATATTCAGCAAAGGCTTCCATGCTTTTAGGAATCCCTTATGGTCTCATTTCCATAGAAAAAGATGGCATTCCAAAGTAATATGAGGAGTAGAGCCCATTTGGAAGCAAGTTTCGCAAATGCCTACTTAAATATAATTGGATAAATAGGAGATATGCATAATGATGATAAGAAGAATCACTAAGGATGAAATAAAGGATGCAATAGAGCTTATTCATAGAACATTTATGCAGTTTGAAGCGCCTGATTATTCCCAGGAAGGTGTTAAAACATTTAAGAAAACGGCATTATATAATGAGGATTTTATCAGCAGTATTGTAATGTATGGTGCATATGTAGGAGAGAAAATCGTGGGGGTTATAGCAACCAGAAATAACGCCAGCCATATCGCATTCTTTTTTGTTGACGCTCAATATCAAAAAAGAGGGATCGGAACAATGTTGTTCCATACCGTATTAGAAGAAAGCAATACAGATGAGATTACGGTGAATTCTTCACCCTAACTCCCATCTGTCCGCTTTAGCGGACATACAAATCAAGATCGTGAAAT
>CAZJAS010000166.1:0-1276 GCA_964544135.1 uncultured Clostridium sp. | reverse complement strand
AAAAGGTATAGTTGGAACTCACCGCTCTATCAGTAGGCTTATCTCTCGCCTTAAATATTCCTTGTAATATTCCCATTGACATCACTCTCCTTAAAAATGGATATTAAAAAAGCACCTCAATATGAGATGCCTTTAGAATCACTATCACTGATATTTTTTCATTAATATCCGATATACAATAATGCCAATAACATACATAAAAATCCAAAGAATAGCCAGATAAAGAACAAGTAACCTTGTATTTAGTATTCCCAAAGAACCGATAATTGAGAAAATAACAATCGATAGTGTAATAACCAAGAGTGTAATAATATATGCTATTCGCCCTGATCTATTTCTTAGGCTTTCTTTGAACTCATCTTTGAGATTGATCTGCTCTTCTTCTAACTTTCTCTCATAGACATCTTTTCGTCTTGGTGATGACCAGTAAAAATACTTCCAAATCAAATTTAAACCACCAATTAGTCCAGCACCTGAAAATCCGAACAACAGACTACCAACCGAGTTTTCAGTATTCAATGCAAACCATAGACACGCAACTCCGAATGCCATATAAATCAGTCCAATGTACAAGTTATTTTTCTTCATTTTCTTTACCTCCTCTACTCGGAAAGAAGATTTCCTCAATCTTTAATCCAAAAAAATCAGATATTGTAAAAGCTAAATCTAATGAAGGATTATATCTTCCATTCTCTATAGCGCTGACTGTTTGCCTTGATACTTTAAGCACCTTAGAAAGCTCTTCCTGATTTAATCCCCTATCCTTTCTTAATTTTTCAACTAGATTTTGCAAGTCCTTATATCTCCATTCGTCAAGTTTCCTTTACATTTATAATATCACTTCAGGTGTTTTATGTCAAGTTTCTTTTACAAAAAATAATTACATAATAAATCTGTGAAAAAATCACATAACGAAGTAGATTAAAGTATCAATAATCCCCGTTCATCATAAACAGAAGAACCCGTATCTCCGCCACAACGAATCGCTCGATCAAGAGCCATAATCGTTGCCACTGCACCATCAATCTTTTCTGATGATTTTTCCTTGTCTGGCTTGATGTTGCCTGCCGGGTCTGTTCGAACAAAAATGTTATCCATCATCCAACGAAGTACAGGATGCCCACCATGAGCAACCTTTTCTTCTAGCGTTAGTTTCATCAGTTCCTTAGTCGGTGGACTCATATCCTTAAATCCTTGACCAAAGGGGACAACAGTAAAACCCATCGATTCTTTCTTTTTCTGTTCCTACTGCCACCGAATAAGAGAGTCCTTTTAA
>CAZJAS010000165.1:0-1290 GCA_964544135.1 uncultured Clostridium sp. | reverse complement strand
GGCACGGAAAATCCAGGCACGGAAAATCCGGGTACAGAAAATCCGGGTACAGAAGAACCGGGTACAGAAGAACCGGGTACAGATGAAACCGAGGAACCCGTAGATGAAAATGCTTCTTATATCAATCAAGTACTTAATCTGGTTAATGTGGAAAGGGCAAAAGCGGGTCTTTCTCCTCTCTCCCTTGATGCTGCAATCAATAATGCCGCAATGGTACGGGCAGAGGAAATCCAAAGCAACTTCTCCCACACCCGTCCAAACGGTTCCGGTTTCTATACCGCTTTACGGGAAGCCGGTGTTATTTACCGTCAATCCGGTGAAAATATAGCCTGGGGGCAACAATCACCGGCACAGGTAGTAGATGCTTGGATGAACAGCAGCGGACACCGTGCCAATATTATGAGTCCCGATTTTACCAGAATCGGCGTCGGCTACATGGAAAATAGTGTGGGCACACCCTATTGGGTACAGTTATTTGCTAACTAGTCTTCATATAAATGTGATTTCCCTTTTCTAACATGCATATACATTAGTAACTTAATCCATAAGAAAGTATAATATGCAAAATTACCGTGACCTGCCCTATGCATCAGATAAACCATATCCATCTATTTGTGTAGTAAAAAAGAATCGCAATTACGGAAAATGGATGCTTGACAATATGGGAGGCTCAGACTCCGAAATGACCACCATCAGTCTGTATCTTTACAACAATTTAATGACTGAATCAAAATACGGAGACATTGCTTATCTCTTCCATAAAATGAGCATAGTAGAAATGCATCACCTTAAAATTTTCGGCTCCCTTGCCTGTCTTCTGGGCGAGGAACCCCGTCTGTGGACTAATTGCCAGGGACGTATGTCCTATTGGACTCCGACCTATAATAACTACCCAAAAGACATGGGACGGATGTTACAGAATGCACTTAAGGGTGAGCTGGGAGCGATTGAAAAGTACCAACAGCAAGTTTCAGCAATTGATGATATGCATATAGTAGTAAATCTAGAAAGAATTATTATGGATGAAAAGGTACATGTTTCAGTTCTAAAGCAGATAATGAAGGACTATAAGTTTTAAGAATATCAGGTAAGAATAAAGCGGGATCCTAATTAAAAATGGGATCCGCTTTGTTGTTTTTGTTGTGCAGCTTTACTTCGTATGTAATTCTAACTTTGTTCATTGCCTAATAATTGTTTATCATTTAATTGACATATGGTATAAAATCTGAAAATTAGGAGTTAGCGTGAAATAAAGCATTTCACGATCTTGATTTGTATGTCCGCTAAAGC
>CAZJAS010000164.1:0-1318 GCA_964544135.1 uncultured Clostridium sp. | reverse complement strand
CTCGCTTTTCTGTTATAATATCCACAATATCACTTTTTTAAGGGAAATTGCGAAATCATTACAAGGGGCTCTACTCTCCATAATACTTTGTCAGCCGGTTTTTCTAATCATTCCAATGAGCCCTTCTCATCTCCATAGAAAAAGATGGCTTTCCAAAGTAAGATGGAGAGTAGAGCCACTAAATATGAGTTTCTCAATTACCTACCGCTTGTTTGGCAGAAAGGAAAGCTTATGGCAATTACAGCAGACTATCATCTCCATTCCTCTTTTTCGGGAGACAGCATAGAACCGATGGAAAATATGATTGATTCGGCCATCCAAAAAGGACTGACTCATATTTGCTTTACGGAACATATGGATATGGATTTTCCCATCACAAAAGAGACTCCTGAAAATACCTTTTTAGTAAATACGGATTCCTATCTCTATGACCTTGCAAAATACAAGGCAAAATATGCGGACCGGATACAAATTCTTTTCGGAATTGAATTAGGGCTTCAGCCCCATCTGTACAGAGAGCTTTCTCTCTATGCCCGTTCCCATGAATTTGATTTTATCATCGGCTCCACTCATGTGGTAAACCGCACAGACCCCTATTATCCCGCTTACTACGAAGGCCGGAACGAGGAAGAAGCCTATCGGGAATATTTTCAAGCCAACATCGATAATATTAAGCAATTTTCCTTATTCGATGTATTTGGTCATCTGGATTATGTGGTGCGCTACGGCCCCAATATAGACAGGGATTATTCTTATGAAAAATATAAGGATTTATTCGATTCTATGCTGACGCTCCTGCTGGAAGCGGAAAAAGGAATCGAGCTCAATACGGGAAGCCTGCACCGCGGCACAAAGGATGTCAGCCCCTGCACCGAAGTTATCAAGCGCTATAAGGAACTGGGTGGGGAAATCATCACTGTGGGTTCCGATGCCCATAATTCTAAGGATGTGGCATATCATTTTACTCTTGCGGCAGAAATCTTAAAGGACTGCGGATTTAAATATTATTCAGTATTTGAAAACCGGATGCCCGAATATATGAAACTATAAAATCCGCAGCCTGATATAAAGGCTGCGGAAACACTTTCTCTCTTATTTTATTGCCATCCGCACATAACAATAACCTTTTCCGGTGTGGTAATTGCCGGAATGCTTCTCGTTGAAGTCTCATAGAGGACAATCAGATAACGGCCTCCCGGAGAGCCAAAGAAAACCTGATTGTTGCTTGTGACTACCGGAACAGCCTCGGTAATATTCAGGCGCAGGGTATTGTCCGTATTCACAAGTCGGTTATTAAAAAATCCCACCTCCACATTGG
>CAZJAS010000163.1:0-1379 GCA_964544135.1 uncultured Clostridium sp. | reverse complement strand
GCAGGGCGGATTGTTCATATTGGTATGAATAAATACTTTTATAGGGTGGTAGAAAATAGTATTTCTCAGAAGCAATTTACTTCAAAAAATATGAGCACCGTTTTATATATGCAACAAATTTATGAGGATGTAGTAAAAGAAGATAATACTCTTCGGGAGGAAGCTTTTTTTGCACTGGTGCAATGTATCGGTTCCGTATATGCAAGATTAATGCGGGACGGGAAAAAGAAGATTTGTAAAAAAGAAAAGCTGCAAATGGAAGCTATTCTGAGAAAAAACCTGCTTCAGGTAGTAAAAAACAAGTATTTAACAAGGAATGCAAAAATTATCAGTTTATCTATGACTGTAAAATGTTATCCGATTTTAATGAAGCTGCTGGGAAAGGTTAAACATGAAAAATGAGCTAATTTCAGTAATTGTACCGGTATATAATATTGAAAAATATCTGCCTCAATGTATTCAGTCTGTTTTGGATCAGACCTATGACTGTTTGGAGTTGATTTTAATCGATGATGGTGCCACAGATAAAAGCGGCAATATATGCGATGAGTTTGCGGCATTGGACAAGAGGATTAAAGTTGTCCATCAGGTAAATAAAGGCCGCTCCGGAGCCAGAAATGCAGGACTAAAAATAGCTTCCGGCGAGTTCATCATGTTTGTGGATGGAGACGATTGGGTTGATTTGAATTGCTTGCAAGAGGCTTATGCTGCCATAGATGAAAATACCGAAATGGTTGTCTTTCGTGGGAGAAATATCTATGCGGATAAAATAGAGGATGAAAGCACGGGAGAGAGGAAATATTTTAAGGGGCAGGAGCCCCTCGCATTTTATGTGGAGGGCTATAAGAATTTTCAGATATTAAATGCGGTATGGGGTAAATTATACAGAAGGTCTCTTTTAAAGGAGATCCGGTTTATAGAAGGTAAATATTATGAAGATGTGATGTTTACCACCAAGGTTTATGCCAAATGCAAAGCATGTGTTTATTTGGATCGGGCTTATTATAATTATAATATCGCAACAGAAAACAGTATTACCTATCAAGGTGTTAATGAACTTACCTTTCGTGATGAAATCCCCACTTTTTTTGAAAAAGAAAGTTACTTAAAGGAAGTTGGGGGTGAAGATTTAGCCGATAGATATGCATATTTTATATATCAAAGGTTAATTTTGTACTTTACGGTATCAGTAAAGAAAAAGGAAAAATCTTATTCAAAACGATTAGCAGAGCTGATTAAGAAAGATAAGGATAAAATCAAGAAAATACTAAAGAACAATTATGTTTCAACTTATTACAAGGTGTATTTGTCTATTTTCTTTATAAGTACCAAGATGGCATATGCTTTTGGAAAATTATTTCAAGCACTTGTTAAAAACA
>CAZJAS010000162.1:0-1416 GCA_964544135.1 uncultured Clostridium sp. | reverse complement strand
ATTACATTACCAGTGAAACAAGGGGTCTGTGGATAAAAGTACGGAAACTCAAGCAATATAATCATTGACTGAGAGTGCAATAGTGTGATATAGTAGCTAGGCGAGATTAGATTTAGGTCTTTTTTTTATGCATATTTTTAATTAAGGATAGAAAGCGCGTGGAGGTGGAGAGATGCGTACAAGAATTACATTAGAATGTACAGAATGCAAGCAACGTAATTACAATACTATGAAGGATAAGAAGACACATCCTGAAAGAATGGAAACCAAGAAATATTGTAGATTCTGCAAGACTCATACAATGCACAAAGAGACCAAATAATTATTGGCCCGGAAGGAGAGAAAATGGCAGATTCAGCAGATAAGGCAAAGAAGCAAAGCTTTTTTAAAAATGTTCAAATAGAATTTAAAAAAATTTCGTGGCCTGATAGGAAAACCATGTTCAAACAGTCCGTTGCAGTTGTTGCAATATCAGTAGTTGCAGGAGTTATTATAGCCGCCATTGATTTTGTGGCTCAAAATGGCGTAAACTTTTTAACATCATTATAGAGCGAGGGTGGTTGAATGGCAGAGGCAAGTTGGTATGTAGTGCATACATACTCAGGATATGAAAATAAGGTCAAAGCCAATATTGATAAGACAATCGAAAACAACAAGCATCTTGCAGAGGAAATCCTGGAAGTAAGGGTACCCATGCAGGACGTTGTGGAGATTAAAAACGGTGTCAAAAAAACAGTTCAAAAGAAGATGTTTCCCGGCTATGTCCTGATCAATATGGTGATGAATGATGATACCTGGTATGTTGTCCGTAACACCAGAGGTGTAACCGGATTTGTTGGACCGGGAAGTAAGCCGGTACCCCTTACGGAAGCAGAGATGAAGCCTTTGGGCATCAGAATGGAAAATGTATCCATTGACTTTGGCGAAGGTGACAGCATAGCTGTAGTAGCGGGAGTATGGAAGGATACCGTAGGTGTTGTTCAGAAGCTGGATTATGGTAAGCAGACCGCTACCATTAATGTAGAACTGTTCGGCAGAGAGACTCCGGTTGAGATTAGCTTTGCGGAAGTAAGAAAACTTTAATATGATATTTTCCGGTTTGTATTCGGCGTGAGCTTAAACAAAACGGATGATATAGCAACAACTAAAGTGCGCTTATATAGCGTACAGTGGGAGTTTTGTGACGTTTTTTAGGTTAAGATAGCTTAATATAACGTAGCAGAACGCCAAATTACCACATTATAGGAGGTGCCATCATGGCAAAAAAGGTAGAAGGATATATTAAGTTGCAGATTCCTGCCGGCAAAGCAACACCGGCTCCACCCGTTGGTCCCGCACTTGGACAACATGGTGTAAACATTGTTGAATTTACAAAACAATTCAACGCAAGAACAGCAGACAAAGGTGACGTAATCA
>CAZJAS010000161.1:0-1426 GCA_964544135.1 uncultured Clostridium sp. | reverse complement strand
ATTCATTAGGTGATTTTCTGTGGAAAAAGACAAAAAGAAGTCCTATGATATTGCCTATTATTATGGAAGTTGAATAAGGTAAGAATTAAGAAAGGCTTGGTCATTATTATGTCATCAAAAACGGGGATAAACACATCATTACGTGTAATCAAACTTATATTACATCTGCTAGTTAATGTTGCACTATATTTAACAATTATATATGTGGCAGTAAAAGCGGGCAGTGTAGTATATGATACAAGCTACCAAGTATTTGGTAACAAAAGTACTGTAGAGTCGGATGGAATAGATGTTTATATTAAAATAGGCCAAGGCGAAACAACTATGAATGTTGCAAGTAAGCTTGAGCAAAATAAAGTAATCGACAACAAACTTTCGTTTTTTTTACACGCTAAGCTAAAAGAATATCCAATTATGCCTGGAATATTCACCTTAAACACATCGATGACTTACGATGAAATATTTGCTGTTATTACGGTTCCGAAGTCGGAAGAAGAACTAGAAGAAGAATTAGAACTAGAAAAAGAACTAGAACAAAAAGATGATGCCACTTTGGATGAATCTTAACATAAGATAAATTGAATAAAGATAATGGCGAACCGTAAGAAGACTTAATGGTTCGCCTTTCTTAATAAGTTAGGAGTAGTTTATGATTGTAAATAAAAGTGTAGTTGAATATATTAACTCCCTTGAGGATGAACTACCAAAATATTTAAAAGAACTTGAAGAAGAAGCAAAAGAAGAGAATGTACCTATAATTAAGAAAGAGACACAAGCCTTGTTGAGATTTCTTATAAAGTTTAACAAACCTAAGAAGATTCTTGAAATAGGAACAGCAACAGGCTTTTCAGCTATATATATGAGTGAATACATGCCAGAGCAGGCAAGTATAACAACAATAGAAAAAGTAGAAATGAGATTAGAAAAGGCAAGAACAAATTTGAAGACATCTCCTAGAAGTGATAAAATCGCCCTCTTAGAAGGAGATGCCTTAGTAATTCTAGACAAACTAGCTAAAGAAGAAAAGCAGAGTTATGATTTTATATTTTTAGATGCGGCAAAAGGACAATACCTTAACTTTCTTCCAGGTATTTTAGAGTTATTAAGTTCTAAAGGGATGCTTATTACTGACAATGTTCTTCAAGATGGAACAATTTCAGGATCAAGGTATGCTATTAAAAGAAGAGATAGGACGATTCACATTAGAATGCGAGAATATTTGTATAAGTTAAAACATACTAAAGATCTAGAAACTATAATTATTCCTATAGGCGATGGTGTGGCTTTGACAACTAGAGAAAGGACAAAATAAGACATGAGAGAATACAAAAAACCAGAATTATTATTACCAGCAAGTAATTTAGAGGTATTAAAACTTGCTGGTAATAATAATTCTGGTTTTTTGTATTCTCTCATGTCTTATTTT
>CAZJAS010000160.1:0-1563 GCA_964544135.1 uncultured Clostridium sp. | reverse complement strand
CATTAAGGCTCTTAGGTATAGGTGAAGGTGATGAAGTTATTACTACAGCATATACCTACACAGCATCGGCAAGTGTGATTACGCATGTAGGTGCTAAGGTAAAACTTGTTGATTCAGGGAAGGATTCTTTTTTTATTGATTATGAAGCTATTGCAGATGCAATTACCGAAAAAACAAAAGCAATAATTCCAGTAGATATAGCAGGGAAGATGTGTGATTATCATAAAATTATTGAAATTCTAGAGAAAAAGAAATCTTTATTTACTCCTAAAAACGAACTTCAAAAGGCATTTGATAGAGTAATTATTATCGGTGATGCTGCTCACTCTTTGGGAGCTAGCTATAAAGGATTAATGAGTGGAGAGCTTGCTGATTTTACGTGTTTTTCATTCCATGCAGTAAAGAATCTTACAACAGCTGAAGGTGGAGCAGTAACATGGAGAAACATTGATGGTATTAACAATGAGGAGCTTTATAAACAGTTTATGGTGTTATCACTTCATGGTCAGTCAAAGGATGCATTGGCGAAAACAAAAGCAGGAGCTTGGGAATATGATATCGTTGCACCTAATTATAAATGTAACATGACAGATATAATGGCTTCATTAGGATTAGCCCAGTTGCGAAGATATTCTGATATTTTGAAAAGACGTACAGAACTTATTGAGAAATATGATGAACAACTTAAGGACCTTAATGTGACTTCTATGAGTCATTTCGATGATAGCTATAAATCATGTGGTCATTTATATTTAATAAGACTGAATGGAAAAGATGAAACTTATAGAAATGATGTAATTATAAAGTTGGCAAACAAGGGTATTTCAGTTAATGTACATTACAAACCTCTTCCTATGCATACAGCTTATAAGAATTTAGGTTTTAAAATAGAAGATTACCCTAATGCATTTAATATGTATAAAAACGAGATAACGCTTCCGCTTCATACACTTCTTACTGATGAAGAGCTTGATTATATAGTGGAGAGTTTAAGAGAAATTTTAAAAGATTAAGAGGGGTATTGATGAAGTGATTCAAAAAAAGTGGCAAGATTTACCCAATTATATGAAAAATGAAGAAGTAAAACAATATTATGATATCTTGAATAATAAAACAGTGAGCCTAGCAGCTAAAAGGTTATTCGACTTTGTGCTTTCGTTTATTATGATGATTATTTTCTTACCAGTTTTTCTTATTATAGCTGTGGTAATTAAATTAGATTCTAAGGGACCTGTTATGTTTAGACAGGTTAGAGTGACGCAATATGGCAGAAAATTTAAAATATTTAAATTTCGTACCATGGTTGATAAGGCAGATAAAATAGGTACTCAGCTAACCACCAATAATGATTCTAGGGTTACAAGAGCTGGAGCATTCTTAAGAAAGTCAAGATTAGATGAACTGCCCCAGTTATTCAACATAATATTAGGCGATATGAGCCTTGTAGGAACAAGACCAGAAGTTGTTAAATATGTTAAAGAATATACAGATGAGATGATGGCAACCTTACTTTTACCTGCAGGGGTTACATCTGAGGCAAGTATTAGGTACAAAGATGAACAG
>CAZJAS010000159.1:0-1683 GCA_964544135.1 uncultured Clostridium sp. | reverse complement strand
TAAAGTATCAAGGTTTATATTCATCTTTTTTGCTGGAGATAATATTATTTTCATTTTTCTAATTCCTGCAACATTTTTTCCGAGTCCTCTGCTGCTTTCACCCTATCATTTGCTTTAATAATAATTCCTTGCTCATCTATTAGATATGTTGTTCTTACAACCCCCATAGAAATCTTACCGTAATTTTTCTTTTCCTTCCATACATCGTATGTTTCAATTACGGTGCGCTCCGGGTCTGCAAGAAGCGTAAATACCAATCCGTATTTTTCTACAAATTTTTTATGAGAAGCCACTGAATCCTTACTGACCCCAAGGACAACTGCTCCTTTCTCTGTAAACTGAGGATATCTTTCAGAAAATCCACATGCTTGCTTTGTACATCCCGGTGTACTATCCTTTGGATAAAAATATAAAATAACCTTTTTTCCAATATAATCATTTAATTTATGCAATTTTCCATCTTGGTCAAACAGCTCAAAATCTGGTGCCTTGGTTCCTACTTCTAACATACTTTACTCCTTTCTTAACGATGCGTAAAATTCAAATTCGTCTCTCCGTATTACTGAAATTTTTACCTCTCTTGCCATACTAATAGCAACTATCTTGACTCTTCTGTTTCAGCAATTAGATGGATAATTTCAGAGAATCCTTCTGAATCAGATTCCAATAGTCCATGGGTCATGTTTTCCATCATATACAATTGCTTATATGGAGCTTTTACTTGTTCAAAATATTCTGCTGCCAATTTATAGTTCGTTTGATAGTCCTTATCACCATTTATATTATAAAATGGCACTTGATAATCAACTTTACCCTTTAATGAAAAGTCTGCAAATTCCTCAGATGTATAAAAGTCTAAATAAGAACTCATATCTACGTTAAGATATTTAATCCAATCTGCAATGGTATAATTGGGATTAAAAATTATTGTCGCAATCAAATTGTAATCTGCACCATTGACCATCATATCATAGCCATATTTCTGCATAATTACATTTTTTACACCAAAATGTTCAACCGTTGTATTATCAGGTGTCAACTGATTGACTAATTGTAACGCTTCTTCGTCACCTTCTGCCCACACCAAAGCTTCTTGTTTAAAGGCTTGTTCATTCTCTAAATAATCGACAAGTTGTCCTGCTCCAATAAAGCATTCATAATATTCAGGATATTCAAGTACCAAATTTGCCCCATAAATTGCCCCCCAAGAATGTCCAAGAATTGTTATCTTATCTTTTGAAAGATACTCTAAAATGAATTCTGTTAATTCTTTACCGTCAGTCATAAACAATTCTTTCGTTAATACTGTTTCATTTTGTGAAGAATCATAGCTTTTTCCACAATTACGCTGGTCCCATGTCACTACAGTATATACATCTGCCCACTTTCTTGTGAATGCATAATCAATATGACTTGTTGCAGAGCCAGGACCTCCGTGCAAATACAACAAAACAGGATTATTCAAATCTTCGCCATATATGTTAATCCACTGTTTTGTTCCATTAATATCAACATACATAGATTCATTAATGCCACCTTCTGGTGTCTGATTATAAATAGCTTTGCCAATCGCTCGAACTCCTAAAAAACCGATAATCAGTATCAATATAGTAAGAGCTATACCTTTTAATATTTTGAGTATTTTTGATTTTTTCTTCATCCTATCGCTCCGTCAACTTCAAA
>CAZJAS010000158.1:0-1699 GCA_964544135.1 uncultured Clostridium sp. | reverse complement strand
TAATAATTTCTAAGTTCCACACCGAAGAATGTCTCTTTGAGCCATTCTTCCCAAGCTTGTAAGCCGGGGGCAGAAGACATCCTTTACAAGCTTATAAATCACTTAAATAGAAGAACATTCTAAGATGTATAAAAACGCCTAAAACATCGTTTTAGATTGTTAGGAAAGGGTAGTATATGATACCGAATGAGCCTGTGATGCTGCTCAGCTTCGTGAATATGAAACTGAGGGATTTTTATGGGGATTTGAAGATTCTTTGCGGGGAGCTTTCTATTAACCAAAAAGAATTGGAGGAAAAGCTGGCGGGGATTGATTACCATTATGACAGAGAACAAAACCAGTTCATTTAAAAAAGGGACTAGATGCAAAATATGCACCGGATGCGGCAAATGCTTTGGCAGTAAAACAATGAATACCGTGAGCCGTTTTTATCGAGATGCAAAAGTAAGCAATGAGAAATATCCCTTGAATACTTTGGTTGCGGTAGATATCGGCACTACAACCATAGCCATGCAGCTTCGAAACCCGGCAGACGGGAGGGTATTGGATACCTATACCTGTATGAATCCCCAGATAAAATACGGAGGAGATGTGCTTTCACGTATTGAAGCGGCGGAGGATGCAGGATGCAGAAAAGCCATGCAAAAAGATGTGCGGGAGGTCTTACAGAAAGGGATTTCCCGCTTTCATAAAACATCTATGACCTGCTGCGGAATGGCGATTGCTGCCAATACTACAATGGTGCATCTGCTTATGGGATTAGAGGTAAGCGGTCTGGGCCGTTTTCCCTTTGAACCGGAGACTTTAAAGGAGATTCATACCGAACTGCTTGGACTGCCAACAATCATCCTGCCCGGTGCTTCTGCCTTTATCGGGGCTGATATTGTGGCGGGTATCCATGCGCTTTCTATGAATAAAATCGATGAAATCAGCTTGCTGATTGACCTTGGAACCAATGGGGAGATCGTGTTGGGAAATCGAAGCAGATTGGTGGCGGCAGGCACGGCGGCAGGTACGGCCTTTGAAGGAGATGGGGAATATTACGGTACTGATTTGATGCTTCTTACTTCACAGCTGTTAAAGAATGGAATCTTGGATACGACCGGATTATTATCGGAACCCTATTTTAAGCAGGGCATTACCATCGGGGGAGTTCGTCTAACCCAGAAATATATCAGGCAATTACAGATGGCAAAATCAGCCATCTTTACAGGAATCGGTATTCTATGTGAAAAATATGGTTTACCGGATTTTTCTCGTATAGAAAAGGTTTATTTAGCCGGAGGTATGGGATATTATTTGGATATCGAGGCCGCCGGTACCATCGGTTTAATACCAAAAGCTCTATGCCATAAAGCGGTTGCAGTGGGCAATGCGGCTTTGGAGGGTGCTTTTATATACGGGCGCAAACGATTCGGTAGTTTAGAAGGGATAGGAAGCCCTGGAGAAATAGAAGTTTTTAATCTGGCTCAGGAGCCTTCATTTGCAGAAGCTTATATTGAGAATATGGCATTTTCATAAAACAAGAAATAAAAATACACATTTAGTATAATTTATTAGTCTTTAAGTGAAAAATAATACTATAGATAAACCCATGATACAGGGCAGGTTACTGTCCTGTATTTTTGTATCCAAAGGTAGGTAAGGATAGAGTCGCATCATACTATCCTAATAAATAACTAAGAAATTATTAATAAAC
>CAZJAS010000157.1:0-1875 GCA_964544135.1 uncultured Clostridium sp. | reverse complement strand
ATAAAGTATCAGGCAATGACTTGTAGATTTAATATACATCTTTTCTGTATTCTAACCAAATACCGCTGTTATTTCAAAGGAGGATAACAATGATAACAGGCTGCCTACAACAAAAAAACAATACTTATTATGCACTTTTATATGTAAAGGTAGATGGCAAAAGAAAAGTCAAATGGGTTCCTACCGGACTGCCGGTAGCGGGAACCAGTCAAAGAAAGGCTCAAAAAGCCTTTGACCAAATTCGCTTAGAGTACGAGCAGGCTCAGGAGAAAAAGGAACGCCAAGAAGCAGAGGAAAAGGCCAGAGAGCTGGTCGAAAGTAAAAGAAATCCACAGGCAGATGTTCCATTTATGGATTACCTGCAAAAGTGGCTGCTGCAAGCGAAGCCCACCATATCCAAAACTACATTTAAGGGATATCGCACCATGCTAGATGGTCGGGTAAATCGATATTTTACGAAACTTGATGTTACCGTGGGCGAAGTGACTCCTCAGCATCTTCAGGATTTCTACCAAACAATTTTTGATGAGGGTCATACTCCGAATACGGTCACTATCATGCCGTACTTCGTAAGGCACTGCAAAATGCTGTAAAAAAGGATATTCTTGACAGCAACCCTGCCGATAAGGTAGATAGACCGAAAAAAAATGTATATCAGGCACAGTTTTATTCTGCAGAAGAAATGATGACATTATCTGATGCGGTATCAGACGATCCCTTGGAGATTTGCGTAAAGCTGGCTGGCTACTATGGGCTGCGGCGAAGTGAAGTCCTTGGCCTGAAATGGGCTGCAATTAATCTCGAACAAAAAACAATCTCAATCAGGCACAAGGTTATTGAGGATGAGGTGGACGGAAAGTTTGTAGCTGTCGGCGAGGATGTGCTGAAAACTAAATCCAGCTTTCGTACACTCCCTTTGCTGCCCTCTGTTGAAAAACTGCTGCTTGCAGAGAAAGAGAAACAGGAAATGTACCGCAGGCTGTTCAAACGCTCCTACTGCCGGGAATATCTCAATTACATTTGCCTCGATCAAACCGGAAAGCTTATGCGCCCTAATTATGTCACAGAGCATTTCAGCTGGCTGCTTGAGAAATTTGGCCTTAAAAAGATTCGCTTCCACGACCTCAGACATAGTTGTGCCAGCCTGCTGCTGGCAAGTGGCATATCCATGAAGCAAATCCAGATATGGCTGGGACACAGCACGTTCTCGACTACAGCAGACATTTACTCGCATTTGGACTTCCATGCACAGATCGAATCGGGATTGGTTATGGATGGGATGTTTGAAAGAAACCAAGTGGTCGAACCGAGCGGACTTGAACCGAGTGAATAATTTTCTACAGATTGCTTCATAAAAATACTTCAAAGCCTTGTATACAAAGAATTCAGGCGTACCCTTTTTCTACGGAAAAGAAAAAACGCCCTCTAAGTAAAGCGTAGAAATTCGGAAAAAAGGAAGAGCCTGCCAGCGGACATTGACCGCAAACAGGCTCATGGCGGAGACGGTGAGATTCGAACTCACGTGCCCTTGCGGACAACCTGATTTCGAGTCAGGCTCGTTATGACCACTTCGATACGTCTCCATATTTTATTTTAACACACAAAGCCTTTTGTAGAAGTCAAGGCAAAGTGTAGAAAAACCGTAGAAATAGGTAAAAAGCTAAATTTTCAGGATCCCGCAAACCCACGGAAACTCAAGGGTTTACGGCATTTTCAAAGCAACTGACCGAGTGGATTTCGAGTGCGCCCCGTTATGACCACTTCGATACCACTCCCAATATATTCAACCTATGAACGCTTTGATACGCTTCCATAAATTAATATAAAGGTATTATACAACCTAAGGGTGAAATCCACAAGGATAAAATCAACTTG
>CAZJAS010000156.1:0-1914 GCA_964544135.1 uncultured Clostridium sp. | reverse complement strand
AAATCCTTGCTTTTATTAATTATAAATGATACAATGTACACATAAAAATAGGTTTACTATACCCTTATGCGTATAATGATAGGAAAAGATTCCTCGCCACAACGGATTTTGGCGTGCTTTATCCGCATATTTCAAGGAAGAAAGGAGGGTTCTTTTTGAGTAATGCTATCTTGACAAATGTCTATAATCATTATCTTACTACTTATGCGCCCAAAAGTACAACACAATATGACGCGCATAAGAAGAGTGAGCTTCGAAGCATTTACAACTCCATTGTAAAACTAAATAAAGAATCCCCTTGGTATCTTGATACGAACAGCAGGGAAACCCAGGAATACGCAGTCAGCCTGAAAGAAAATGCAAGGCTGCTCCACAATGCCATTGCTTCTCTGGGTGGATTGGATAGCAGTCAGATGCTTGCCAAAAAAACGGCTTATTCTTCCGATCCCGATGTTGCCACCGCTTCCTTTGTAAGCAATGTGAAAAACAATGCCCCTGCTCCTTCTTTGGAAATTAAGGTAAACAGCCTAGCGGTCTCACAGGAAAATATGGGTGCCTATCTACCCGACACACCGGTAAAGCTGAAGGCGGATACCTATTCCTTCGATGTTTCCATCAATAATTTAAACTATGAATTTCAGTTTAATATTAATGAAGAGGATACGAACAAGGATGTGCAGGAAAGACTTGTCCGCTTAATTAACAATGCCGATATCGGTATCAATGCAAAGCTTTACGAGGGTGATGCACGCAACTCCATTCGTCTTACTTCCGATGCTACGGGACTTTCAAATGACCATGCTATTATATTTGAAATCACGGATGACCATACCAGCAAGAGATCCGGCACCGTAGAATATTTTGGTATCGGATATGTTTCCAGACAACCTGCCAACTCTTCCTTTCTATTAAATGGAGAAGAGCGTAATACTGCTTCCAATACCTTTACCATAGGTAAAATGTTTGAAATAGAACTGAAGGCGGTAAGCAAACCGGACACCGCTGTTACCATCAGCCTTAAAACAGATGTGAAATCCCTGACAGATAATGTTAACACCTTAATCGGCAGATACAATAGTTTTATTAATACTACAAGTGCTTACAACCAAAACAGCTCAGCAAGTAGAAAGCTGGGCAATGAAATGGGAAAAATAGCCCAACAGTATAAAAATGATCTGGAAGATATGGGCCTCCATATTCAAAAAGACAATACAATCACTATAAATGATGCATTATTAAAAGATGTATCATCCGATCAGGATTTTTCCTATGATGCATTAAAGGGATTTGCAAGCTCTCTGGTACAAAAAACTTCACAGGTTTCCCTAAACCCTATGAATTATGTAAATCGTACCATTGTAGCCTATAAAAACCCCGAGCGAAATTTTGCCAGTCCTTATATTACCAGTGCGTATAGCGGAATGATGTTTAACAGTTATTGTTAAGAAGCTGTCCACCAAAACATGTGCGCAGCTTCTTTATTTGCACCTTAGTTCACCTTATTATACCACTCCTGTGTATTTGCAGAAAAATCCACCTTTAGCACAGCCATCTTGTTTACATTCATATTACTCCAGGTACCATCTACGGGAATCGCCATGGATTCTATGGAATACTTACCCACATCCAACATCATTAGCAGTAGATTCGCACAATCCCCTTCCGTCAGATCTGTTCTCACCTTGGGGAGAAAGTCTATTAATAGCTCGTTCATTTCACCTAAATTCATCTTTTTCACTTTTTCAAGCGCCAGCATAATAATGGTACGCTGTCTTCCCGTTCTGGCAAAATCCGTTCCCACATAACGCACTCTTGCATAAGCAAGTGCCTGATTCCCATTTAAATGATAGGTCTTTTCTGATTTCGGAGATATCAGATCGGTATTTTTATCCTGACCCAGTAATTTATTATGAT
>CAZJAS010000155.1:0-1921 GCA_964544135.1 uncultured Clostridium sp. | reverse complement strand
TTTAGCTATCCATCCTGCCTACACTCCTGATAATACGCACAGATTAAACAACATTTCAAAATTTGAAAGATTCTGCGACTTGATTACAAGTTTAATGACACACTCAAAGCAATTAATTACATCACTTTTGTTAATATCCGAAAGACATATAAGCTGTACATTAAAATGTTTTGCAATATCAAACATTGGTCTAAGTAGGTGAGCCGATGTAATCTTACCAAAAGGATTGTCCAAAATAAGTACACTTTTGGCATTCTTACTTACAATACCAGCAGAAGTTCTCTAATTGCATTTTTCTGAATTTCCTCTAATTCCTTTTGTTCATCAACAAGCAGATTTCGATACTGTCCAACGATTCTCTCATATTCATCAACTGTGATTTTTGATATATTTTCACGGCATCGCAATATAAAGTCATCCATGCTATGACTCATGTTACGAAGTCTTGCAACAAGCTCTTTACTTTGTGCCAGTGCCTCAGAATAATTCTTGCGTTTCATATATTCCTGCATTTTAAAGCGCGTAACAGAATAATCCAGTTCAGATTCTATTTCCTTGGACCTGTACAGAAAATCAAACACATCATCTGTTAAATGATAGGAACCCTTCTCCTCATTTATCAAACGAATGGGCATCTTCTTAAATAATTCTGCGTCTGCAAAAAATGTGTTATATTCTATGAGTTTTCCATTATTTTGCAGCACATTAACTACTATAAAGTATGCAAGCTTATCCGTATCCACTTCATATTCTTCTGGAACAATTTGCACTATATTATCCAGAAATCCAGCAATATCTTTTAATGTGCAAGACTGCACATCACCAAGAGTTCGTTCCTTTATATATAAAAGTACTGCTACAACCAAGTTATTGATGACATCGTAATCACCACCGAACATTTTCTTAATGTCATCCGGATAACTCGTCACAGTTATGCTTCGAACGATATCTATAAACTTCATTCTGTTTTGAAAGTCAGCAAATATTTCCTTAATGTCAGAACGAAGCATCTAATCACCCCTCACTTAAAAATATATATGATATGATCTCTTGCGGTATCAATTTATTTTCAGCTAATACGTTATTCAAAAAGAAGATTTCATCTATATCAAATCCATCAAACAAATCATCAAAACACATTCCTTCTTTCTTTGATGATGGACTGTCTTCCAATGTGGTATTTTTAGCCTTTTCTATCATTTTTTTATATCCTGGCAGAAATAAAGAAATATTTAGTGTATCATTAATTTCTTTTGTCCTTCTGAAGATATCAAATCCTTCTCTGTCAATATCTCCCCAATATAAAAATGTCACATCTGGATTTCCCATGAATTTTACATATTCAGATAAAGCCCCTTGTTTCTGGGAAACCTTATTTCCATTTCCATAAACCACACCATCAATCTTAGTTCCAAATAGACTATTATATCCATCCTCAAACATACAACGACGAATATTAAACCATATATCCTTATTCTCACAAATAAGCAATATAAGTTGCTCCTTACGAACAGGAATATAATCGTGAAAGCAATACTCCGGCGTATCATAAAAGAGAAGATCATTTTCCGTTATTTGTATATTCTTTAGCAAAGCTTTTATTGAGCTATCATCCAAAATCTTCTCACGTCCAAATATCTGATAAGATCTTTCCTTTCTTGAGACAAGACATTCATCATTTTCCATAAAAAAGTATTTACTTAATGCTTCTATAATTACCCTATTCTCCTGATATACCATAGGATGCGAAGGAAGATAGCCATTCTTCACTAATACAGGATGCAATCTTTTAATCTTTTCAAAAATCTCTTCATTATTTTCATCAGCAAACAAAATGCGATATTTTTTATATAACGGATAAGTCAAGTTAGGGTGTGCGCCCTAATACCCCTGAACCGATGAAATCATCGGAGCTACGCAT
>CAZJAS010000154.1:0-1939 GCA_964544135.1 uncultured Clostridium sp. | reverse complement strand
GATTCTAAATAAAATAGAATAATACATTCTTTTAGCAATGTAAATACACTTTCTAACAAAATACTTAACACCAATCTTTTTTTTACGATCGAATTCTATATACTTATCTTCATACTTAATCATACCGCATACACCTCTTCCTAACCCATCTATTTGAAAATTTTTGTTTTATTAACTTTACTACCCTACTTGCCCCGCCTCTTACAAATCTAATCGGATAATACTTTAAAGCCGATTTTATTGCATTCTTTCTTACCAGCATCATATTCAAATCCCTAACCTGCAATCGATCCAGATACCACTGTCTAAAGCTTTCCGTATCTATATCCTTATAATCAACTTGATAACTATCATTTTGTTTGCCGGTTACGAGCTTGTAAACCTCCTCATCAAATACCTCCGGTGCAATGACGGCTTTACGCATTAATTCACTTCTGTCTTTTACATATGCCTCGTCAGTCATCAAGCGGTCCACTTCTGCATATAGGTCCTCAATATCTGTGAATTCCACATTGATATCCGCCTGATTGATAAGGGTACTATCTGAGATATTTCCGTACTTTAGAGTTACAGGGACTTTCCCGCCCATAGCAGCGAATTGAAGCATCAATCCTCCCCACATAGGATAAGTACTTAGATAAAAATGACAATGTTCAATCACTTGATACAAATCAGATCTCTCTGCAGTAAGATATGCCCTGCCCGGGTATTTGGAGATAATTTTCTTCATCTCTGAGTCATCGCCTGTTCCTGCGTACCACAAAACAGCATTTTTATATTGATTTAAAATATGGTCGACAATAATATAATATTTGTTTTCGCCACCTAAAGTCTTATACAAAGCACCACCGGAAAAAATCACTTTTTGACCGGCTTTTACCTCAAATGGATAACCCTGAAACTCTTTCTCATAATGGACAATCGGATAAAACGGAATAACCGCAATTTTCTTTTCCGGAAATCCTCTGTATTGCTTGGAAATCTTTGCGCCGTAATCACGGGATTCAATGCATGTATCGATACAACCTGCTCCAAGCCAAAATGCATGATCTGTAAGATTGATTTGATATCTCTTTATAATTCCATCGTAAGCATAAAGAATAGGTGTGGCGGTCACATCATCCGGAGTGGTATAAAAAAACATATGACCCGGTTTTACCTTCTCAACAATAGAATTTAATTGATTCATCTTTTGGATTAATTGATTGCTGCGCTCTATATAAAAATGCTCTGCTTGATACTGATCAAGAATATCCAGTACGTCCGGTATTTGATCCTTGCGATCGGAGTAAGTCACATATACAACCTTTTTAAACTTACAAAGCGCCCTCATATAAATCTGAATCAGTCCTCTGTCATTAAACCCGAAACCATCCCAAAAGAGAAGCACATCATCCTGAACACTATGATCCAATTTCATGAATTTATTCAGTCTTAACTCTTTTGCCACTCTTTCCAGAGCATGCTCAAGGTCGTTATCCATATAGTATATATTTGACTGATATAGAATATTTCCGCATGTAGAAATCAAACTAAGGGCATTTTCATAATTATGCTCATTTAATTCATTTGTAATCGCATTTTTTAGTTTAGATATTAACTTTTTTACTTCATTAAGTTTCATTCACTCTAACTCCCATACGTCCGCTTTAGCGGACATACAAATCAAGATTGTGAAATGCTTTATTTCACACTAACCTACATGCCGCATCAGCGGCATAAATAATACGTGGAAAGAATGGCTCGAAGAGACATTCTTCAGTGTGGAACTTAGAAATTATTAGTCTTCGTACTTTGAAGACTTAGAATTTCTTTCCACACTAACTCCCATCTGTCCGCTTTAGCGGACATACAAATCAAGATCGTGAAATGCTTTATTTCACGCTATATCCCTCTCATTTAATAAAACCAAACGGGTATGTATATTAAATATACTGCA
>CAZJAS010000153.1:0-2012 GCA_964544135.1 uncultured Clostridium sp. | reverse complement strand
AAGTGAAAAGAATGAATGACGGAGTTCGGAAGAGTAATAACGCAAAATGAGCATAACCTTCACAATGGCAACTTTCAGTCTTACAGAGAGATTGAAAGCAACAGAAGATTTGAAGTTGTAAAGGAGAAACACTATGGGATTATTTGGTAAAAGCAAAAAAGAGCGAGAAAAAGAATATATGAACAGATTAGACGTTTCATTATGTTTAAAAGAAGATTTTGAATTGATTATTGATGATGTATTTACAATTATGGGGGTTGGAACAGTTGCCACAGGAAACATATTAACAGGAATGTGTAGAGAAGGAGAAAATGCGTGTATTTATAAAACAAATGGAGATGTATTAGAAACTATAATTACCACCATCGATACACATACAAAAGAACGAAAATCAAATGGTTGTGGATATAAAACAGAGCATGTTGGACTTGGGTTACGAGGTATTTCTAAGGAACAATTAGAAAAAGGAGATAGAGTGATTGTAAAGAATGCCAATATGTATGGGATGTAATTACAAATTCCAGTCTTACAGAGAGATTGAAAGCAACAGAAGATTTGAATTTGACGCATTGTTAAGGTTGAATTAGATGGAGGAATGCAAGAGTGAAAAAGCAATACAGAATACTTTCTCCACAAGGAATAGATGAGAAAATATATGTAAACATAAATGGGCAAGAACAGTATGTTTTTATAAGAGGAATGGATGTTAATAATCCTATTATTCTAAATCTTCATGGTGGACCTGCAAATCCAGATGCTTTTTTTACATATGAATTTGCAAAAGAAATCATTGATGAATTTACATACGTTTCTTGGGACCAAAGGGGTTGTGGTAGAACATATTATAAAAACAAAAGTTTTGCATCCGGATATTAACTCAGATGTGACAATTGCACAAGTGAAAATGTTGGATAATGCCATAAATGCGTATAAGAAGAGGTGGATATATGGGTGCAAGGTTATTGATTGACTCCACTGCCTATAGTCTTCATGTTTTCCATATCTTATCTTAGCATAATTTTTCAAATACATGTCAATATTATTTGCCTTCTTTATCTTATAAACATACTGTCTAAGCTGGGCATAGACAATTCTCCTGCATTACAATTGATATAAAAAAGCTCCCACCTAAGATTTTCTCCATAGGTAAGAGCTACTATTTATTATTTAAGGCATTATGGAAAAACCGCCATCAACTAAAATACTCTGTCCTGATAAATATTTAGAATCTGGGCCTGCTAAAAACGCAACGACCCTTCCTATATCATCCTCTGGATCTCCTAGGCGTTTCATAGGCTGCGCTTCAATAGCCTCAGCATACTTTTCAGGGTACTTTTTTGCCCATTCCTTAGCCGCTGGGGACTCAGCTCCTGGTAGCACACAATTAACGGTTATATTATATTTACCCCACTCCTTTGAAGCAATCTTGGTAAGACCTCTAACTGCCTCCTTATTGCTAGCATATGCTAGCTGGCCAGCATATCCAAACATACCTGTTGCTGAAGCAAAGTTGATTACCCTACCTTCTCCCTGCTCTTTCATATAAGGAAAGCACTCTTGCATAAAGTTAAGGGACCCTATGGTTCCACCTTTCCAGGCAAAGAGCATATTTTCATATGTAGTATCCTCTACAGTAGCTGGCGAAGGTATTGGCTGAGCATTGTTAATAACAACATCAACTGTTCCAAATCTTTCAACAGTTTTCCTAACTACTTCCTTCACTTGCTCCCTTTCCGCTACATCACATGATATTGCTATAGCTTCACTACCCAGACTTTTTATCTCCTCAGCAGTTTCAACTATAGGCTCCAATCTTCTTCCAACACAAACTATTTTCACCCCACGCTTAGCCAAACATAGGGCTATACCTTTTCCAATACCCTGTCCTGCCCCAGTAACAATAACAACCTTTTCATTTAACTCTTTTAGCATAAATACTCCTCCTATAGAAACAAATTTTAGGCGTTAGATTGTCTAACATTTAATAATGATATTATTATATCACATATAAA
>CAZJAS010000152.1:0-2045 GCA_964544135.1 uncultured Clostridium sp. | reverse complement strand
GCGTTGGAAATTTCTTAAATGCCGCCACGGATGAGTTGCGTACCTTTGCCCGTATTACCGGGAAATCAGATATTCATGCTCTCTCAATCGAAGACTTGGTAACTACAAACAGCGAAATTTCAAAACATACCGCCATTGCCCATGTTTAAAGTATCTTTCCCTATTTTTTTCCTAATAAAGAATTTGCAATTGTTTGCACTTTGATTGAAAAAATGGTATATTATGCAAGTAATAGTATAAAAAATGTATACGGAAGAAAGGATAGGGTGGATGATATGAAAAAGATTTTGGCTATTGGTTTAACAATGATTATGACAGCAGCAATGTTAGCGGGATGCGGCAATGCAAAAATGACAGCAAAGGTGATTGAAGTAGAGCTGACGAATGAAGAATATGCCTTCGGTGTTGATAAGAATCAGCCGGAATTGCTTCAGTCCATCAATGAGTTTATTCAGTTAATGAATGAAAATGGTGTGTTTGATAGCATCTGCAATAATTATTTTGGTGATGGCACACCTGTGGCGGTTACATCTGCAGCATATGACGAAAGCAAGGATCAGTTGGTAGTGGCTACCAATGCAGCATTTGAACCTTTTGAATACATGCAGGGTGACAGCTATTATGGTATTGATATGGAAATTGCAGCACAGCTTGCCAATTATTTGGGAAAAGAGCTGGTAATTCAGAACATGGAATTTGAAGCGGTATGTTTGTCTGTAGGGCAGCAAAAATGTGATGTTGCAATGGCAGGACTTACGATTAAACCGGACAGAGAAGAATATGTAAACTTTACGGATTCTTATTACAGTGCTTCACAAAAGTTAATTGTGCTTTCTAATGATAAAGAATTTGATGCATGCACAGATGCTGCTTCCATAGAAGAAATACTGAACCAAAAGGACAAAAGCGTTAAAATAGGTGTACAGACAGGCACTACAGGGCAGTTTTATTCAGAAGGTGATGCCGACTGGGAATTTACAGGTTTTCCTGTAGAAACAGTGGGCTACAAGAACGGTTCACTGGCAGTGCAGGATTTGCTTAACGGAAATATTGATTATGTGATTATCGACTCGGCTCCCGCAGCATATATTACGGAAGCAATCAATAAAATGCAATAAACAATCGGTTTAAAAATGTGCCGGCTGGCTTGCGGAGAGGTTTAAATGGGTAATTTTGAACAGAAGGTAAATAAATTTATTGATATCTTTATTGCACATAACGGATACGTGAAGGTGCTTGAGGGACTGAAGAATACACTTCTCATTGCAGTTGTGGGGCTGATCATTGGTATTTTGATCGGTACGCTGATTGCGACTATTCGTGTCATTCCTAAGTATAAGGTAATGCCGCGTATATTGAACGGAGTTTGCAGTTTTTACGTGGGCTTGTTCCGTGGTACCCCTATTGTTGTGCAATTGCTGGTGTTTTATTATGTTATGCTGCCCCTTATGGGAGTCCGTATGACGGGAGTGCAGGTATCTATCATGGTATTCGGACTCAATAGTGCGGCCTACATATCGGAAATAATGCGAAGCGGTATCCAATCCGTTGACCGGGGACAGATGGAAGCGGGCAGAGCAGTAGGGCTTAGTTTTAGCACTACCATGATAAAAATCGTAATTCCCCAGGCTGTGAAAAACATACTTCCCACATTAGGCAACGAATTTATTGCACTCATTAAAGAGACCTCTGTAGTCAGCTTTGTAGGAGCAGCGGATTTGTATGTGGCATTTAGTTACATCGGAAGCAATAGCTATGAGTTTATGGTTCCTTATTTGGTTATGGCAGTGATTTATATTTTACTGGTATTGCTAATCAGTACAGGAATATTAATCATGGAAAGGAGCCTGAAAAAAAGTGATAGACGTAATTAATTTAGAAAAGCATTTTGGGAATAGCAAAATCTTGAAGGGCATTAACGTAACTATCGAAAAGGGTGATATTATTGTAATTATCGGCCCCTCCGGTTCCGGCAAAAGCACCTTCCTACGTTGCTTAAATTGTATGGAGGATCCTACGAAGGGACAGATTATTTTTAACGGTGT
>CAZJAS010000151.1:0-2247 GCA_964544135.1 uncultured Clostridium sp. | reverse complement strand
ATTCCTTTTTTTAATCTATAAACTTGTTTTCTTTTAAGCTGTACTTATTTCCCATTATCTTATGCTTTAAAATCCACCAACCCGGCACCCATATCCTCTGCTTCATGGCAGGGGATGCACTTCCTATCATCCAACAATTCTTATCACAGCATTTAACTTGCTCCCTTACCTTTTTTGCCTGTTCGGAGAACCAGATTTCTTCCCATGTATTGTCATGGAGATTTCCCATGGACATTTTTTCCGTACTGCCGTTACAGGGAAGCACATTTCCATAGGGATCTAGGAAAAATCCGTTTGTCCCCATTTCACAGGGTAAAAGCCTATCTTGTCCATAGAGATAGTTGATCAATCCATGATTAAAATATGCTCTTGCCCACTTTTTGGGGGATTTGGATTTTAATAATTTATTGATTAACTTTTCAAACTCGACTGCCACATTTTTCCTATCGTCTATCTTATTATCCGTCTTTCTGAAATAAAAAGAATTATGCAAAGTAGCCGTAGCAAATTCCATATTGAGTTCATTGGAAAGATCATAAAGGGGTATTAAATCCTGACTATTCATATCCTGAACCGTCATACCAAACCCCACGTCCTTATGCCCCATATCTACCAGCTTCTTTAAAGTACCATAACCACGGTTAAAGCCGTCCGGCAATCCCCGGATAGCATTATTGGTTTCTTCGAGCCCTTCTATACTGATACGGATTCCTATCTGCGGAAACTCCTCGCAGAGCTTCAGGATACGATCCGTAAAATAACCATTCGTAGAAATTACAATCCTATCTGTTTTTGTATACAATAGTTCCACAATATCACGTATGTCACGGCGGATAAAGGGTTCACCCCCCGTAATATTCGTAAATGCCATTTCCGGCAATTTATCCATTGTTGCCAAATCAATTTCTTCTTCCGGCCTGGTCGGGTCTTTAAAGCAATCACACATATTACAGCGTGCATTACATCTATATGTTATAATAATCGAACCATGTAAACTTCGTTTCTTTTTCATAATCAGCCTCGTTTCTCTTTATCCGTTCTTAAGTAATGATTTACTCTAATATTTTTATTATACCAATTCCTTATAAATAGTAATCAATTTCTTGGAATATTTCCGGCAATTATCATACTCGATACCGGCACAGCCCTGTATATATACAGCATTTTCTTCCCGATTCTCCCACAGCCGTCTGATTGCGCTTTTCAATTCTTCTTTATTTCCGCTCTCAAATAATATTCCATTCACACCGTCTTCCACCAGTTCCGGAATCCCTCCGATATCGGCCCCGATTACCGGCGTACCCAGCTTAATAGATTCCATCACCGAGAAAGGGCAATTATCCGGGCACTCCGAGGGACATATGCTAAATCTGGCGGATGCAATCAGCCCATATAAATCATCCCCGCTTAAAAAACCCTTGTTCTCTATATTAGCAGTGTTGTTTACCTGTTCCTCAAATTCACCCTTACCTGCAAAAACAAACGGTATCTCCGGAAGCTCTTTACAGGCCTCCACTAAAGTTTGCACACCCTTTTCCTTAGAATATCGACCGAAATAAATTACAAACTCCTTTTTATCCGCCGCATATTGTTCTACATCCAAATCGGATATAAAATTCCTGAGTACACGGGTCCGGCCCGCTAATTTCTTATTTTTTGAAAGCTTTTCTTCCACATAGCGGCTGGGGCAGAGGATGACATCTATTTTTTCATATGCCTTCCATCTCTTATAGAGCCAGTTTTCCACCGTTCCAAGTAAGCTTTTTGCAGCAGAGCCATGAATGCATCTTCCCTGAAAACAAGCACGGCTTCCCTTTGTCTGACATAGATCACATAATTCTCCTGTTTTCCCATACATCATCAAATGATTCGGACATACAAGCTGTAAATCATGGGCAGTAAATACGATGGGTAAATGATGCGCTTTCATTTCATAAATAATAGAAGGGGTCAGTTGATAATTAAAATTATTTAAATGAACGATATCAGGCTTGAAATCCTCTATCACCCGTCTGATTTTTTTCCTTGCTTCAAAAGAATAAAGTATTTTAAATGGATAAAGTAATTTTTGAAATTTACCGATATGAAAATCCATATTCATCGTATAGCTTTCTGCGCTATTACCAACAATGCGATTCTCATGGTCCATTCCAAAATATTGGACTTCATGTCCCATGGCCATAAGCGCCTCACCTAATTTAAAAATATAAGTTTCAGAGCCACCGTTAGGATGTAAAAATTTATTTA
>CAZJAS010000150.1:0-2262 GCA_964544135.1 uncultured Clostridium sp. | reverse complement strand
CTTAAGATATAATAATTCTTGAACTTAAAATGTATTTACACTTTCCGGACATAGAAATACCCCAAAGTAGATTTTATCATATTGATATTTAATCTCTTTACTGGCGTTGTTCAGCAAAGGGGTACATATCAATAGTTTCATACTTAAGGGTATCATATTATACATGGGCGCACTTATATACCACATGAATTATCTTTTATACTATCTAAATAGTTTATCAAAACCTGAACAGATTTCCCGGCGGCGGCTTGACCGTATTTTTCAACTGCATCATTTCCACTTTCGTGGGGAGTGTCACTTATTGACCGTATCGAAACAAATGGAACGTCATTTACATAGCAAACATGAGCCACACTTGCTGTTTCCATATCGACACATGACGGAGCATGATTTTTAATTATTTCTTCACGCCCATCTTGGTCAATAAATGCTTCTCCTGTTACCATTTTACCTGTAAAAACAGTTTTATCGTCGGCATTGGCCAAAATAATCCCATCACGCAAATCTCGATCAGCGATGAAATGTGGGTGTTGCATCCACGGATGATATTCCGTTAATATCTCTTGGGCTACATCATGGTAAATGATTTCATCTGAGATAATTGTATCAAGAATGTTCAAATTCGTATCAATAGCACCGGCTACACCAACCATAATCACCTTGCCAATAGTAAAGTTCCCGACAAGGATTTGAGCGGCTATGGCTGCGTTTACTTTGCATACGCCGCAGTACAGAGCAACAATATCAATGTCGAAGTATTTTCCTGTATGAAATTTGAGCATAGCATGATTGCTTGTTTGCACGTCTGTAAGATGATTTAGAAAGGGCGCAATCTCGTTTTCTGTTGCTGCAATAATTCCGATTTTCTGATTTCTCATAACACTCTCCAGCTCTTTTTTCACTAACCCCCATATGTCCGCTTCAGCGGACATACAAATCAAGATCGTGAAATTTATTTCATGTTACTCTTAAGCAATTTTTTAATGTTTATTATTTATACAATCTATCTTGATAGTTTGTAAACTCCCACCAACAATCCGTGCAGACTGATGGTGTTTAGTCTATTAATATAAAAACCGGTATCTTTTGCAGCGTTTATAATCTCCTCACGATCCGTCAATAAAATCATACGTCCCTTACTGCTAAGTACCCGATTGGCTTCCTTAAGGAAAGAAGTATACAACTGAATAATATCATCAACTACAATCTGTTTTCCCCACGGAATATTTGAGACAATGACATCAACACTATGATCTGCAGCTTTCAGTTTGGTTGCATCACAACAAAAGATTTTTACAGAATCAGGGACATTCTTTTGTGCACTTTCTACAGCCTCTGGATTGATGTCGCTCCCTATAATTCTTCGTGCTTTTGAACGTGCCCGTTCTCTCACAATCGTTCCCGATCCACAAAACGGATCATAAAATACATCCTCCGGCTCGGGATTGCTTAATTGTATCAACCCACCCGCAATGGTAGGTCGTATCCCTCCCGGCATAAACTCATAGACGCTTCCCCGATATTTGAACTCAGCCGCAGTAATCTGAACAGACACCATACATTCATTTTGATTAACATCAATACGAATCGGCAAATTATGATTGTCCACATCTCCAACAATAAACTTATTCGCATCCACAATTGCTCGCGTTGCAAACTCTGATACATCAAATCTGGAATATGTCTGCCTCCCTTTTTTGCTTGTACTTACAAGGATACTTGGAGTATTTGTTATACCAAGAAAATGAATCGCATCTTTGAACTTGATATGTTTCATTTCACTATAGAATGACTCTAAGTCTATTTTATGGGGGCCTATTTTAAACTCTGTTATATAATAATAAATATTATCAACACAATCCAAGTTGAATAATTTTTGCTTATCTATCTCCCCTGAAAATAGTACTTTTCCCCTTAATATACGTACATTTTCTATGTTTTGTATTTTCAAACGTATTTCATCGACTACTACCTGCTCAAAACCAGGCACCATCGTACACATAAATGTTTGCATATATTTCTCCATTAAAAATGAATTAATCATACCTATATAGTAATAACTTTTCTATTCATACTATATCATTGCTAATAGAAATGTTGCAATAGACTTATGGATATCCGTATTCTTGTTTTCATGACTTAAAGGTGATGATGCAGTTTTCATGAACTTCACTGCAGACTTTACAAAAATTTTACACATCTTATGTGTTTCAAAACACAAGCTACGGTAATACTATATTATAAAGCAAATGTATATTATAT
>CAZJAS010000149.1:861-2280 GCA_964544135.1 uncultured Clostridium sp. | reverse complement strand
TATATGAAAGGTCGCGGGAATATGAGTGGAATGCAAGCTTATTACATGGTATAATGAAAAATATTCATATCCCCATTTGAAATTTGGGTGTTAAATTGGAGAGCGAATCTGAATTCTCACTTGAAGTGCAGAGAGAGGTAAGGAAAGAAATATGTTGGATATACTAATTGTAGAAGATAACAAAGAAATAGGTAATTTGCTGTGTGATTTTTTGCGTAAGAAGAATTATACGGTTAGTGTAGCCCAGACCGGTGAAAAAGCTTTGGAATTGTACGAAAAATACGGAGCCAGAGTGATTGTGTTGGATATTATGCTTCCTGGAATGGATGGATTTGCGGTTTGCTCTAAGATTAGGGAGACTTCCAATACCCATATTTTAATTGCAAGTGCCAAGGTAGAAAAGAATGACAAATTAAAAGGTCTCAATCTTGGTGCAGATGATTACATTGAGAAACCTTATGATGTAGATATATTAATTGCCAAGATTAATGGCATTTTCAAGAGAAAATATGGTCAATTAGAGATTGTAGAAGGGAATATCCGATTGAATACTGTTCAACAGTCATTGTTCGTAGATGGGCAGAAAAAAGAAGTTACCGAAAAGGAGTTTGAATTGTTAAAGCTGCTCATCGAGAATAAGAATGTAACTATGAAGAAGGAGTATTTGTTCAATACAGTTTGGGGAAGTGACAGTAATTCGGAAATTCAAACACTGACGGTACATATTAAGTGGCTTAGGGAAAAAATAGAAGAAGAACCCAAAAAGCCCAAGCATATTATTACAGAGTGGGGAGTAGGATATCGGTTTGAGTAAGTTTAGGATTTTTACACTATGGATTGTCATTGCTGAGATATTGCTTATATTGCTGACTAATAGATTGTATTTCCATCAAAACAATGACAGTGGAGGAAGATTATATCTTGTAGAAGCAAGACGTGTGATTAAGGAAATAGAAGAACAAAAACTAGGGGCTTCCGAAATAGAAGCAATGAGTTTAAATAAGTATGAGACGATAGTAGGAATCAAAGAGTTTGCCCCCGGAGAAGCCTGTGATAATGATTATTTAGTGGAGGAAATAGCTGGTAAACTGTATCGGATTGAATACGTAGAGGAAAGAAGTTCACGATTACCGTTGTACATAAATATCTCGTTGTTTGGTATGATGATTGTGACAATTATGGTGCTTGTGTATGTGTATCAAAAAGTCTTAAAGCCCTTTCAGGATATGAGTAATTTATCATATGAGTTGGCAAAAGGGAATCTGTCCATGCCTGTAAAAGAAGAAAAAAGTAAGATATTTGGACATTTCCTGTGGGGAATGAACATGCTTCGCGAAAAGCTGGAGGACAACAAGGAGAAAGAACTTGCGTTTCAAAAGGAGCGAAAGACATTGATTCTTTCTTTATCCCATGATATTA
>CAZJAS010000149.1:0-828 GCA_964544135.1 uncultured Clostridium sp. | reverse complement strand
TTGTATGACACACAGGAAAGAAAGGATAAAGCACTGCAGGGGATTATAAGGAACGTGAAGGAAATCAAGGGGTACGTGGACGAAATTGTAACTGCATCCAGAGAGGATTTTCTGAATTTGGAAGTAAGTATGGGAGAGTATTATCTTTCAGAGGTTATGAAAGTCACAGAAAATTATTATAAGGATAAGTTGTCTGTAATCCATACCGATTTTCAAGTGGATGAAATTTCAGAATGTCTTGTCAAAGGAGATAAGGATCGTATGGTTGAGGTCCTGCAAAATGTTATGGAAAATGCCATAAAATATGGCGACGGTAAGAGAATCCGGATTTCCTTTGGGGAGGAAGAGGACTGCAAATTAGTACATATCGAGAACTCGGGATGCAATCTGAAAAAAGAGGAGCTTCCAAATATTTTCGATTCTTTTTATCGTGGAAGCAATAGTAACGACGTGAAGGGAAGCGGTTTGGGACTCTATATTTGCAAAATATTGATGCGTAAAATGGATGGTGAAATTTTTGCCGGGATGAATGGAGATGTCTTTTGCGTGACGATAGTAATTAAAAAAGCATAATGGGTATGAAGACTTCAGAGTTATTTCTAGTGACTCTGAAGTTTTGTATTTTATTTAAGGATTATTTAATAATTTCTCTTGTAGAATGAATTTAGAAGCAAGAGAAAGGAGTGAAAAAATGTATCTGAGCATACTAAAAAAAGATTTAAAACGAAAAAAGGCAATGAATATGATTCTTCTATTATTTATCATCCTTGCCACAATGTTTGTATCGTCAAGTGTAAACAACATTATCAATGTTACTACGGCACTGGA
>CAZJAS010000148.1:0-2394 GCA_964544135.1 uncultured Clostridium sp. | reverse complement strand
TGGATGGAGGTGGATTCGAACCACCGAAGCAATTTGCAACAGATTTACAGTCTGCCCCCTTTAGCCACTCGGGAACCCATCCATGCAGGTTACCCTGACAATGAAAAATTGTAGCATATGATTATAGAAAATGCAAGATTTTTAAATCATATCGTAAATCAAATATTATTTATTCATATCGCAAAATCACTGCAGAATAAGGTGGCAGAGTGATATTTATCTTACCTGCCAAGACTACTATTTCTGATTTTTCCGTAGTGTAGCCTGTTTCCGTTGTTTTGAAAATCTGTTTCAAAACAGCTTCTTTTGGAACACCGGTTTCATATACACTTACTTTTTTAGTGATTTCATGGTTATTGTTGTTTACCAGTACTATAGTTTGGTTACTGCCTTTAAATCTGCCGTATGCTAGGAAATTAAAATCCTTGCTCAGACATTTTATGGAACCGGTTCGAAGCTCGAGGCAGCTCTTGTGTATTTTAATAAGCTCCTTGTGGAAGGCAATCAATTCCTTGTCTTCATTGCCCCATGGATAAGTCCGCCGATTATCCGGGTCTGTAAAGCCGCAGACACCTGCCTCATCCCCATAATATAGGGTGGGAGCACCGGGCCATGTCATCTGGATCACTACCGCTTCTCTGAATACAGCGGGATTGTTTCCGTGATTTGCCGCCTCCGGTCCTAATGTATTGGTACGGCCCACCTTATGGCTGGTACGGGTCATGAATCGGGAGTGGTCATGATTAGAAATCTGATTCATTGCCACCTGCAAGCTGGGCATGGAAAAACTGGAGCTGTGATGCCGCATGGCTCCCCAAAAGCTCTCCACATTTCCTAATAGATCCTGTCTGAAATCATCACTATGCTTTTCCATTCCCGTTAAGAACCAAGTTACAGGCTCCATAAAAGCATCATAGTTCATAACCGAATCCCATTCGTCGCCCTGCAGCCACTCTCTGGTATCTCCATAATGCTCCGCTAAAATAATAGCCTCCGGATTTGCCTCTTTCACTGCTTTTCTGAACTCTTCCCAAAAATGATGATTGAACTCCGGTGTAAATCCCAAATCTGCTGCTACATCCAATCTCCAACCGTCTGCGTTATACGGAGGAGAAACCCATTTTTTAGCAATATACATTACATAATCAAAAAGCTCTTTTGAGCCTTCATAATTTAGCTTTGGTAGTGTATCATGTCCCCACCATCCGTCATAATTGGAATTATAGGGCCATTTATCATGGTTCAGGAACTTAAAATAATTGCGATATGGACTGTCCTGGGAGATAAAGGCTCCTTTTTGATAGCCTTCTGCATTTTCATAAATGCGCTCTCTGTCCATCCACTTATTAAAAGAACCGCAATGATTGAAAACACCGTCTAAAATAACTCTGATGCCCCTCCTGTGGGCTTCTTCCACTAGCTTTGCGAATAGGGCATTTGCCGATTCCAAATTTGCCTTATTCGTTACTCGGTTGATATATTTAGAAGCAAAACGGTTCTCCTTTTGCCCATATTGCAATAGCTCACCTTTATCATCCACAATTTTACCGATATGAGGATCGATATAATCATAGTCCTGAATATCATATTTATGATTCGACGGTGATACAAATAGGGGATTGAAATAAATAACTTCTATTCCCAAATCTGACAGGTAATCCATTTTATCAAGAACACCCTGTAAATCACCGCCATAGAATTCTCTTACACCCATTTTAGCGGGATATTTATTCCAGTCCTCCACCTTGGTAACATTTTCTCCGATATAGCAATACTCATTTGTTTCCACATCATTTGTCTTGTCACCGTTATAAAAACGATCCACGTAAATCTGATAAATAACAGCACCCTTTGCCCAGGAAGGTGTTTTAAACCCGGGAATCACAACAAAATTATAGTAATCGTTCATTTCTTGGCTTAATCCGCTTACATCAAAAAAACCGACTATCTTTCCCACATTTATTTCAAAGCAATAGGATACCTTTTCATTTTCGAGTTGTAGATTTATCGTATAAAAATCAAAAATATCGTCTGACCTTTCTTTCAGCATCAGCAGTCTTTCACCTTTATGGCGTAAAAAAACCCTGTCAATATTATTTTTGCCGGTTCTGAAACGTATTGTGATTTCATCATAGGGATTCGGTTCACAAGGAGTTACATATTCCTCCGTGGTATCACTGAAAAGTGCACGTCTGTTAAGAACCGGTCGCATAGAAGCTATATATAATTGATTTTGCTCTGCTGTTCTTAAAAATTTCATGTCCATAAATACAAGACCTCACTTTAATTAGTATCTAATTCATTTTATATTATTCACTCAATTCATGCAAGTTATAAAAGACTTGAGTTTCCGTACTTTTATCCACAGACCCCTTGTTTCACTGGTAATGTAAT
>CAZJAS010000147.1:0-2401 GCA_964544135.1 uncultured Clostridium sp. | reverse complement strand
GAAAGTCATTTTGTTTTCTTAAACGGACTTCCTAAAGAAAAAGATTTTTGGAAAGAAGATGAAATTATTGAAAGAAGAGATCAGATAATTGAAAGAGCAAAAGTAGTATGGGAGTATCCAGCCAGTACATTTGAGCCAGTTGTTCAAGAACCTGATTTATATGTTTTCGATGGTGAGGAACCATTTACTAATTATAAAATTAATGGTTATGTTTTTATGGATGATGAATATCATGAATCAAATAGTTGGAAAAAGGCTTATTTAGAGGTGGTTTCAGTTGTTGTTAAAACTGATCCAGACAAAACATTAAACTATGCAAAAACTGAGGGAACTTATGGATTAGAATTAATGTTCTTAGACAAACCAAACCCAGATTATACTGAAGTTTTTTCTGGCATATATGTAAAGCATGATATATCAAATTGGAGAAAAACAAATTTCCTCAAACAATTATTTGATGCTTTTGATATAGAATATGATGCCTTACAAATTGATGCAACTCCTCCAGAAGAGTAGTATTAAACCAGACATACCGGAAAGGTTTGATATATATGTTGACCAAGGCTTATTTCCCAAATATTAAGATGGGCTTTATGAAGAGGCTAATACCAAACTGATTATAAGCCGAGGACTTGGAACTAGTGTTATACCTATTAGATTTAATAATCCGCCAGAAATTATTGTAGTAACATTAAAAGCTGAATAATGGGAAAGAATAATTCCTTTATTTGCTGTGATTGTCTATGTTCTGAGATTGAATATAGCGAAACTATCCGTATGGTGCAAAATAATAAAAGTGGCAAGATAGAAGAAAGCTATGTTTTATCAGATTGCTGCAACCAATGGACGATATTATTTACTTTGTAATTATGACAAATACGATGATCTTGCACATTATCGACTGGTTTGGAATAAAAATCAATTTCTTTGATGAAACCGAATCTGAGGTATCTATCCGTGTTAAGGTGAATCTTAATGCAATGCGTTTATGGGCACTTCAATATTCCCTATATACAAGGATGCTTACACCACAAAGATTGGTAGATGCCGTTAAAGAAGATCTTAAACAAGCGAATAAGAATTATAGTGACTTTTAAATAGATTTACTAATCAAAAAAGCTCTCCTTAAACTAAAAAAGGCTAAATAAGCAGTAAAGCTTATGTACTCTTTTGGGTCCATCACGAATGTTATTATATAGATAAATAACAGAGAAAGGAGTGGTATATTAAATAATAGTAGTAGGATAGCCGAAGCAGAAACCATAAACAATGGATGATATGTCACCTATTAAATACTTAATACAAGTTTAAGTTATGTTGAACGGAGGAAAAAATGAGAATTGATAGTATTAACCCAAAACCTGAATTTTATAAGGACAAAGAAGGAATAGAAACCGAAGGATTTCTAGATGATGCGAAATTTAACGGAGTAACATTTTTACTTAGAGAACCAAATAGTAATGGAGAAGATGCTGTTGATTTCTGGTTTAAAAAGGTGGTACATAATAAAGACAACTTGATCTCCACACTTACAAAGCCATCAGACAAAGCTTCAGTTACAAGGTATTCTAACTATACTAAAAAATGTTTAAAGCAAATCCAATTCAATGATGAGGAATTGAAACATTGTGCATATATGAACCTTCATCCTTATAGTGGGAAAAGTAGTGCTAGTGGAAAGTACAAAGATACTTTAAAGGAGTTCGATGAAAAGCATGAAAGATGGAAGGTGATTGAAGACCTTAGACCTGAAGTAATCTTCACCTGCGTGGATATTTATAATAAAATTAAAAGATTTCTTAAAATAGAGAAAGGTGATGAAAAAAAAGAAGGTATAAAATATAAAGATAAAACAATACCTTATTTTGAAGCCAAAATAGCTAACAAAGTAACTAGGATATATGCCATTTATCATCCGTCTGCTCCTAAAAGCATACTTGATAGCGTGTTAAATTAAACGTCCCCTTAACACACCAAAAGGAAGTTTAAATCTTAAAAAGCAGATTTGTAAAAAATATTTTTACAAAGTGTGTATTTTCCATTAGTTTTGGTATATAATCCTGTCTTTGACAGTTGAAAGAGAACAAAACTCTGAAAGGCACTGTAAATAGTGATTTTCAGAGTTTATATTTGTTGAAAAAAGTGCGTACCTTTTTTACTTTTTTGTGTCTTTAAATATTTTTTTCATTTTCTTTTCACTAACAATCTCGTGATCAGTTCTAAATTCAAAAGATTCATGTAAAGCATCAGTAAAATCATTTCTCGTATAAGTTGGGATATATCCTGCATGTGGAACATATTTAAAGTTCAAGTCTTTTAAATTACTGATTGTCTCATCACAGGTAAACCTGGATAGGCCATACTAAATAGGACAGTTTTTCTCCGAACATGATATAATAAA
>CAZJAS010000146.1:0-2451 GCA_964544135.1 uncultured Clostridium sp. | reverse complement strand
GAAATAAAGCATTTCACGATCTTGATTTGTATGTCCGCTGAAGCGGACAGATGGGTAGGATAAAGAAATCTATTGAAAGTAGGGATTGAATATGAAAGATACGATGGTGAATATGACATTATGCAATATTGCAAAGGCCTGTGGCGGTACGCTCTATGGTGGTGCATCACCTATTCCTGAGGATTATGAAAATACAGAAATTACCTCTGCAGTCATCGATTCCAGAAAGCTTATAAAGGGCGGACTGTTTTTAGCGGCAAAGGGTGAAAAAACTGATGGTCATCAATATATCGCGCAGGTGTATCAGGAGGGTGCCATCTGTGTAATTACGGAAAAGACACCCGAACAGACTGAGGAAGCATATGGGGTGAGGAAAGAGGCTTGGGGTCCCTATATTTTGGTAGAGGATACTTTTGCTGCGTTAAAGCAGATAGCGGCATTCTACAGAAAACAGCTCACCATTCCCATCGTTGGAATTACAGGCAGTGTAGGAAAAACCAGTACCAAGGAATTTGTAGCAGGTGTACTTTCCGTGAAATACAGGGTGCTTAAAACAGAAGGTAATTTTAATAATGAAATAGGGCTTCCCCTGACAATTTTGGGTATCAGAAGGGAGCATGAAGTTGCTGTTGTGGAAATGGGAATCAGTGAGTTCGGGGAAATGAGCAGATTAGGGGAGATGGCAAGACCGGATATTTGTGTGATTACCAATATCGGTCAATGTCATCTGGAAAATCTCCATGACAGGAATGGAGTATTTAAGGCTAAAACCGAAATTTTTGAATATATGCAGGAAAACGGTGAGGTTTGTTTAAACGGAGAGGATGATTTGCTTTCCATGGTGAGTACGGTAAACGGAAAAGCCGTTCATCACTTCGGAATCTCAGAAAAGGAAGGTTTTGAAGTATATGCGGGAGAGATTGAAGATTTAGGGCTTCTGGGGAGCCGTGCCATGATGCATATGAAAAACCCTCTGACCGATGAAAAAGAGGATGGGGCAGGGGAGGAAATCTATCCCGTAAAAATCCCATTGCCCGGACAGCATATGGTGATCAATGCCATGGCAGCAGCATTGGTTGGAAGGCTTTTAGGTCTTATGCCGGAAGAAATACAGTCGGGTATTTCACAGGTAGAACCGGTGGGGGGCAGAAGTAATATATTATGGCTTCCTAATATAACGGTGATTGATGATTGCTACAATGCCAATCCGGCATCCATGAAAGCGGCAATTAACCTTCTTGCAACTGCGCTTGGCAGAAGAACAGCTATTTTGGGAGATATGTTTGAACTGGGGAAAGAATCCGATCGTATGCATGCTTCCATAGGAGCCTATGCTATAGAGCAGGGTATTGATGTTTTGTTTTGTGTAGGTGAGAATGCCCGGTTTATGTATGATGCCGCATTAGATTTGTATGATGGAACTCAGGATATCAGATACTATGCAGACAGGGAAGAATTGTTGGAAAGCTTACCTGATTTGTTAGAAAAAGGGGATACCGTTCTGGTGAAGGCATCCCACGGAATGGGCTTTGAAAAAGTGGTGGAATATCTTAAGGTTAATTTTAACTGAAATACTCACTTTGATTTTTATAATAGGTTTCTTCCATTATGCTTTGTACTTTAGCTCCTACGAACTTCTTTTCTTCTTTGGGAAGCTCGTTAACGTATAGGGGGGTTCCGTATTCTATGATAACTGTAGCTTTTCTGATTTTGGGGAAATGATCCTCAAATATAGCGGCGGAGTTTACAATGGTCATGGGAATGATTGGGACCCCCGATTTTTCTGCTATTTTAAAGCTGCCCTCATGATAAGGTAGAAAGGTGTCGGTGGTTTTATTACGCGTACCTTCCGGAAAAATACAAATAGAGATTCCTGATTTTGCCTTTTCTATGGCGGCTAGAATGGATTTTAAACCTTCTTTTATATTATTACGATCCAGAAAAAGACAGTGTAGATATCTCATCCAAACGGATAAAAGGGGTATCTTTTCCATTTCCTTCTTAGCGATATAGCCTGTGGGGCGGGGCACTCTTACATAGGTTAATACAATATCAAAAAAGCTTCTGTGATTTCCCACATATAATACAGCTGTATCTTTTGGTATATTTTCTTCTCCCAAAGCAATTACCTTAGTACCGGAAATAAATATGATAAGGCGAAAAGCGCAATTTACTATGGCAAGTGAACTGCGATTTTTAAGATCCATATTAAATTTACCGATTATCCATTCAATGAATATAATGGGGATGGATAAAATCAGGAACAAAATAACCACAGTGGCAACCATAATAAAACGAAACATAATTTCTCCTTAAAAAGCTGGGGCTAATAAAACAGCCTGTTTTTATTTAGTCATATTATACTTGAGTGAATTAGGAAAAGCAAGGCAGGAATAAACTTGAGTTTCCGTACTTTTATCCACAGACCCCTTGTTTCACTGGTAATGTAAT
>CAZJAS010000145.1:0-2464 GCA_964544135.1 uncultured Clostridium sp. | reverse complement strand
TCAGTTGGCTAGAGCATACGGTTCATACCCGTAGTGTCGAGGGTTCAAATCCCCCCCTCGCTACTTAGAAAGACCTTGATTTCTCAAGGTTTTTTTGTTATTAAAAATTATTCGGATAGGACTAATTAAAGCCAAAGAAACGTTGAATTTAATCCGGTATAAAAAATTAAATGCATCGTAAAAAAATAGCCAGACTGAAATCAATCAATCTGGCTAAAAGTTATATTGTATTGCTATAGTTTTTGTTTAATATTCAAGAATATACAATACACAGATAGAATTCCCTATAAGGGTTGACAAAGCAGCCGAATCTCCTCTTTCAACCTTGGTGTATGTGTGTCCTTTTTCAATGTTTATGATTGTTGAGGTAGCTTGCGCATGATATACAACATTACCATAGCCGTAAGTGGTAGCTGTCAGCAGTGTCTTGTTAGACGTTGTATCTTTAAGATCTACATAAGCATATACAACAATACTAGAACCCTTGCCGGAAGTCATAATCTGACATATTCCAACAGCTACAGTATCATCCGTAGCTGTGTATGGGAGAGTAACGGCTTTTAATGTGCCGTTACCCAATTTTTTTGTTACTGAATCAGCACCTCCAGTGGGCTTGTATGTTACATAAGCTCCATCACTTTGTACATTAAAGGTACAGTTTCCTAAAGTACTTACGATAGAAGAAAGCTTAGTTTCCAAATCCTTACCATCATTACATTCCACATCCTGTGCCTTCTGCCATTCTGATGTTTTCTGTAAGCCATTTTTTGTTTTGATATATCTATTACATCTAAATATGCTCATTTCGGTTCTCCTTAGTATTTTATTTACCTTTTCTTAGAGTAAGGTGTTTATCTTTTGTATAGTAGATGATTTCGCATTTATTCCCTGTATCTGGATCTTTATTGCTCCTTAATGGTATAAGTTACTTTCATGCTCTGACTCGCCGTCTTTGTCAACGGGGATGACAGATTATTGATTGTCATAATAGAGTTGGAAAGTAATGCTGCGCTGAAACAGAAGCATGGCTTTTTATGCTAAAACTTGTTCCATTACTACCATCATCATCAAAAGACTCCACGTGAATCACATTAGTACTATCTGTTAGTTTTGTTCTTGTTATACAGTATTTATTTATACCATTTTCTGTTTCATAACTGGAGAAGAACCAGTAATCATCTGTAAAAGCGAAGTTTCTTGCGTATTGGGAACTGTTTTCTCCCGTCGTTGCGTTTGTTCCTAAGTCAAAATATATATAGTGACTGAAGGGATTCGTAAGTGTAACCACTTCTGCTTGTAAAGTTTCTTTGTTAATTTTTAGAATTTTAAATTCCGCTTTAGCAGCTATCTGTGATCCGGTCTTTTTGTATAGATAGATATAGTTTTCACTGTAATATAGAGAAAAATTCGGACTGTCAGCTCCTATGTAATTAATATACTCATCTGGAATTCTTATAGATGTTTCCTCTTTTTTATAACAATTATAGCCATCATAAAAGGGAGAAATTTTGGAAAGCGGTACTGCATATTTTATGATATTCAATATTCCGGTATTTTTAAGATAGACATTACTGTAAAGGTTATTGTATGTAAGTTCATAGCTGGCTCGACCTACTATAGTGTTATCAGCCGGTGGTTCCGTTAGATTGGCATCGGCGGGAAGGCTTTTTGAAAACATGAATATGCCACCCAGCAGATGGTTCATAATCGATTTGTTATACATGCGTCTTGCATCATCTGTGCTTGCATAATAGGTATTGCTATATCCATTAAAAAAAGTAAACCTGCCTAGCTGGGGTGTGATGGCATTGAGTAACCCATTGGTTATCATGTTGTCGTGTTCGACTTTTTTGACATTACCTGTTTTTTCATCTCGTAATTCGATGACCGCGTGACCTTTAATCATATTTCCTCCTCCTTACATACTGTCTGAGTTTCCTCTATGATTCCATCCAATTGTAAATGTGACAGAGGATACCCCGGCATTGGCTGTGAAGCTGTACTATTGTTTGGTACCGGATGGGTAATACCGGTTGTATCAGAAACAGCGGAAAGCGGAAGATGATGTAAGTCAATAGTAGAGGAATATGCAGTGGATTGTCCATTAACTATCTATGATAAGTATACGGATGAAGAAATTATTTTGATTCAAAGGGCTGTTGAAACAGAGTGTTATGACCAGGATTTTGAATCGAAATGCAATGTGGCATCTGTTATTTTTAATAGGATTAATTCCGGTGAATATGGAGGAACAATAAAAGAGGTAATAACAAAGCCAAATCAATTTGCATATGGAAGAGAAATAATTTCAGAGGATACTATGCTGGCAGTTGAATACTGTTTTATGATTGAAGATACCACAAATGGTTGTGTTGCATTTAGAAGCGATAAAAAGTTAATGGTTTGGCGAGATTGGATATATGTATTTGAGGATTTGGCAGGGCATTATTTTTATAAAGAAAAG
>CAZJAS010000144.1:0-2558 GCA_964544135.1 uncultured Clostridium sp. | reverse complement strand
TTCTGTATTTCCCTAAACACTTTTATTTCTTCTGGTTTCATGACACCACACTCCTTATCCAAAGATATTTACAGTATGGCACCGTACCATTTATTTATACATGATTTGCCTTATTTTAACCGACCTTTTTAACCTTCCCATCATTCATTTGGATACTTCATTCCCCACTGTTCCCGCAGGGTATCAAGCAGCTGCATAATGCGAAGCGTTTCGGCATGGGGCATCTGGGGGCATTGCTTCCAACCTTCCTTAATTGCTTTTGCGCAAGCCTCAACCTCATATTCATAACCGCTTATCTGTTTCGGCGCCGGGTAATACGCAATTTTCTCATATGAACTATTATATACCGTCATACTTTCAAAATTATTAATATTTTCAACTACCGCATAACCCTTTGTACCGTAGATACCTCCGATTCGGTCACTTATAACCGACATGGAGCAGTTCAGCACAGCCATAGAGCCGTTTTTATAATGCAAGGTAATGCTTTCCTGCCTGTCCACTCCGGTAGGCAGCATATCGCAGGAAGAGCTTATCCTTTCTATCTCTGTACCCAAAATCATAGATGCAAAGTTAATGGGATACACTCCTAAATCAAGTAATGCGCCACCTGCAAGCTCCGGGCGGGTCAATCTATCAGTATGCTCTATTGCATAGCCTAAATTGGCACTTACCATACGCACCTCACCTATTACACCGCTCTGTAAAACCTTTTTTATGGTTTGGTACAGGGGCAAATAGCGAATCCACATAGCCTCGGCAACCAATACTTCCTTTTCCTCTGCCAAACGCAACACTTCTTTTGTCTGCGCAGCATTTATCATAAATGCCTTTTCACACAATACCGGTTTATGATATCGGATACACATTTTTACATTTTCATAATGCTCAGAATGAGGGGTGGAAATATAAACCAGGTCCACCTTTTTATCTCTAAGCATTTCTTCGTAAGAGCCGAAACACCTTTTAATTTTATATTTTTCACCAAATATCTCAGCTTTTTCTTGTGTACGTGAGGCTACTGCGTAACATTTTGCCTGACTCATCTTATTAATGGTACCTGCCATTACCCCTGCAATATTACCTGTTCCTATTATTCCTACGTTCAATTTTCCTAACATAAATGAACCTCCGTCATCCACCTTTCCGCCACAGTACAGTCCATAGCGGAGCGTTTATTTATTATATAGGAAATTACTCCTATACAATAAAAAGATTATAGCATGAACTCTTTGTCCATGCTATAACAGTTTATTATCTATTCTATTACTGTACATACTCCGCTTTTACAAAGCCAATCACTCCGTTGTATACTACCTTGCACCAATCGCCTTCCTTAGACACAAGATCAACAGTCTCACCGCCGGCTAAAACACCCAGCTTTTCTGCTGTCTCATCTGCCGACGCACGTATATTGACACTTTCTAAGGCAGTTACGGTACCGATTGTCTCAGCATCACTTGCTTTTTGTACAACATTTAAAAATTCAGATTTTATAAATCCTTCTGCACCCTCGTAAATGACTTTACTCCAACCGTTTGCTTTTTGCTCAAGGACTTCTAATTTCGTGCCTTTTGGTGCCTTACCCAGCTTGTCGGCAGTTTCGCTGTCAGAGCTTCTGACATTTACTGTAGTGGTTGTGGTTGCATATACCGGTTCCGTCTGCTCCGGTTCTTTATTAGGTTCTACTGGAGTGCCGCCTGCATCTTCTCCCGAAGGTATGCTGATACCGTCTCCGTTTGCTGCAACATCATCGCCGCTGACATCATTATTCATCTGCTGTGCTAAAATTTCACCCGCAGCAGCCTTTACTTGCTGCTCTACTTCGGAAATATAGTTAAAAAGCTCCGGCTTTTCTATACAGATATCCTTGTATTCAACAGTGATTTTATTGCATAACTCTACAACATCATCCTGTAAAATCACTTTTCTGATATACTCGGAAATTTCTTCCGAAACCTGTTCTTGATTAATGTACAATGACCCATCTTCTCTGGAACATACATAAAATGAAACATAACCGGGAAGATAATCTTCGGGATAATATGACATAATGACCTTGGTATAAGCAATTACAATATAAGAATTCTCTTCGGGACCCGGCTTTGTATATACTTCTACCTCAGGGTAGCTTTCAATATACTTACCCAGTTCCTGGATGCGAATCCTCTCCATATCATCCAGACTGCTCTGTATTGCCGCAATGGCATCCGCATCTCCCTCAGCCATAGCATTATAATAATTTAAAATTAAATTATTTACATCTATATATGCATTCAGCTCTAACGGGACATCCGGCACTTCTAATTCCACCGGTGCATCCGCACCCGATATATCATTCTGGGATACATCTCCGCTCTTAGCCGCTTCCGCTCTATCTGAACCGGCTTTCAGGGCAATCGTTACTGTAATAGCAACTGCTGCAATGAGTAATACCGGAAGTACTATCTTACTTCGAGCCAATATAAAATCACGTATTTGCAATAGTCTTTCTTTCATTGTTTCTTTCACACTAACCAACATTTTGCCTCAGGTCGGCAACACAAATCCCCATGAAG
>CAZJAS010000143.1:0-2621 GCA_964544135.1 uncultured Clostridium sp. | reverse complement strand
AATTATATCTAAAAATAGGCAATTCGGCAATGGAACAAAACAGTATTTTTACCTAATTCTACTAAATATAGCTTAAAACCATAAAATAATCCCCTATCTTGGGAAAATGAGAAGAATTAGGTGACAAGAATAAACTCTTGGTGTAAACTGAATTAAGTGTGAGAAGATATTCAAAGGAGCCAAAATACGGCACATAAGAATTTCTAAATCTAGTGTGGAAAGAAATTCTAAGTCTTCAAAGTACGAAGACTAATAATTTCTATATTCCACACTGAAGAATGTCTCTTCGAGCCATTCTTCCCACTTATAGTTTATGCCGCTTTGGCGGACGGATGGGAGTTAGTATGAAAAAAATAATGATAGCCGGAATACTTGGCATAATAATATTTACTATAAGCCTTTGCGGCTGTAAGGCTCAAAAAACAAACTCAGGGGAAGCAGAGGGGCTAACAATTGCGGATATCTCTTCCGTAGATTTGGTGAGTGATATGAAAATTGGTTGGAATTTGGGAAATACATTAGATGCTACCGGTGCATTCGGTATTAATTCGGAAAGCTCCTGGGGCAATCCCAGAACCAAGCAGGAGATGATAGATGCCGTACTGGATGCCGGCTTTAATGTGATACGGATCCCTGTGACCTGGAGCGGACATTTCGGAGCTGCGCCCGATTATGAAATAATGGAATCATGGATGGATCGAGTGCAGGAGGTAGTGGACTATGCCTATAATAAGGGAGCCTATGTCATCTTAAATATGCATCATGAGGAATGGACCTTTCCCTCTGTGGAAAATGAAGAGGAGGCATCCTTAAAGCTCGCTGCCCTATGGACACAGATTGCAATCCGTTTTCAGGATTATGACGAGAGATTGATTTTCGAGGGACTTAATGAACCCAGAAAAATAGGTACTGCTGTGGAATGGAACGGCGGAGATGCAGAAGGCCGGGAGGTAGTCAATCGGTATATGCAGGTTTTTGTTGATACGGTGCGTGCCACCGGCGGCAATAATGAGCTGCGCCATTTGATGGTTTGCGGATATGCTGCCTCTTCGGACGAAGCCTCATTAAGGGGAATCATATTACCCGATGATGACAAGCTGATTGTGTCCGTACATGCCTATACGCCCTATGAATTTGCTTTAAAGATTTCAGGTACATCCGAATGGAACCGGAATACATGGGATATCGATTCTCTGATGAAACGGTTGGATGATATTTTTATAAGTCAGGATATACCGGTTATTATCGGAGAATTCGGAGCGATGAATAAGGACAATGAATCCGAAAGGACTGAGTGGGTATCTTATTATGTAGATCAAGCAAATGAAATCGGAATCCCCTGTATCTGGTGGGATAATGGTGCATTTACGGGCAGCGGAGAAAATTTCGGATTATTAAACAGAAGAGACCTGACTTGGCCTTATCAGGACTTACTGGAAGCATTAACAAGGTAAGAAATTACGAAACTTATTTCTAGTGGATCTACTCTCCATAGTACTTTGGAATGTCTTCTTTTTCTATGGAGATGAGAAGGGCTCATTGCAATGGTTAGAAAAACTGGCTGACTAAGTACTATAGAGAGTAGAGCCCTCTTGAAAAAATACTTAAATGCCTAAACATAAAAACAAATAGAAGGAGGAGAAATTATTGAGAAGGATAAATATGTAGGAATCAGTAAGGTAGGAGAAAAGGGACAAATAGTGATTCCCAAAGAAGCAAGGGATATGTTCAATATAAAACCGGGTGATTCCCTCATTGTTTTATGTGACAAGGAAAAAGGAATGGCAATTGTCAAAGCGGATGTGATTGAGGATTTAACGGATATTTTTATGAAAGGGGACAAATAAATATGTCTGAATATGCAATAGAAGCCAGGAAGCTGACTAAAAAATATGGAAAAAAATCAGCGGTAAAGGAATTGGATTTAGAAATAAAAAATGGAGAGCTATTTTCACTGTTGGGGACCAATGGAGCGGGAAAGACTACAACAATTAAAATGCTTTCCACATTAATTTTGCCCACCGACGGGGAAATTAGGATAATGGACTTCGACAGTAAAAAAGATAAAGTAAAGATACAGGAGATTATCAATGTATCTCCGCAAGAAACAGCGATTGCACCCAATTTATCGGTGTTAGAGAATTTGGATTTTATGGCGGGTGTTTATGAATTAAAGCATAAAAAAGATAAGATAAAGGAGCTTACCCAATTATTTAAATTAGATGAGGTATTAAAACAGAAAGCAAAAACCTTATCAGGCGGCTGGCAGAGAAAAGTATCTATTGCGCTTGCTCTTATTAACAATCCCCAAATATTATTTTTGGATGAACCTACATTGGGATTGGATGTACTGGCAAGAAGAGAACTTTGGGATATTATAAAAGAATTGAAGGGCAGGACTACTATTATTCTCACAACACATTATATGGAAGAGGCTGAAAATTTATCGGATCGAATCGGAATAATGGCGGAAGGCAGTTTAAAATGTATCGGAACGTCAAAGGAGTTAATTGAAAGAGCAAAAACATCAGATTTTGAAGATGCCTTTGTAAAATTAGCAACAGAAGGTAGTGTGGAAAGAAATTCTAAGTCTTCTAAGTACGAAGACTAATCATTTCTAA
>CAZJAS010000142.1:0-2624 GCA_964544135.1 uncultured Clostridium sp. | reverse complement strand
ATTACTATAATCTGTGTTTGCACCCATAGCTGTCAAGTCAGAAGGCAGCTCTTTAAAATCCTGCACAGCATCCGCGCCCTCATTGGTTATTTGACCTTTACCATCCTCCATTATTAAATCACCATAATAACTTATTTTGGCATCCGCAACACCAAAAAATCTCGGCACGGTAGCAAAGTACCGGGAATCCCATTCCTCTCCCTCCCTAACAGAGCCCACAAACTTTTCTATTTCATACGTGAAGGGATTTCCGACAATAGCAGGTATCAGACGGCATAATGTAAAAACCGCTACAAATGATCCAACCACAATGCCGGCAAACAAAAGCAGCCTTTTGATTGCACCTATCAATTTATCGCCGTATTCAACAAAGGCTGTAATGAGGATAATGGATGGACATAAAATGATTGCTGCCAGCAATCCTGTTCTGGAAATTGTCAGTACTAAAAATCCAGATGCCATTCCCATTATCATAATTTCTTTCCAAGATTTTAATAGGCTGTTTCTTGTTCGATATACATATAAAAAACGCACAAGCGCAAGAATCAACACCAAAGTGAAATATACCGCTGCCATAGTGACCGTATGAAATACGGAGGGGTAACGGATATAGGAATAATAATGGAAGGGCCTGTATAGCATGGCATAGATACTGATACCAATAAAATGGATAAAAACACCGTAGGAGAAATGATTCAAATATTGCTTAACCCTTCCCTTATAAGCTACACGAATCGCAAAAAGTCCCCAATAAACAGCAATTTCAATAGGCCATGTTCTGGTATTTCTGCTTCTTACCATTTCCAGAATCAGCGCAAGCAGTGCAAGCATATAGAAAACAGATACCTTATTCTTTTTATTCAGTATCACAATCCTTATCGTGTTAATGACTACAATACCCCAAAGTACTGCAGAGATTGCTGTTCCCTTCGCCACATTCCAATGTTCAATATGGTCATTATGCTGGTAACAATACCTAACGGCACCTGCGATAGCAAATACAAGATATATAATATGATACCAATTAAAGATCTCTTTTTTAGTATAACTAAATATAATAGCAAGTGCAAAACTTGCCAGCACAATATTAACTGCCAGTTTTTGATGGTAACTGTTTAATGCATTGGCATATCTGACACAGCCCAACATGACACCCGCAAAAGCAAAGGACTGCAATACTCCCGGAATAGAGCAGCATACTTCCCCTATCTTTATTTTCTTTTGAGGAGTCTCTTCTCTCTTATATAAAAGCCCGCACAATAATACTGCTAAAAACAAGAAAATACCTATCTCATAAAACAAATTATCTATCCAATTCGTTGAAAATCTTTTACCGGGAAAAACCTGGTAGGCCAGCCATAGGAATGCGGCAGACGCTGTTATAGCAAGAGATAATCGAATGCCAAAGTCAAATCTTATAAAGCGCTTAGACTTTCTCAAAATCATCTCTGTCAGTATCATTAAAAAGACACCAATAAATAATACGGTCAGCCCATAAAATAAATATTGCGAATCTGTAAGAGGCATTTTATATTCGTATCTAATATCTATATTGATCCCATCGGAAGAAGCAAACAGCCAGTTTGTACCTGCATTATCGACAACAAAATAGCATCTTTCACCTGCTTTTATCTCACTGTTTATCTTAATTCTACATGGGCCGGGTAAGGATAGCTTATCCAAAAAAACTTCTCTTTTGTCTAATTGCTTTATCTCTCCATCAAAAAGATAGAAGATGAGTGATGCACCTTCAGGAATCTCTTCGTTATAAATATAAAAATCAATAAAAGCAAGGCCGGGTAGTTCCGGTGTAAAATCTTGTAATATAGTGCTCTCATTTTCTACAATAGATATAGAGTCGGAATTTGCTTCCCCACTATATTTCCAATTACTGCATATATTAAAAGGCCATATGAGCAAAATAACAAAAACCATCAAAAGAAATATAACGGTTTGTATTGCTCTTTTTAATGGTATATTGACATTCACATGCTTTTCCTCTCTATATTTATTACTCGTACAAATCTTTTGGGTAAGTATAGCACAATTGCCACTTCTTTACAATTACCAATACCATAGGCCGTTTCCCGGCAATATGATCCCTATATTTCCATATAGTGTTATTTTTAGTTTACCCTTGATAACCCTATATGTATACATCTCAAGGCTTCTGACTTGATTAAATATCTCTTATTTTATATATTGTCTTTTTTAATATAAGTATAAAGTCCCAGAACATAATAAAAAAGTATAATAAATAATACATTTCCATAGTTATTGGCATTGCTGCTGCTTATGGTAAACCAAAGAGCTTCTATCAGCATAAATAGTAGAATCCATCCGTATATCGGTTTTATTTTTTGCTTTTTAAATAATTTTTCACAGAATGCAAGAAGCGTTAATATACATCCAAAAATCATTACGTTTAGGCTGCCCCCAAAATACCATTTCACTAATCGTGGATTATGCTCCCTCAGCAAAGCATAGTTCCAACCCGCAGCAGAAATTCTGTTGCCGTCTCTTGAAAGCAAGGAAAAGGGACTGAACAGATAATCCATAAAATCGTCCCGCATTCGATATGTGGTTTCTTTCGTACGTACCCCAAAGCATTTAAATGCCATATC
>CAZJAS010000141.1:0-2658 GCA_964544135.1 uncultured Clostridium sp. | reverse complement strand
TTTCGCAATTTCCCTTAAAAAAGTGATATTGTGGATATTATAACAGAAAAGCGAGTTAAAAATGTAAAGATTATATAAACTTTAGATGTAATTGTAAATATTTTCTATTTACATCTTGTATTATTCATTATTATTAGGTAAAATAACAGTGCTGATAAAATTTTGACAATCGGACTGATTGGATAAATAAATAATAAGATTTTAGGAGGAAACTAAAATGGCAGTAAGAGTAGCAATTAATGGTTTCGGCCGTATTGGTCGTCTTGCATTCAGACAGATGTTTGATGCAGAAGGATATGATGTAGTAGCAATTAACGATTTGACAAGCCCGGATATGCTTGCACACTTGTTAAAGTATGATTCATCTCAGGGTAAATACAAATATGCGGATTCTGTAGAAGCAGGCGAAGGTAATATTACCGTTAACGGTAAGACCATCACCATTTATAAAGAAGCAGATGCATCCAAATTACCTTGGGGCGAATTAAAAGTAGACGTAGTTTTAGAGTGTACAGGCTTCTATACCTCTAAGGAGAAGGCATCCGCACATGTTACCGCAGGTGCACGTAAAGTAGTTATTTCTGCTCCCGCAGGCAATGACCTTCCTACCGTTGTATTCAATGTAAACCATGATATCTTAAAAGCAGAGGATACTGTAATTTCAGCAGCTTCTTGTACAACAAACTGCTTGGCTCCCATGGCGAAAGCATTAAATGACTTAATGCCTATTATGAGCGGTATCATGACAACAGTACATGCTTACACAGGTGATCAGATGATTCTTGACGGACCTCAGAGAAAGGGCGATTTAAGAAGAAGCCGTGCGGGCGCATGCAATATCGTTCCCAACTCCACCGGAGCAGCAAAGGCAATCGGCCTTGTTATTCCTGAGTTAAACGGCAAATTAATCGGTTCCGCACAGCGTGTACCCACACCTACCGGTTCTACCACTATTTTGATAGCGGTTGTAAAGGGTGCTGTGACAAAGGACGAAGTGAATGCGGCTATGAAAGCGGCAGCAACGGATTCTTTTGCTTACAATACAGATGAAATTGTATCTTCCGACGTTATCGGCAGTACTTACGGCTCTATCTTTGATGCAACACAGACTATGGTTGCTCCTATGGAAGACGGTAATACTCAGGTACAGGTTGTTTCATGGTATGACAATGAAAACAGCTACACCAGCCAGATGGTTCGTACCATTAAGTATTTCAGTGAGTTAGCATAAATTATTAGTATTAGACCTACAAAGGTCCGGTCTTGAGGGCCGGACCTTTTTGTTCGCATATTTGGGCGGACTCTTACGGATTAAAGTTATTAAAAATTTGGAGGAATCAAAAATGGGTTTGAACAAAAAATCGGTAGATGACATCAATGCCAAGGGCAAAAGAGTTTTGGTTAGATGCGATTTTAATGTACCATTGAAGAATGGTGAAATCACGGACGATACAAGAATCAAAGCAGCAATCCCCACCATTGCAAAATTAATCAATGATGGTGGTAAGGTGATTCTATGTTCTCATTTAGGTAAAGTAAAAAACGGACCGAATGAAGACGAGTCTCTGGCAGCTGTTGCAAAAAGATTATCCGAAACGCTTGGGAAAGAGATTAACTTTGTGGCAGATGACAATGTAACGGGAAGTGCCGCTACCAAAGCAGTGGAAGAGATGAAAGAAGGAGATGTGGTTCTGCTTCAAAACACACGCTTCCGCGGAGCGGAGGAAACCAAAAACGGTGAAGCCTTCAGCAAGGAGCTGGCAGATTTAGCGGATATTTATGTATGTGATGCATTTGGCTCTTCTCACAGGGCACATGCCTCGGTTGAAGGAGTTACCAAATTTATTACCGCTAAGGGCGGAGAAAATGTAGTTGGATACTTAATGCAGAAGGAAATTGATTTCCTTGGCAACGCAGTAGAGAATCCCGAAAGACCTTTTGTTGCTATTTTAGGCGGAGCAAAGGTAGCGGATAAATTAAATGTAATTTCCAATTTACTGGATAAATGTGATACCCTGATTATCGGCGGTGGTATGGCTTATACCTTCTTAAAGGCAAAGGGCTATGAAATCGGTAAATCACTGGTGGATGATTCCAAGGTTGAATATTGTAAGGAAATGATGGAAAAGGCAGATAAACTGGGCAAGAATTTATTGCTGCCTGTTGACTCTGTTACTATTGCGGATTTTCCCAATCCGATAGATGCACCGATTGAGGTGGAAACTTATGAAGTAAATAATATGCCTGCGGACAGAGAAGGCTGTGATATCGGACCTAAAACGCAGAAGATTTTTGCTGATGCGGTTCAATCTGCTAAAACTGTAGTATGGAACGGACCTATGGGCGTATTTGAGAACCCTACTCTTGCAGCAGGTACCATCGCTGTAGCAAAGGCTCTGGCTGAGACAGAAGCAACCACTATTATCGGCGGCGGCGATTCCGCAGCAGCGGTAAACCAGTTGGGCTTTGGCGATAAGATGTCTCATATTTCAACCGGCGGCGGCGCATCTCTTGAATTTTTAGAGGGCAAGGTGCTTCCCGGTGTAGCGGCAGCGGATGATAAATAAAACTTGTTTCCTAGGGGCTCTACTTCTCATATTACTTTGGAATGGTTAGAAAAACCGGCTGACAAAGTATTATGGAGAGTAGAGCCTCCTG
>CAZJAS010000140.1:0-2672 GCA_964544135.1 uncultured Clostridium sp. | reverse complement strand
ATTACTATAATCTGTGTTTGCACCCATAGCTGTCAAGTCAGAAGGCAGCTCTTTAGAATTCTGTACGCTCTTTTCATTATCATTGTTTTCATTATTAAAATTGTTTTCATGGTTTTCATAACTACCATTACTTTTATTGTTCGAATAATTAGCCTCATTTATTAAAACGCCATAAAAACTCAATTTGGCATCTGCAACACCAAAAAATCTTGGCACTGTAGAAAACCATCTGGAATCCCATTCTTCCCCTTCATTGACAGAACCTACAAACCATTCTATTTCATAAGTAAAAGGTTTGCTGACTATCGCCGGAACTAGGCGGCAAAAGGTAAATACCACCATAAAAAAACTTGCCACTATCCCAGAAAAAAGAAGCAATCTCTTAAATGCCCCTTTTATCTTGTCGCCAAACTCTACATACGCTGAAATTATAATAATAATTGGACACATAATAATTGCTGCCAATAATCCTGTTCTGGATATAGTCAGCAGTAAAAAACCAGATGCCAATCCCATTACAATTATTTCTTTCCATGATTCTAATAAACTTTTTCTAGTTCTATATACATATAAAAAACGCACAAGCGCAAGAATCAACACCAAAGTGAAATATACCGCTGCCATAGTGACCGTATGAAATACGGAGGGGTAACGGATATAGGAATAATAATGGAAGGGCCTGTATAGCATGGCATAGATACTGATACCAATAAAATGGATAAAAACACCGTAGGAGAAATGATTCAAATATTGCTTAACCCTTCCCTTATAAGCTACACGAATCGCAAAAAGTCCCCAATAAACAGCAATTTCAATAGGCCATGTTCTGGTATTTCTGCTTCTTACCATTTCCAGAATCAGCGCAAGCAGTGCAAGCATATAGAAAACAGATACCTTATTCTTTTTATTCAGTATCACAATCCTTATCGTGTTAATGACTACAATACCCCAAAGTACTGCTGAGATTGCTGTTCCCTTCGCCACATTCCAATGTTCGATATGGTCATTATGCTGGTAACAATACCTAACGGCACCCGTGATAGCAAAAACAAGATAGATAATATGATACCAATTAAAGATTTCTTTTTTGGTATAACTAAAAATAATAGCAAGTGCAAAGCTTGCCAGCACAATATTAACTGCCAGTTTTTGATGATAACTGTTTAACGCATTGGCATATCTGACACATCCCAGCATGACTCCCGCAAAAGCAAAGGACTGCAATACTCCCGGAATAGAGCAGCATACTTCCCCTATCTTTATTTTCTTTTGAGGAGTCTCTTCTCTCTTATATAAAAGCCCGCACAATAATACTGCTAAAAACAAGAAAATACCTATCTCATAAAACAAATTATCTATCCAATTCGTTGAAAATCTTTTACCGGGAAAAACCTGGTAGGCCAGCCATAGGAATGCGGCAGACGCTGTTATAGCAAGAGATAATCGAATGCCAAAGTCAAATCTTATAAAGCGCTTAGACTTTCTCAAAATCATCTCTGTCAGTACCATTAAAAAGACACCTATAAATAATACGGTCAGCCCATAAAATAAATATTGTGTATCTGTAAGAGGCATTTTATATTCATATCTTATATCTATATTAATCCCATCGGATGAAGCAAACAGCCAGTTTGTCCCTGCATTATCGACTACAAAATAACATCTTTCACCCGCTTTTATCTCACTGTTTATCTTAATTCTACATGGACCGGGTAAAGATAGTTTATCCACAAAAACTTCTCTTTTATCTAATTGCTTTATCTCTCCATCAAAAAGATAGAAGATGAGTGATGCACCTTCAGGAATCTCTTCGTTATAAATATAAAAATCAATAAAAGCAAGGCCGGGTAGTTCCGGTGTAAAATCTTGTAATATAGTGCTCTCATTTTCTACAATAGATATAGAGTCGGAATTTGCTTCCCCACTATATTTCCAATTACTGCATATATTAAAAGGCCATATGAGCAAAATAACAAAAACCATCAAAAGAAATATAACGGTTTGTATTGCTCTTTTTAATGGTATATTGACATTCACATGCTTTTCCTCTCTATATTTATTACTCGTACAAATCTTTTGGGTAAGTATAGCACAATTGCCACTTCTTTACAATTACCAATACCATAGGCCGTTTCCCGGCAATATGATCCCTATATTTCCATATAGTGTTATTTTTAGTTTACCCTTGATAGCCCTATATGTATACATCGCAAAGCTTCTGAATTGATTTAATATCATTTATTTTATATATTGCCCTTTTTAATATAAGTATAAAGTCCGAGAACATAATAAAAAAATATAATAAATAATACATTTCCATAGTTATTGGCATTGCTGCTGCTTATGGTGAACCAAAGAGCTTCTATCAGCATAAATAGAAGAATCCATCCGTATATCGGTTTTATTTTTTGCTTTTTAAATAATTTTTCACAGTATGCAAGAAGCGTTAATATACATCCAAAAATCATTCCGATGAGGCTTCCCCCAAAATACCATTTCCCTAATCGTGGATTATGCTCCCTTAATAAGGCATAGTTCCAACCCGCAGCAGAAATTCTGTTGCCGTCTCTTGAAAGTAAGGAAAAGGGACTGAACAGATAATCCATAAAATCATCAAGCATTCGATATGTGGTTTCTTTCGTACGTACCCCAAAGCATTTAAATGCCATATC
>CAZJAS010000139.1:0-2703 GCA_964544135.1 uncultured Clostridium sp. | reverse complement strand
TAAAAACAAGTTTCGCAATTATTAGAAAGAGAAGGGGAAAACCATGCTTATTATAAGAGTGATGGGAGGACTGGGAAATCAGTTATTCCAATATGCTTTTTATGTATTATTGCAGGAAATGGGAAAAGAGGTATGCCTTGATATTTCTCACTATGCAAAGGAAAATGACAGCAAGGATAAAAGACCATTGGATTTGCTATTATTTCAGAATCTTTCGTATAAAAGCTGTACGGAAAAAGAGAAATTACAATATCTGGATGAGGGAAAAACCTTTTGGAATAAAGTCAGAAGGAAGCTGTTTGGTTCTTATAACAAAGCCCTGATCGAGGACAGGCAGTTTATGCCGGAGGTTTTTGATAGGGAAGACGGATATCTGCAGGGCTATTGGAATAGTGAGCGTTACAGTGGTAAAATAGAAGAGCTTTTACAGAAAAAATTACAGTTTCCCGATTTAACGGGGGAGAAAAACAGTGAAATTGCCAAAGAGTTAGCAAAATGCGAGAGTATCGGTATTCATGTGCGTTTAGGAGATTATCTATTGCCCGAAAACGAAAAATTATTCGGTGGAATTTGTACGGAGGAATATTATCAGTCCGCAATAAACTATGTTAAAAAATCATGTAAAAATCCGGTGCTTTATTTGTTTTGTGAGGATGCTTCATCCATACGCAAGAAATTAAAGGGGAAAAATGTTAAAATAATTGATTGGAATAAGGGTAAGGACAGTATATTTGATATGTATTTAATGAGCTTGTGTAAAGCAAATATTTGTGCAAATTCAACATTCAGCCTTTGGGCGGCAAAGTTAAATAAAAGAACCGATCGACTACGGATTCGTCCTGAAGTTTTAGACAATCAAGTGATACAGGATATTGAAGAAGTAGAGGAACTGCAGAAGAATGGGTGGTTACTGATTAATAAGTCAGGGAGGATACTGGATTGAAATTATTTAAAAATTTACTGTTTTTTTTAAATAAAAAGCAAAAAATAGGAACTGCATTCCTAACTATCATGATTTTTATTGGTGCGTTGCTGGAAACATTAGGTGTTTCCGCGATTATTCCGGTGGTTCAAATGATGATGGTTCCTGATAGTATACAAGATGTTAAATATATTTCGTTTATTTCAAAAGTCTTTGGTATAACCAAATCTGATGATATATTTATGTTTTTGCTGGGAACCATGATAGCCATTTATGTTGTTAAGAATCTCTATCTACTATTATTGGTATATGTACAATCGAAATTTGTCAATAAAAATAGGGCAGGAACGCAGGCAAAATTATTGGAGTGGTATTTAAACAGACCGTATGAATATTTTTTATATGCGGATGTGGCTGAAATATTAAGAATCATAAGAAGTGACATTCAAAATGTATTTGCAATTTTATTGGAATTAATGAGGCTGCTAACAGAAATTTTAGTATCTCTTTGCATTGCAATCTTTTTATTTGCAACCGATTGGAAAATGACTTTGTTTTTGGCTTTGTTAACAATCACGGTTACACTGGCTGTTACAAAGGGGCTGAAAAAGCATATCGGTGGGTTAGGTCGAAAGGACCAGGGATTTATAGCTGTTCTAACTAAATGGATTTTGCAATCTATGAATGGCATTAAGATTGTAAAGGTAATGCAAAAGGAGTCTTACTTTGATGAACATTATCGTTCAGATGCCGAGAAACAGGCTAAGTTAAATACCAGATATGCGGTTTTTAGTGCGATTCCCAGACTATTGCTGGAAACAGTATTTATCAGCGGCATATTGCTTTATTTAATGGTGAGCATGAATAGAGGTGCAGATATGGTGCAGATGGCATCTGTTATTTCTGCATTTGCGGTTGCCGCATTTCGTATTTTACCGAGTGTGAGCAGGATGAATACACATTTAGCAAATCTGGCTTATTATGAGCCTTCTTTGACCATAATATATGATATGGTGGAAAAAGAAGGATATGATAATGTATTTAACAGACAGAGTAAAACAGAGGAAGAAATAAGGATTGAAGAAGCAAATAAAGATAAAGAATTTACAACAAAGGATAAAATAGAATTCAAAGGAGTTACCTTTGCGTATCCCAATACAGAGAAAAAAATACTGGACGGTGCAGATATGATATTGCCAATCGGAAGCTCAATCGGAATAAAAGGGCCTTCCGGTGCAGGTAAAACAACAGTTGTAGATATTCTTTTGGGTTTGCTTGATATGAATGAGGGTGTTATCCTATGCGACGGTTTAGATATTAAAAAGTATAGAAACGAATGGCTTGCCCATATCGGTTATATCCCTCAAAATGTTTATTTGACAGATAATAGCATTAAGCAGAATATTGCCTTCGGTATGAATGAAAGTGAAATCAGTGAAGAACGTGTATGGGAGGTTTTAAGGGAAGCCCAGTTAGAGGATTTTGTAAAGGAGCTGCCGGATGGGATTGAGACTGCAGTAGGAGAACAGGGTATTCGTATCTCGGGAGGACAAAAGCAGCGTATGGGCATCGCCAGAGCCTTATATCATAATCCCGAAATCCTTGTATTCGATGAGGCTACATCCGCACTTGATAATGAAACAGAGACGGCGATTATGGATGCTATCGCACAATTTAAGGGTAAGAAGACTATGATAATTATTGCCCATCGCTTGAGAACAATTGAGCAGTGTGATATTATTTATGAAGTAAATAAAGGTCAGATACTTCGTGAAAGGTAA
>CAZJAS010000138.1:0-2741 GCA_964544135.1 uncultured Clostridium sp. | reverse complement strand
AATTAAAATGTTCTTTCTCGAACGGTTTTCAGTGATAATAATATTTTATTATTGATAAAAATAGTATATAGTCTATGTTTACAAGAAATATTTTAATTATTCGTTGGTAGCTTTTACTATTTATCATTGCCTGATAACATACCAAATTTCACATCAATAATACCTTGCAGGTCATCAGCAAAACTTTGATATTGATTTATTTTCTTTTTATTAAATATATTCATTGCTGCAATAGCTGCATAGATAAAAAAGTATATCGTAGCAAATAGTGCAAGAATTGTTAAAATATATACTGTTACTTGATTAATATCAGTTTGTTTGCTAATTAAATTATTTACTATTGCTAAAACAATTGGTATTACTAATACTTGCATCCACCTATCAATTCTTTCTAACTGCCTTACTTTAATTATCGCTAAATTATTTTTACTTTCTAATATTCTATTCATTAATTCGTTTATATCTTCTTTTTCTGTTACTGAAAAAGTACAGATCCAAGTATATAGTTTAAAACAATAATTTCTATAGCTTTCTAAATTATTTATAGATGTTTTTATAAGCATACGTTCTGAATAAAAAAATGTTATTACTACAATTATAAATTCAAATGCTAGAGCGATATAAGATAGACTTAATTGTATAAATAATAAAATAATTGTTGTAATACAACTAATGGAGAGTAAAATCAATAAAACAATAGCTGGTTTTGGTAATTTTAATAATTTCTTAATTGAACTATCATTATTGTCTTTTTGCCACTTCAAATAGCTATAAAATAAATAATTATTCATACTTCCCCTCCTAATCATAAGTAAAATAAAATATAAAGTATTGAATAGGTATGATAACATATTCATTTAAAGAAGTCAAAAAGTAGTCTTATTAAGGAGAGGTAGTAAATAGGATCGGAAAGTATATATCCCTTCCGGTACTTTTGATTTTAAATTATCGGTAATATAAATTGTTAATATTAGTATTATTTTAAACTAGAAGAAACTATTGTAAATATTGCCGGAGTTGTAGTTATTATTATAAGCCCCAGTGAAATTATAGGTATTGGCCTTAACTGCTTCATTGTTAGCCACAAAATTAATCATGGAAGCTTGTGCGGAAATACGATATGCATACGAACTGTTTCCATTAAAAAGTCCCTTAACAGTAGTAAAGTCAGCTTTCATAAAAGCTTCTTTATCAATTGATAAGGTATTGTCACTTCCAACAGTAATACCTATATCAGATAGAAGATCGGAATTGTTTTTAGTAGAGTTAATTAAATTATTGGTTCTGTTAGTAATAGAAGAGCTGTTTGCATCTTTTGTAGAGGATATAACTGAATTATAACTATCTACAAATTTGGATACTGCTTTATAAACATCTTCGTTTACTTCCTTGCCTTCAAAAACCGACTTTTTGCCTGTTTTTAGCAGAGCATCAGCGGATTCTTTTAATGAATCGGTATTATTTTGTACTTTAGCCAGTGTCTTGGTAGTATCTGTACTGGTAGAATTAGAGGTTTTATTTACTAGAGAATCAACCTCTGAACTGGTCTTAGTGTTATAGTAAGCTTTCATCAGTTTTCCGTAGCTGCCGTTTTTGATGCTGGCATAATCGGAAAGAAAGTTCAGATTACCCATACCTCCGCCTGATGAACCTAATCCTTTGAATAAATAAGAATAATCACTTTTTGCTGCAATATTAATACCTTTAATACTCATATAATCCTCCCATCTGCGTCCTTTACACGCTTAATTTGAAGGGAGTGCGGGAAATTTCCACACTTCACTCCTTGTGAATTATCGGCATCCATGCCTATGTTACATAGTACGAATAAATATAATACTTTATACCTATTCTTAATATATCAAGTATCGGCAGTTAATGCAATAAAATTAATAGTTTTGCCGGAATATTATGAAATTAATATTGACTTTTAATACCGTAAATGATATTATCAACTTTGCGCGGTGCCTAAGGCACTTATAAGCGGAAGTGCTGGAATTGGCAGACAGGCAAGACTAAGGATCTTGTGTTGGTTACAACGTGAGGGTTCAAGTCCCTTCTTCCGCATCAAATCAAATACCATCTATTGATAAAAGGAATTTTGTCAGCAGGTGGTTTTTTGTTTGTCCGAAAGTGCTTGAAATAAGCCACTTTCGGGCTTTGTATTTTTTGCTTTATAGCAATAGCTGGTGCTTTTGAATAGCCGTTTTCGGAGGACATTTGACACGAACCTATGGCTTACAGGTGCTTACTTTTAACGATTTGCCCTGTAATCGTTAAAAGATAATATTATGAAAAACAGCCCGCCTGAAGGCGAGCCGTAAATGGTTGAATGTTAAGCTGTGACTTTCGAGCCGTTCTTGAATCTGAATGTCATTGTGCCGTTTTGGTCGACTGTCACTTGTTCGATTACGGCAAGCCACAGTTTTTCGTCAAACTCGGCGATGGCAAGCGGGCGGCTCTCGATGTCTTTGATGAAGCTTTCGATGATTTTGCCCTTACCAAGGCGCTCTCGCTTGACCGCTTCCAACTCGTCAACTCGCTCCATGGCTTCGCGATGGCGTTCAAGGTAGGCGTTGTTGCGCTTCGCCCATTCCGTCTGGTTTATAGTGGTTCGAGCATTTTCATAAATTGCCTTTCTGGAAAGTTCGGTTACAACCTCAATCTCACGGAATAATTCCGCAAGTTCTGGTGTTAGTATATAACTATGGACACGGAAAGTTGAACATTCTATAATATAA
>CAZJAS010000137.1:0-2782 GCA_964544135.1 uncultured Clostridium sp. | reverse complement strand
GGATCTGTATGAGGCTATCGAGAGCGGTGACTTCCCTAAGTGGACCATGTATGTGCAGATTATGACAGAGGAGCAGGCAAAAGATCATTATGAGAATCCCTTTGACATCACCAAGATCTGGCCTCATGGCGAGTACCCTCTCATAGAAGTGGGCGAGCTGGAGCTAAACCGCAATCCAGAAAACTACTTTGCCGAGGTTGAGCAGGCTGCCTTTACCCCTGCCCATGTGGTTCCGGGTATCGGATTTAGCCCCGACCGTTTCCTACAGGGCAGATTGTTCTCCTATGGCGACGCACAGCGTTACCGTTTAGGAGTAAATCACAACCATATCCCGGTTAACCGTGCTAAGGTAGAAGTCAATGAGTATCACCGTGATGGCGCTATGCGTGTAGACGGAAACTACGGCGGTGCTCCAGCGTATTCTCCAAACAGCTACGGTGCTTGGACTGCCCAACCTGAAGTTATGGAGCCGCCTCTTGAACTTGAGGGCGCAATGTACCGCTACGACCCTAAGGATGACCCAACCGATGACTGCTTCCGTGCAGGCGGCAACCTGTGGCGTATATTAACCGAAGACAAGAAGCAAATCCTCATCGAAAACACTGCCGAAGATATGGCTCCTGTCACTGAGAACATCAAGTATCGTCATGCTGTTCACTGCTATCTTGCAGATGCCGAGTACGGCGAACGCTTTGCCAAGGCTGCCGGGCTGTGCATAGATAAAGTGAAGGAACTTGCCAAGCTAGATCATAATGGCTTGGTTCAGGCAACTCTTTCCAGCACAATGTAAGCAAATCATAACCAGCAGGAGTGTTCTTATGAAGCAGCGGCGAAATACCAAACAACGTCAGCTGATTTTGGATGTGGTTAGGGCAAGTTGCGACCATCCCAGTGCAGATCAAATTTATCTGAATGCTCGGGCAATCAACGATAAGATTAGCTGTGGTACTGTTTATCGGAACCTAAACCTTCTTGTACAAAACGGAGAACTTCTCCATGTAAAGGTGTCCGGCGCCGATCGCTTTGACTACCGCTTGGATTTTCACCACCACATTCTGTGTACGGAGTGTAGTACCGTGTGTGATGTACCGTTATACTACCATGGAGAACTGGATCAGGAAGTGGCTACAAAAACAGGCTATGCCATTGAGAGGCATAGAACCGTTTTTGAGGGAGTTTGCCCCGATTGTCAGCATATGAATCTAAACACAGCTAAACCATAGGCAAACCAAAGAAAGACAATAGCGTTGTGAGGGAATTTTCCTTGCAACGCTATTTTTCTTAGTGGGTGCAAAGCCCTAAACTCGATATTACCCAAGGGACTTTAAGCATACCATTTTATTGCTATGCTTAAGATGCTGTTAAACAATAAAAGTATGATGGTTCTATCGTTTAGTTACAAGCCTAATATAGCCCAAATATATGTCGGAGCGGTTATATTGTAAAGATTAAGCAAGCAAATAGAATTGCCGGACCAGTCCATTCAAACTGCCCACTTTTTCGATAATCAAAATAAGCCATGCCGAGTTTGGCAAAGAAAAACACTGCCAAAATGAGGTCGATTGCGGGGAATACCACCTTGTTGACCACTGTCTTGATTTGCCCGGAGGCATCATTCCAAGTTCCCTCAATGGCTCCGGCAACATCCCCCGCAGCAAAAGCTGTAGTGCTAAATGCAAGGCACACAAGCACTGCAATCACAAGGCAGAATACTATTTTTTTATTTTTAGTCATACTTTTCTTCCTTTCATTTTAAGGGTTCAGAGGACCGATATGCCAGTCATCCCAAACAGATCCTCTGATGTTTAATGTGTCGGTTAGGTTTGCCGAAAGCATACCCACTGGGGTCCAACTATCGATTACCCAAGTGTTAACCACATAACAGAGAATCCCCATTTATCATAATCATCATTCGTTTTCCTTACTTTGTCCGCATCCCATGGCAGATAACCCTTATATCCTTTTGAACACGCACCTTCATGTAAATAAAAGGCTAATTTATAAGCAATATTAAAACAATCGCTAGATGCTGTTTCTAAAAATAATTGCTTCATAGTCTGAACTGTCTCATCAAAGCTGTTTTTAGTGTTAACAAATCCGAACAGTGAATCAATGGATACACCAAAGAATTTTGCAATATCCGGCAGCAATGATATATCCGGACAACAGGTTCCGCTTTCCCATTTTGATACAGATTGATTTGTCACACCGAATACAATTGCAAGTTCTTCTTGTGTTATCCCTTTGGTTTGCGCAACAATGCCAACTGTTCGTCAAGCATAATATTTGCCATAATAAATACCTCCGTTTTGATTATAGTATAAGATGAATATGGTTGGTACTCTATGGAGTGTTATTTGGATTTGAAGTTTATCATCCAACCTTAAGTTGGATGATAATATTTTACTATATAAAATAAACAGTGTCTAATTCTTTTCAGAGTTCAACACTGTTTAATATGATGGCTTATAAGTTGATTTTATATTGGTACAATCAGAAACTGATCAGATACCTCATATACATCCCCGTTTTCATCGGTAAAGGTACATATTATATTAGAACAGAGGAAAACAAATCAAATTCTTTATTGTATACATGTTTAATAATCTCTTCACTGGAAACGAAGCAGGATGATTTTCGGCAATAAAATGAAGAACATCAAATTCTTTTGCGGATAAAGAAATTAGCTGATTATTCCACGCGATAGCTCTTGTAGACGACAAATAGATAACTGCCCAATGGAAATCTTTGGATTTGACCTTCCGTAGTAACGGCGAATGAC
>CAZJAS010000136.1:0-2806 GCA_964544135.1 uncultured Clostridium sp. | reverse complement strand
TTATTGGTATATTCAACTAAAAGCAGGCCTAATCAATGAAAGTTTTATGAACAAAAGTGAATTTGACATTACTTTAGAAAAATCTTATAATTATAAGAACTTCATTTTTGATACATTTTCCAGTACATAAAAGAAATACGAGGTTTTCTTAGATGAGAAGAGTATCCGCTACACAGTTGATTCCCGGTATGATTACAGCCGAAGATATCTTCAGCTACAATGACCAACTGCTGATTCCCAACGGAACTGTACTTACTGACAGTGCCATTACGATTCTTGAAATGTATGATATTATCAGCATCCGGATTAAGGATGCTCCCGTGGTTATTGATGAAACAATTTTATCCGACATTTATTCGGAACGGATCAAGAATAGTAATGTTTTTAAAAGATTCAAAAAGGATTATGATAAGGAAATCATTAATTTCAGAAATTCCGTACAGGCAAGCTTAGAAAAAGATTTCCGACTTGATACCGATGAGTTGCTGGAAGGTACACTTGCCCTCTTGGATAATGTGCACACGGCGCTGGGTGTTTTCGATATGCTGCATTGTATGCGTGAGTATGATGATTCTACATTTGCCCATTGTATTAATGTTGCCTTGATTTGCAATGTGGCAGCCAGATGGCTTTCTATGTCGGAAAATGAAATACGGCTTGCTACCTCCTGCGGACTTTTCCATGATATCGGAAAACTCCATGTCCCTAAAACAATTTTAGACAAGCCGGCAAAGCTTACCACCGATGAATATGATATTATTAAACAGCATCCCGTTTCGGGCTACCAGCTTTTGCGTGACCAAAATGTTGCAATGCCCATCTGTAATGCAGCTCTTATGCATCATGAGCGTTGTGACGGCAGCGGTTATCCTTTCCGCCTGAAAAGAGCGCAGATAGACCGTTTTGCAAAATTAGTATCTATTGTGGATGTCTACGATGCTATGACGGCAGCCAGAGTTTACCGGGGCCCTCTTTGTCCTTTTACTGTAATCGCCCTTTTTGAACAGGAGGGATTACAAAAATATGATCCCCGCTATATTATGACTTTCTTGGAAAATGTAATGAATACTTATATATTAAACCGTTGCAAGTTAAATGACGGCAGGGAGGGGACTATCGTATATATCAATAGGGACTACCTTTCCCGTCCTACGGTACAATGCGATAACGAGTATATCAATCTCATAGAAACACCGGAGCTCTTTATTGAAAGCTTATTATAAACTATCTTTATTAGTTAATTACCAAACACATTTTTAACGGCTCTGCTCATTATAATACTTTGTCAGCCGGTTTTTCTAACCATTCCAATGAGCCCCTAAGTGTAAAAGCAGGTTCAGCAAAGGCTTCCCTGCTTTTAGAAATCCCTTACGGTCTCATTTCCATAGAAAAAGATGGCATTCCAAAGTAATATAATGAGCAGAGCCGCTTGTTAAATGGCAATTATCTGCTATCGTTAGTTTTGAAAGGATACATACTATGAAAGATACAGCCCTGCATTTATATGTGAACCATCCGGCAAAGAAACCGAACTTCTCCACAATCGGAGATGCTTTAGATTCTTTGCCTTCAGTTTCTGTTTCTACACAGACTTTTCCTGCTGTTTCAGAGGAAATTACACCCGTTATCATTCATATTGCATCGGGCACCTATAGGGAAAGATTGGTTGTAGAACGCCCTTATGTAACATTTATGGGAGAACATGCCGATACCACCATCATTGCTTATCACCTTGCCGCCTATGAAATGATGCCGGACGGAGAAAGGCGCGGCACCTTCAGAACAGCCTCCATACATATCAATACCCATGATTTTACCGCAAAAAATATCTCCTTTGTCAATGATGCCGGCTATGGACATACCGTAGGGCAGGCTCTTGCACTCTATGCCGACGGTGACCGACTTCTGTTTGAGGACTGCCGTATGATTTCCAGCCAGGATACCCTCTTTACCGCTCCCCTGCCTCCTAAGGCGGCAAAGCCAGGCGGTTTTACGGGTCCCGGTGAATCTACTCCCCGTATCATGGGCAGACATGTATACAGGCGATGTTTTATACAGGGAGATGTGGACTTTATATTCGGAGGTGGAATTGCTTATTTTACGGATTGCACCATATATTCTAAAAAACCCGGTGACCGAAAGCCACCGGAAAGTCCGGATGATGAAGTGATATACGGATATATCACCGCCGCATCCACACCACAGAATATGGCTTACGGATATGTATTTAAGGATTGCCGCCTTATTAGCGACTGTCCCCCTGCTTCCGTCTATCTCGGACGTCCTTGGCGGGAATGGGCCAAAACCGTATTCTTAAACTGTGAAATGGATGCCCATATCCATCCTCTCGGATGGAATGACTGGAATAAGCCCCATGGCCACTTTTACTATGGGGAGTACCTCTCCACAGGAGCGGGCGCAAATCCCGAGAAGAGAGCGGATTTTTCCCACCAACTGACCGAAAAGGAAGCGGGAAATTATTCAATTACAAATGTTATTTCTAAGCCGGACGGCTGGAATCCGTAATACTTAGAGCATTGTATCGGAGTTTAAAAGGGGTGTTGTTTCACGATTTTTACGTGAAGCAACAACCCCTTTTTATCTGTATCTGACTCTATATCTGTCTCTTTATCTGTCTATCTTACAAATTACTTACTATAATTAACAGGCTTCTGTTGACTATATTAGTCAGCATTCCGACTCTGATATGACACTATTTATGACATAAATGATTTTTCCAGTGTCACCACCGCAAACCCGCATATAATGCCATATATTAACCTACATGCCGCATCAGCGGCATAAA
>CAZJAS010000135.1:0-3150 GCA_964544135.1 uncultured Clostridium sp. | reverse complement strand
TTGGATGTGGTTTTAGTTTTCCGTAATCAGTGTGCGTTGCTTTTTGAAATTGAATACTTCCGCGACTATTGCTTGTTCATGAATGATTCAATGAGTACAAATATCTCAAAGGTAGTCATTGACTGAAGTATATGGACGGTGTGTAACTTACATCGGTAACCTCTAAAACGAGGGGTGTGCAAAAGAGGTGCAAAGTTTAACGATTTGATTTGAGCGGTGCATTTTATCAATAGTTAGTGCCTTTGCCATATGTAGAAAGCCGTTGATTTCTTATAAATCGATATCCTGAAGCGGCTGACATTCTAAACAGTATAGCCGTATTTAAAAAAAGCACCGTGGGTATTCATTTACCCGAAATCATATGGAATTATCAAGATAAAATCGGCGTAGATGTTTATGAGGCGTTATTAGAGCATGACGCCTGGAAATTCCCTCTTGATGTGTACAAGAAGTTTGCTTTGGAAAAGTGGGAGCATTTTACTGAAAAAGCTTTAGAACATCGGGATGAAGTTTATATTATAGACAGCGCAATCTTCCAGTTTCAAATATTTAACTTTTTATTTAAGAACAGGCCATATGAGGAGCTGCAAAGCTTTGTTGATCAAATTATAGATATCATACGACCATTAAATCCATGTCTTATATATCTACACAGAGAAAAAACTGAGGCGACGATTGATTATCTCGAAAATGACCGTGGAATTTCATATTTGGAATATATATGGAATAGGGACAAGTCGCAACCATATTATGCGGGAAAGCCACCCGGAGCGGAGAGTTTTAAGCAGTTCTTGCGGGATTATGGGTCTATGGCGGATTTGCTGTTTGAGGCATTTCCTTCCCATAAATTATCGCTTGAAATTTCTGCTGGAAACTGGGTTTGCTATGAAAATAAGTTGCTTTCATTTTTAGATATCAATCGTGTATCCGGCCCGGATGCTTTTCCGCAAAACGGTATTTATGAAAATGATGCTCTGGGATTTGTGATAAAAGTTGACGGTCTTACAATTACAGACCCAACTGAAAAGTCAAGAACACTTTTCCCAAAATCACACAATGAATTTTATGTAGACTGGCTGCCAACAGTGCTGCGATTTGAAGATAATAAGATTATTATCTCAGGTTCGCAGATCGACCAGCGTTGGACAGCGACAGGAATGATATATAGTAAAATTGAATAATAAATTTTCATCCCAGACGGTATATGATACTTGCATGAGGGGCAAGCTTGGCGCAAAGAATGTCCTTTGCGTAGCCTGATTCTTTATGCAGCCATAAATCATAAAGGGTTACTTCTCCATCAAATCCTATGTCTGATAGTGAGGTTTCTACAGTTTGCACTTCATCTGAGAGATTAAAGAGTGCCACATAGGCAGCTCCATTGGTATCACGGGTTGCCCAGACGGCCTCGTCATCACTGCGGATAATCTGAAATGCGCCTTCGGAGTGTTTGGTCAGGTGGAGAAGCTCTTGATTGGTTAGAAGCGACAGTGTCCATTCATCCATCCTTCGCATATCGCCGCCCATCATTAGCGGTGAGCGGAAGACGCACCAGAGCGTCATAAGCGTACGCTGTTCCTCTTTTGTTAAGCGGCAGGGTTCGCCGCCGTTTTGAAAGCAGCAGAGTACACCAAGGGGAAGCATATCACAATCAGGCCAACAGCCGGGACGTACATGGGTCTGCCAAACGTCACAGCGCTCAAACATTGCTTTGACCAAAGGCCATTGATCCCAGAGGTCGTCGGTGATGCGCCACATATTGGCATATTTGGATAGGTGAGAAGCATGTTCCACCACGGCAGGACCTGGGGAGAGGGAGAGTACCATGGGACGCTTACAGCGTCTGATTGATTTATGTATCATTTCAATCTCTCGGGCACCAAAATAGGGATCGGAATGTGCCCGTCCCGTGTTACAAATGTCGTCAACCTTTACATAATCAACACCCCAGTCAGCATATAGCTCAAAAAGTGAATCATAATACTGTTGCGCGCCGGGTGCGTCCGGGTTAATACCATACATATCACTATTCCATGCACAAAGAGACCAAGGATGAGCAATATCGCGTGCACGCAGTTCGGTTCCCAAGATAGCAGTATTGCGGTGAACCGCTTGGCGTGGAATACCACGCATGATGTGGATACCAAACAAAAGTCCCATGTCGTGCACTTTTTTGGCTATCGGTGCAAATCCCTGCCCATCTGCGCAGGAGGGAAAGCGGTTAGGCGCGGGAATGAGACGGGAATACTCGTCCATGCATAGGTCTGCAAAAGCATTGTAATCACAGGATTTGGCAGTCGGCTCCGACCACTGGATATCACAAACCACATATTGCCAGCCGTAATCTTTGAGATGGTCTGCCATATACTGTGCATTTTCCATAAGAATAGCTTCGGTCACGGATGCACCATAACAATCCCAACTGTTCCAGCCCATGGGCGGCGTGAGTGCAACAAGATTTTTATCCATAAAGCATCTCCTTTAATTTAATATGATTGTATAGGCATTTGCGAAACTCGTTTCTAGTGGCTCTACTCACATAATACTTTGTCAGCCGGTTTTTCTAACCATTCCAATGAGCACCTAAGTGTAAAAGCATGTTCAGCAAAGGCTTTCATGCTTTTAGAACCCCCTTAGGGTCTCATCTCCATAGAAAAAGATGGCATTCCAAAGTATTATGAAGAGTAGAGCCCACTTGGAAGCAAGTTTTGCAATTACTAAATATGATAATATTATATAAGAAGGGAAATTTACTGTCAATGAAGTGAAAAATAGTCTAATCTAAATAGTTATGCAATTACATCTCTTAATTCAAACCTTTTATATTTCATAAAATTTAATTGCATTATAATAGAAGTATGATTTACATGGGCGGTGATAGAGCCTTTCATCTTTTCGACAAGCAGGCTTGCAATTGATAAGCCCAAGCCGGTTCCCTGTCCGGTTCTGGAAGAATCCGCTTTATAAAATCTGTCAAAAAGCCGCTCTCTTTTTCTCCATTTTACTCTCCTCATTTATCGCTTGATTTTACATATCATTTTATAGAGTATTACGTATATTTATATAGTATCAGGAATATACTTGGTGTCAATTCCAGATATAAGAATAGTTCTTCTTTTAATAGACAGCATATTATTTGTATGATAAAAT
>CAZJAS010000134.1:0-3168 GCA_964544135.1 uncultured Clostridium sp. | reverse complement strand
TGTTTTTCACCATAGCCATATTGTATGGCATAACCGGCTTCTGCTAAACTGTCAATTAAATATAGAGTTATCAATAAGTTTACCCATTTTTAATTATTGTAAAACACAAAAGAATTTCTTTATAACCATTCTCCGTAACGCTTAATGTATATTTTCTTTATCAATTGTGCCGATAAACAGTATCCGATTATAATAAGGATAAACCAGGGAATAAAGGATACCGGCAGCGCCATCATATCAATTCCGATTGCCAGCGGACTAAATGCAATAACCAATGCGGCAATTGTTACAGTAAGAGTTGAAATTAACAATGCTACTGATGGACGGCTTTGTAAAAATGGTATCTTTGCCGTACGGATCATATGAATAACCAATACCTGTGATACCGTTCCAAATACAAACCACCCGCATTGGAACAATGGAGAGAGCTCTACCGTATTTGCCCCGATTGCCCACCACATAACAGCAAAACATAAAATATCAAATATAGAGCTGAGAGGTCCCATATAAGCCATAAAGGATTGAATGGATTTTGTCTCCCATTTACGTGGTTTTTTAAGGTATTCCTTATCCACACGGTCAAAAGGCATTCCCATCTGTGAAAAATCACATAATAGATTTTGAGTCAGCAGTTGAACCGGAAGCATGGGCAGAAACGGAAGAAATATGCTTGCAAAAACAACTGAAATCATATTTCCGAAGTTCCCGCTTGCCGCCATTTTAATATATTTAACAATATTTCCAAATGTACGGCGGCCCTCAATAACACCATGTTCAAGTACCATCAAGTCCTTTTTTAATAGAACGATATCCGCTGTTTCCTTTGCAATATCTACTGCACTGTCTACCGATATACCCACATCCGCCTGTCTGAGCGCAGGTGCATCATTTATACCGTCACCCATATAGCCTACCGTGTGGCCGGCAGTCTGCAATGCTTTTACAATACGCTCCTTTTGTGAGGGTGAAAGTTTAGCAAATAAATCACAGGTCTTTACTGCCTGCAATAGGGCCTCTTCATCCATGCCATCTACATCCCTGCCTGTATAATAGACGGATGTATTCACCCCTACCTTACTGCATACTTTAACAGCTACACCTTCGCTGTCACCGGTCAGTACTATGGTACGTACTCCATGCTCCTGTAACGCAGTGATTGCTGTTTTAGCACTTTCTTTAGGGGGGTCAAGGAATCCAACAAATCCGATTAATACCATATCCCGCTCATCCCTCACTCCAAAAACACCGCTTTCGGGAACTTCGTTTTTTTGTGCGACAGCAATCATACGAAGACCCTGGGCATTATGTTTTTCGTAAAGAGCTAAAGCCTCTTGCTTGGATTTTTCATCCATGGGTAAAACCTGACCATCCCTCTCTATAAAAGCAGAGATGGCAATCATTTCTTCCACAGCACCTTTTGTGATTAATTGGCGTTTACCGTTTTGATCCGCTAAAACCACACTCATTCTGCGACGGGTAAAGTCAAAAGGAATTTCATCCACACAATGATATTTATTTAGTGTATCCTCATAGCCACGCTGCTCAAATCGATTAATGATTGCTAAATCAATAAGATTTTTAAGCCCGGTCTGGAAGGAGCTGTTTAAATAGGCATGGCGTAAAATGCGGTTATCCTCTTCTCCGTTCAGATTCATATACCGCTCTAAAACAATCTTATCCTCCGTCAAGGTTCCTGTTTTATCCGTACAGAGCACATCTATTTCGCCGAATGTCTGAATTGCTCCCAGTGTACGGACAATCACATCTTGTTTTGACATGGCTACTGCACCCTTTGCCAAGGTAGAGGTCATAATAACGGGCAGCATTTCCGGAGTCAGCCCAACCGCAATACTGATTGCAAACACCAGAGCCGTTGACCAGCCTCCTTTTGTAAAACCATTAATCAGAAAAATCACAGGTACCATAACGATCATCATACGAACAAGAAGCATGCTGACGGAAGAAACTCCACGCTCAAAGCTGGTTTCTGCCCTATCGCCTGAAAGTGTTTTTGCCATGGAGCCAAAATAAGTATGATTACCGGTTGCCAATATAAGTGCTGTTCCACTTCCACTGACAACATTGGAACCCATAAATCCTATGTTTTGTAAATCAGTCAGCCCATCAGCTTTTTTATCTCCCACTGTGCTGAATTTTTCTACAGGGTTAGATTCGCCTGTCAGTGCCGATTGTGCCACAAACATATCTTTAGCGGTTAAAAACAGTACATCTGCAGGAAGCATATCACCTGCGGATAAACGTACCACATCTCCCGGTACTATTTCATCTATAGGAAGCTCACACAGCTTGCCGTTCCGCCTGATATCCGCTTGGTTGGATATCATACTGGTAAGCTTTTCTGCTGCAGCATTGGAGCGCTGACTCTGCACAAAGGCTACCAGGCTTGAGAGAAAGACCAGTGACAATATGATGGTTACCGTAAGATAATCCGGTTGTTCGGATAATAGTACATCCGTAATAAATGTGATGGATGCAATAACAATTAAAATGATGTTAAAAGGATTGATAACAGCCTCTAATAATCTATGAAGGGATGTATCCTTTTTTCCGACGGTAATCTTATTCTCTCCATATTCATCCCGTCTGTCTTCGGCTTCTGTACTGGTCAGTCCTTGGTGAGATGTCTTTAGCTCAGTAAAAACTTCCTCCTGGGGCATAACCGCAAAAGCACGCAGCTTTGCTTCAATTTCATTCTTGTTTTTCTGGATTGTACTAAGTTGACGTTTTGTTTTCATTAAATTCAATGGAATCATTCCTTTCTGATTGGATTCTCCCAGCGAACTAAAAAGCAACAAGAAAGAATCCCGCTTTGCGGGATTCTCCGCCTGCGACGGGTCGCGCAAGCGACATCTTCCTTGCCGCCGCAGTGCGATCCATAGCGGAGCTTTTTTATTTTATAGGACGAACTTTTCTATAAAATAAAAAACTGCCTCAAAAGGCAGCACTCTTAATACAACCATAACTAATCCATCAGCCTATGGGCTTAATGAACTGCTGTTTGTATAAAATACCTACCAATCGATTTTTATTTTCTAACTGAGAGTTATGGCCGTATAATCGACCTTGCGGGTTACTGTCTATTATCTTCACTCCCTCGTATTATAAGTTTATAGACCTCAACCATAGAGGCTATAGACTTATTTTTAT
>CAZJAS010000133.1:0-3174 GCA_964544135.1 uncultured Clostridium sp. | reverse complement strand
GATTATATACAAGGTTACTACTATGCAAAACCAATGATAGCAGAGGATTTTATTAGGTATATAAGGACTATGAAGTAGATCCATTATAGTTTGAGAGTGATTCATAATCAATTACTTTAGAATAAGTAGTTGTATGATAATAAAAATTGCAATAGTAGATTAAAGGAGAAATGTGTAATGAAGAAATTAATTAGAAAAATGTCCATAAGGACGAAACTTATGATGGGTTTTTCGGCGGTAGCAATACTTTTATTTGTGGTTGGCTGGTTAGGAACAAGCGGTATGAATGCAGTTTCAGATCGTTCAGATTCAATGATGTCAAATAACGTTCAAGATATTCAAGATTTGCACTTGATGAAAGAAGCATTGCTTAATGTAAGAAGTGAAGTTCAAAAAGCGGTTTTATATGCTGACAAGGAAAAAACAAAAAAAGCAATAGAATCTATAGATGCTTATCAAGTAGAAAATCAGGAGTATATCAATTCCTATTCAGGAAGGGTAGAAACAGATGATGAAAGAAAGATTTGGGAAGAATTTCTTTCAGATATGGATGATTATCGAGAGGCAAGAAACAAGGTTTTAAATTTAGCATTAGAAGAGAATTATATAGAAGCAGAAAAAGGGATGGATGAAGTAACAGCTATTAGAGATATTATGTTTACATCACTTGATAAATTGATTGCAGATAATGAGTCAATTCTTGAACAGGAAAATATTAAAATGGATAGATTGTCAAGCGCGACAGAAGTATTTATGTATATTGTAATTGGAATTGGGTTTATATTATCTCTGTTCATAGGTTTTATGTTATCACTAAGTATTTCAAAATCAGTAAAAAAAGGATTGAAATTTGCGAAAGCGTTAGGTGATGGAGATTTAACTGTCGCTATTGAAAATAAGAGTCAAGATGAATTAGGAAAATTGATAGAAGCATTAGGAGAAGCACAGTTAAACATGAAAGAAATTATTCATGGAATTGCAATGTCAACTTCAGAAGTGTCATCTGCAAGTGAAGAATTATCAGCAACAATTGAAGAAATCAACAGTACGTTTGAAACAATAAATTCCAACACATCAGCAATTGCAGATGGCGTTATGGATATTAGAGCAGCATCAGAAGAATTGACTGCAACAGTAGAAGAAGTTAATTCTGGAGTATCTCAGCTTGCTTCAAATTCATCCGTAGGAAGTGAAAAATCAGTTCAGATTAAAGGCAGAGCGATCAAGATAAAAGAAAATGGTAACGAATCAAAAGTATTGGCGGAACAACTTTATGACGAAAAACAGGCAAAGATAGTAGATGCAATTGAAAAAGGTAAGGTTGTTGATGAAATTGTAAATATTGCTGGATTGATTAGTGGAATTGCATCGCAAACAAACTTATTGGCATTAAATGCATCTATTGAAGCAGCTAGGGCGGGTGAACATGGAAGAGGCTTTTCCGTTGTTGCAACGGAAATTGGTTCCTTAGCAGAACAATCAGCCAGATATGTAAAAGAGATACAGGTAACAGTATCAAATGTGCAGAATGCATTCAGTAATTTAGCAGAAAACGCAAAAGATGTTCTGGAATTTGTTGATAAAAGAGTTCGTTCGGATTATGAATTATTAGTTGAAACAGGAAATAGCTATGAAGAAGATGCTATTTATGTAAGCAATCTTTCAGAAGATACCGCTTCCATGTCACAGGAATTAAATGCAGCCACAGAAGAAATCTCTAGTGTGATGCAGTCAATAGCGGGCAATATAGAAGATACTTCAATTAGCTTTGCTAATATAAAAGAAAATATGAACGAGACAACGACTGCAATGGAGCAAATTGCTAAAGCAGCAGAAGATCAGGCTATGGTTGCAGAAACATTAAGCACATTAGTAGCAAAATTTAAAATATAGGAACTTATTGATACGAAAAAAAAGGAATGAAAGAGGATTGATATGATTGGATCAGATGAAAAGATAGAAAAAATCAAAAAAATAGCATTTGAATTTTTTCTTGAGACAGGATATGAAGCTACTACAATCAGAATGATTTGCAAAGCTGCAGAGATAGAGGCACCTACTTTGTATTATTTTTTCGAATCAAAAAAAGGACTTTTTCTTGCGATTAGAAATGAAATGGAAGAAGAATATCGTAGTTAGGTAATTGGGTTAAATCTTGATAATGAAGAAACGCCAGAAGAAGCACTGAAAAAATACTATAAATTTTGTATTCAATATACGATGGAAAATCCGGATAAGACAAGATTTTATTTAAGACATCATTTATTTAAACCAATTGAATTGAGAGCGGAAATAGAAGAACGTATTCAAGCGACAACAGAAGGTAAAATGCAACTATATGGAAAATATCTAGAGGAAGCTATTTTTAAAGGTGAAATTGCATTTACAAAGGAAGATGAATTTAGAAAATACACCTCATTCATAGATCATATAACATTTAATATGATATTTTCTGAATGGAAACCAAGTGGGGAAGAAATAGATAAGGCCTGGGATATCTTCTATAACAATTATTTAAAGGAATAAAAATTGATAATGAGCGAACTTGTAAAAAGACTCGGTAATTTAAACTTATGTGAGGTAGAAATATGGGAAAAAAGTATAATATTTCATTAATTCTTATTGCTTTATGTATTTGTATTTTTACAAGTTCGTTTTTTTTATTTTCTATTGATAAAGTAAACGATATATACATTACTCAGGCAAAAAATGATATAACGCAATTAAAAAAATCATTTCTTAAAAATACCGTGAATAATCTGATTCAGGAAATCGACGTAGAAAGAGAAATTGAGACAAATCTTTATGAGAAGATTGTAAGGAAACAAGAAGCAATTATAGAAAATAGAGCAGGTTTATCTGAAGAAGAATACGAAAAGTATTTAGTGCAATATTTTGCAAATGATAAAGACATAGATTTTTGGAATTTAATGATTTGGGACCAAGATAAGAAAACTGAAATATACGATCCACAAAATCTTGTTGATGAGGATTGGGATGGAGATATAAATAACACAAATAATATTCTGGCGTGCTATGGAACTATTGATAGTGGGAATCATTTAATAATTTATGGAATTCGTAAAGATTACATAGATGAATTGGTTAAAAATAAGATAGCTGATAAAATACGGATGTCTAAATTTGACGAAGAATCATATATTTGGGTCAATG
>CAZJAS010000132.1:1554-3475 GCA_964544135.1 uncultured Clostridium sp. | reverse complement strand
AACCTTTTTATTGCTATCGTTCCCTCACATATGCTATACTATATAATATTATGGTAAAAAAGTTGTGCAGGGGGTTTCCATAATACAATCTTTAGAAGGTATGGGTAAAATAATGGCTGATTTTGGAAGGAAAAAATTTCGTCTCGGAGATGTTCTGGTAAAAGATGGTGCGATTACGGAAGAACAGTTAATCAAGGCACTGGAGCTGCAAAAGGGCAGTGGCAGAAAACTGGGCGAGACCCTGATAGATGCGGGAATGGTTACGGAAGAAGTGATTGCCAGAGTATTAAGCAAGCAGCTTGGATATGAGAATGTAGATTTGCAAAATGTTGCCATATCTCAGGATGTGCTGGATTTGGTTTCTTCTACCGTATTAAAGAAAAATAAGGTTCTGCCCATTGAATATGCGCAGGACAATATGAATATATTAAGAGTAGCAATGGCCGATCCTTTGGATTTGGATGCTATGGATGATGTTTCTATTATTACAGGCTGTCAGGTTGAACCCATGGTGGCAACGCCCCGCAGTGTCATGCTGGCAATAGACCGTTTTTATGGACAAGACGAAGTTGTTTCTGCATTGGAGGAATATACAAAAGAAAGGCTGGCGGTAGAGGAAGAAGACCTTTTCAGTGATAATATCAATAGCTCACCCATTGTTATGCTGGTGAAAGAAATGATTGCAAAAGCCGCCAGACAGCGGGCTTCGGATATACATATTGAACCCCTTGAAAAAAAAGTACGGATTCGTTACCGTATTGACGGTGCCCTTTATGAAAAGGCACGTTATGATATTAATGTTTTAAGGGCCATGGTTGCCCGTATTAAAATCATAGGCGGCATGGATATTTCGGAAAAGAGAAAACCCCAGGACGGACGTATCACTCAGATAGTCGACAGGGTGGAATATGATATCCGTGTATCCATTTTACCTACGGTATTCGGCGAAAAAATCGTTATGCGTCTTGCTTCTAAGACAGCTTTGACCAGAGAAAAAAGCCAGCTTGGCTTAAAAGAAAATGAACTAAAACAATTTGATCATATATTAAAAAATCCCCATGGTATTATTTTGGTAACGGGACCTACAGGAAGTGGTAAATCTACAACATTATATACGGCTCTTAGTGAATTGAATACAGAGGATGTGAATATAGTTACAGTAGAGGACCCTGTAGAGGCCAATATAGACGGAATCAACCAAGTGCAGGTTAATACCAAAGCCGAATTAACCTTTGCAAGTGCCCTGCGTTCTATTTTGCGGCAGGATCCGGATATTATTATGATCGGTGAAATTCGGGATAAAGAGACGGCGAGCATTGCTGTGCAGGCATCTATTACCGGGCATTTAGTAGTAAGTACATTACATACAAACTCTTCGTCTAGCACCATTACCCGTTTGGCGGATATGGGTGTGGAGCCTTATCTCATAGCGGATTCCATTGTGGGGGTGGTTGCCCAGCGTTTGGTACGGCGGCTTTGTGTAGATTGCAAGAAACCCCATATGGCTACACCTACGGAAGTGGAAATTTTAGGAGGGAAACCGGAGGAGCAAATACAGATATTTGAACCCTGTGGCTGTCCCAAATGTGATAATATGGGATATAAGGGAAGAATCGGTGTATATGAAATCATGACCACCACACCGGAGCTGAAGCATATTATAGCCAGAAACGGTTCTGTGGAAAGCATAAAAGACCAGGCGATGAAGGATGGTATGCACACTTTGCGTATGAGCGCTACGGAATATGTTTTATCGGGCATGACCTCATTCAGCGAAATGATGAAGGTTTCCTTTGATATATAGAAAAAGGCGCAATGTCACTGCAAAAACAGCAAAAAGTAACGGATTTATATTAAAATCTATAATTAGTATTGTATTATAGTGCAAATAATGATAGTATTTAATTAGTAAGATAGTATT
>CAZJAS010000132.1:0-1454 GCA_964544135.1 uncultured Clostridium sp. | reverse complement strand
GATAGTATTTAATTAGTAAGATAGTATTGTAATACCGAATGCAGGAACGGATATTTATGGACGAAATCCGTGGCTTGGGTGTTTATAAAGGGAGAATAGAATGGCATCTTATGGTTATGAGGCGATTGACAAGGCAGGAAAAGTAATAAAGGGAAGTGCCGAAGCCGAGTCGATGGATAAAGCCAGACTGGATTTAAAGCAGCAGGGATTGACACTTTTGGAGATAAAAGAGCAGGGCCTGCTTACGAGAGATATTAATATTGAAATCGGGGGCAATCCCACACCCAGAGATTTAAGTGTGTTCTGTAGACAGTTTGTCAGCATGACAAAGGCGGGTGTTTCCATATTAGAAGCATTGAAGATGCTCTGCGAGCAGACGGAAAATAAAAAACTGCAAAAAGCGGTGGAGGGTGTTCGTGTCAGCGTGGAAAAAGGAGAAACACTGGCTCGTTCCCTGGGGGAACATCCCAAGGTGTTTCCTGATTTGATGATTAATATGATTGCGGCTGGAGAGGCCTCCGGCAGCTTGGATATTTCCATGGACCGTATGGCTACCCAATTTGAAAAATCGGCTAAGACCAAGGCTTTGGTTAAAAAGGCCATGATTTATCCCTTAGTGGTATGTGTGGTAGCGATTGCCATTGTGATTGTTATGCTTGTAGTAATTATTCCCAATTACACAGATATGTTTGCAGGCTTGGGTACGGAATTACCCGGCATTACCAAAGCGGTGGTGGCTTGCAGTGATATTATTATTAACAGGTGGTACATATTATTACCCATAGTGATAGCGATGATTGTGGGACTGCGCGCTTTTGCGGCGACCAATACCGGCAAGCATGTGTTCCATGGCTTGCAATTAAAGTTACCTGCATTTAAAAATTTAATAGTAAAGCAGTCATCCTCCATGATGGCACGTACCCTGAGTACCCTTATGGCTTCGGGTGTTCCCTTAGTGGAGGCTGTGGATATTGTGGCGGGCACAATGGAAAATGTATATTTTAAAGAAGCCTTATATATGTGTAAGAATGAAATCATTATCGGGCAGCCCCTTTCAAGACCATTAGAGGAAAGCGGATTGTTTCCCCCCATGGTATATCATATGACGCGGATCGGTGAGGAATCGGGGAATACGGAGGAGATGCTTACTAAGCTGGCGGATTATTATGATGAAGAAGTAGAAATGGCGGTTCAATCTCTTATGGCGGCTATGGAGCCTATGATTATAATAGTATTGGCCGGCGTTGTAGGAGTTTTGGTAGGAGCCTGTATGGCACCTATGCTATCTATGTATCAGGCATTGGATAAATTGTAATACTACACTTATTCTTGAATTAAGCCCGCTGTGTAGGGATGGCGGAGTTTAAGATAAAAAAATTGTTAAAGGGTTAAAGGAGAGAGAATCTATGAAAAAGGACAACAAAGGTTTTTCACTGGTAGAATTAATTATTGTA
>CAZJAS010000131.1:0-3476 GCA_964544135.1 uncultured Clostridium sp. | reverse complement strand
GCTTTTACACTTAGGGGCTCATTGGAATGGTTAGAAAAACCGGCTGACAAAGTATGATGGAGAGTAGAGCCCCTTGGAAAAGCAATTGCCTAGTTATATTAGTGTAAGCAGGTGTGAGAAAGGAGAGAAGCCGTGATCGGACAATTATACGAATGGTACTACGATGAACTTTTAGGTTGGTGCAGGGCTTCTATGAATCATGAGATTATAACAGAGTCTTTTGCGGAACATCAGGCAATTCAGGATGAGTTTTCAAATTATGAAAACCAAGAGCTTCTTGAAAAGCTTCCAAAGGAAGAAAGGGTATTGTTTGTTCTGCGCTATTTTGAGGGCTATAATTCTACGGAACTGGGTGAAATGTTTTCACTGCCGCCGGGCACGGTCAGAGCCAGACTCTCATCTGCGAGAAAAAGTTAAGAGAAGAAATGGAGGAATAAGAAATGGAAGAAAGAATGAAAAAAGTAATGAAGAAAAAAGGGGTTATTATTTAAATTGCGATATATGCGATGCCAGAGGTGTGCAGGAAGGGGTTTTTGACGGGTATGACAAAATTGCAATTAATGCGGATGCTCTTGTGACAAACAAAAGGAGTAAAGAGATTCTAGATCAATATCCGATCATGCTGAATGCAGACAATGTACTGAGTATAGAAGGCGAGGTTGAGGTAGTGGTTAAGAATGGGAACCATGAAATCAAACAGGGCCTGATACCTCATAAGGACGTCCTGCTTGTGGTAAACGGCAGTCTTTTTATTGAACAGGACACCGAGGAGGTTGTTCAAAAATATGTGGCAATCATAGTAAACGGGATGGTTCAATATCCGGATACTATGGGGACTTGTTTAAGCCGTATGACTGTTAACGGGTTGTCGGAAAGCTATCCTTATAATTCTATTGTTTTAAAGAGAACTTCAGTGTTGGATTCCTATTTTCCTATTCGTGCCAAAGAAAATAAAACCTATTTTGCAAGCGGAAAAATAGTCCTGACCGATACAAGGATAGATATACAGACATTGGTGGATAAAAATGTGTATTTTAAAACACCCAAGCTCATTGTCACAGAAGATATTCTAAGTGAGTGTATAGGTCTTTTTGAGGACAATGCAGAGCTTGTAGTATTGCCTAACGGCTGCAGCTATTTGGGAAGCGGTACGGTGTTAGATGAGGGTATTTTGAATAAATATGGCACAAAGCTTTATGCTGACGGGGATATAACCTTTACAAAGGAAAGCAGCTTACTGCTTCCTAAGCTGGAATATATCGGCGCAGCCGGTTGTATCAGACTTTTGGCAGACCAGGTGGAAGCCTTTCATAAAATAAAATCCCAATACACCGAGTTAAAGGTGATTAAGGGAAAAATATTTGATGGAGAGATAAAGGTTGTTTTAGATAGGGCATTGCTGGAAGTGGCCCCTGAAGGTATTTATCTAAATGAATGTATCAATGTTATGATCGCAGAGGATATTACGCCTGAACTGATTCTGGAAAAATTGCAAATGGACAGCTGCATTAATATAGCCTGTCACAAGGACCAGCAGAGTGCGGTTTATGCAGTTGGAAACAATCTCAAAAACGTAAAAACAAGTGATGAAAAAGAGGCACGCGAAGAGCAAAAAAAAGAGGAGCTGGTTTCGGGGCGCAATACCTGTATCAATGCGGACTACTACACCTTATAAGCAGTAGAATGCACACATGGATTTATTATTTAATATATGATATAATATATCCGGCAAAGCCTAGAGCGGTGCCGGATATTTGTATATGATAGCAAATGATAAGTATGGACTGAAAAGTGATGAATCAGATGGTTGGGGAATTGTGCAAATAGAACAGAGAAAAGAACAAAGCATGAAAACTAAATTAGTGATATGTAGGGAAGAGGATGATAAGGACTGCCTGATAGAAGCGGGCAGAATCATAAGGGACGGCGGACTGGTTGCCTTTCCAACGGAAACAGTTTATGGTCTGGGCGGAGACGCTCTCAATCCTTCTTCTTCTAATAAAATATATGAAGCAAAGGGCAGGCCGTCGGACAATCCCCTTATTGTGCATATAGGCAGGTGGGAAGATATCTATAGGATTGTTTCAAAAGACCCGAAGTATGTTCCCATGCTTCTAAATGCAAAAAAATTAGCGGATGCTTACTGGCCGGGTCCCCTTACCATGATACTTCCAAAATCAAATGAGGTTCCTTCCCAGACAACGGGCGGATTAAACACGGTTGCAATCCGATTTCCATCCCATAAGACAGCAAGGGCTTTGATTGCACAGGCCGGAGGTTTTGTAGCGGCACCCAGTGCAAATATTTCGGGAAAACCCAGTCCCACTCTGGCAAAGTATGTAATGGAGGATATGGACGGACGTATTGATATGGTCATAGACGGAGGGGAAGTGGGAATCGGTTTAGAGTCAACCATTGTGGATTTGACGGTAACACCTCCACAAATATTACGCCCCGGTTATGTAACGGAAAAAATGCTGAATCAGGTATTGGGTAAAGTAGAAACGGATGAGGCTGTTTTACATCAAGATAATGGGCTGGCACCCAGAGCTCCCGGCATGAAATACAGGCATTACGCACCCAAAGGTGAGTTAACCATTGTATCGGGAGAGCCCGAAAAGGTAAAGGATTATATTAATGCATTAATACGGGGGGATGTTAATAAAGGCCAGAAATCCGGTGTTATTTGCTCACAGGAAACCGCAGGCTTCTATCATGCGGATGCGGTAAAGATTGCAGGCAGCAGGAAGGATGAGCTGATGATTGCAAAGCACCTATATAGTATATTACGGGAATTTGATGACGAAGAAATAGATATAATATACTCGGAAGCGTTTGACGGTGCAGGTATCGGGCAAGCGGTTATGAACCGGTTACTAAAAGCAGCGGGGAACCGTCTTATAAACGTGTAAATCAGTAACTAAGGAAGCAAACTATAATAATTAAAAAGAAGGGAGAGTATGGATGTATTTCATATCAAATACATCATACAAGGGAAAATATGATAGCAATAGGAAGTGATCACGGCGGCTATGACATAAAACAGACCGTTATAAAATATTTACAGGAAAAAGGGATTGCCTATCGGGATTTTGGATGTGAGGAGAAACTCTCCTGCGATTATCCTATATTCGGTCGTGCGGCGGCAGAAGCGGTTGCATCGGGAGAATGCGAGAAGGGAATTGTAATATGCACAACAGGCATCGGTATTTCCATGGTGGCAAACAAAGTAAAGGGAATACGCTGTGCGCTTTGTCAAGACAGTTTTTCCGCTAAAATGACAAGACTGCATAACGATGCCAATATGTTGGCCCTAGGAGGCGGCATCGTAGGTCCTGATTTGGCATTGGATATTGTGGAAACTTTTCTCAACACCTCCTTTTCCAAGGGAGAGAATCACAATCGCAGAATCAGTCTGATTGAATAGAAACCTTGTGAAATGAATGATAATATGATATAATACAGTGCTAACAGAC
>CAZJAS010000130.1:0-3490 GCA_964544135.1 uncultured Clostridium sp. | reverse complement strand
TTTACATATTCTGCCTTTTTCCCTATTTCTTCGGCCCTTTCCGTATCCTGCGCCATAAACTTCATAGCTTCTGCCAACCTTTGCTCATCCCCTACAGGTACTAACAATCCGTTCTCCTTGTCCTGTATCAGCATAGCGGAGCCTCCTATGGGACAATCCGTGGAAATGACCGGAACACCAAGCGCCATCGCTTCCATCAAGGAATTGGAAATTCCTTCAAAATCCGAGGACAGCACATACATGGCCGCATTTTGTATTTTTTCCTTTACATCAGACGCAAAGCCTGCAAAGACCACCTTTTCCGCTATTTCAAGGCTTTCTGCAAGCTGACGCAGCTCCTCCTGCAAAAAACCCTGTCCGTACAAAACCAGTCTGTACGCAGGATAGCATTCTGAAAAGTGCCGGAATGCGCGTAAAAGCAGTTTGTGATTTTTCTGCGGCTCCAATCTGCCAACTGCTACGATATCCTTGTTTCTCGCGTTTGAAAATTTTACATACTTAAAAGGATGAGCTCTCAGAGCCCGTCCTAAATAATGACTTTTATTTTTTAATTAGCAGGGATTTTCCCGTCATTTCTACCGGTTGTTCTTTTCCCATTATCTCAATCAGGGTGGGAACAATATCCGCCAGACAGCCGTTCTCCCGCAGTGTATAGGCAGGATCATAATTTACCAGGATAAAAGGCACATGATTTGTGGTATGTGCGGTAAACGGTTCTCCTGTTTCATAATCTATCAGCTGCTCCGCGTTCCCATGATCCGCACAGACAAACAGCACACCATCCGCTTGCTTTATTGCCTCTACCGCTTTTCCCACACATTCATCCACTGCTTCAACCGCTTTGATTGCCGCGGCTTCCACACCGGTATGTCCCACCATATCGGGATTTGCAAAATTAATGATGATAACATCATACTTGCCGCCGGTAATAGCCTCGGTCAGTTTATCGCAGACTTCATAAGCACTCATTTCAGGCTTTAAATCATAGGTTGCCACCTTAGGTGAATTGACCAGGATTCTGTCCTCGCCCTCATTGGGCTCTTCCACACCGCCGTTAAAGAAAAATGTTACATGAGCATATTTTTCTGTCTCAGCGATACGGGCTTGTGTCATATTATGTGCCGCAAGCCATTCCCCGAAGGTATTCGTAACAGCTATTTTATGAAATGCTACTTCTTTATTGGCAATCGTGGGATCGTAATCCGAGAAGCATACAAAAACTATTTGCTTCCTAACACCTCTTTCAAAATGAGTAAACTCATCATCACAGAAGCATCTGGTGATTTCCCTTGCCCGATCGGGACGGAAATTAAAAAATACCATGCTGTCTCCATCCTGTACCAAAGCCAATGGTTTACCGTCATGTTCCACAACGGTAGGTTTTACAAATTCATCGGTCACACCCTCGTCATAGGAATCTTGTATACCGCAGATCCCACATGCGGCCTTATTGCCTTCACCCTTTGTCATGGCGGCATAGGCCAATTCTACCCTGTCATAATTATTATCCCTGTCCATTGCATAATAGCGGCCCATAACAGTTGCAATCTGTCCTACCCCGATTTTTTCCATTTCGGCAGTAAGCTCCTGGGCATATTTTTTGCCGCTGGAAGGCGGTGTGTCCCTGCCGTCTAAAAAGCAGTGTACATAAACCTTTTCTAATCTATTCCTCTTAGCCATTTCCAGTAAACCATATAAATGCGTATTATGGCTATGCACGCCGCCGTCTGATAAAAGTCCCATGCAATGAAGTGCACTGTTATTTTTCTTACAATTTTCCATAGCTGCTATAAGAGCAGGGTTTTCAAAGAAAGTACCGTCCGCAATCTCCTTGGTAATCCTGGTTAACTCCTGATACACTATACGACCGGCACCCATATTTAAATGTCCTACCTCGGAATTTCCCATCTGTCCCTCGGGAAGTCCTACTGCCATTCCGCTGGCATTGCCCTGTACAAACGGATACTCCGCCATCAGCTTGTCCATAACCGGTGTATTAGCTTCGGCTATGGAATTGCCCTTGGTTTTATCATTCAGGCCGTAGCCGTCTAATATCATTAATACTGTAGATTTTTTGCTCATCTTGGTCTCCTCTTTTCTAACACTCACCTAATTTACTTATAATTTTTCATCTTTCCAAAAAATTATACCTGTTATTTTCTTCACATGCAATAGCAACTTCCTACAATACTTTTTATATTTTCCTACAATCCTTTTTATATTTTACATGGAAAGCATTGTATTTTTGCTCGAAAGGTACTAAAATAAGGAAACATTCAAGTAAAAGGAGAATTGATATGATTACGCTCTTATCCAAAATATTTATAAAGAATACAAAGGAGGATGACCCGTCGCGGATCAGGCAGGCATATGGTGTGCTAAGCGGTTCCGTGGGTATCTTTTTTAATATATTGCTCTTTGGCAGTAAATTCCTTGCGGGTATCCTTAGTAATTCCATAGCCATTACCGCAGATGCCTTCAACAATCTTTCCGATGCAGGCTCCTCTGTTATTACCTTAATCGGATTTAAGATGGCAGGCCAGAAACCGGATCCCGGTCACCCTTTTGGACACGGACGCATTGAGTATCTTTCCGGGCTCGCCGTTTCCGCCGCTATTTTACTTATGGCGGCAGAGCTCATAAAGTCTTCCGTAATTAAAATCTTTAAACCCACAGAAATTGTATTTAGCCCTATTGCGGTCGGTATTTTGCTATTTTCGATTTTAATCAAATGTTATATGTATATATATAATAAATCCTTAAGCAAAAAAATCAACAGTGAAGCCCTTATGGCTACCGCCGCCGACAGTTTAAGTGATACCCTTTCCACTACGGTGGTTTTAATCACAACACTGGCCGCACATTTTACAGGACTGCATTTAGACGGTATCTGCGGTGTTTTAGTTGGTTTGTTCATCCTATATACCGGGATTACTTCTGCCAAAAACACATTGAATCCTCTTTTGGGGCAGGCCCCTGATTCCGCCTTCGTAGCAGAAATAGAAGAACTTGTATTGTCCTATGATGATGTCATTGGCATTCATGACCTCTTAGTACATAACTATGGACCGGGACGCTTGATGATATCCCTCCATGCTGAGGTTCCGGCGGACGGGGATATTTTAACTCTCCATGATATGATAGATAATATAGAACGCTCTCTTCAGGAAAAATTAAAATGTGATGCGGTGATTCATATGGATCCCATTAGTGTTAACGATCCCGAGGTGAATTCCTTAAAGGAAACGGTCTCCGGTTTTTTACATGAAATCGATGACTCCCTTACCCTACATGATTTTCGTATTGTAAAAGGCCCCACCCATACCAATATAATATTTGATATTGTTCTTCCTTACGAATTCCGCTTATGCGATGAAGCTGTTTTAGCACTGATGGAAGCTAAAATAAAAGAATTGGACTCCAGCTATTATGCAGTGATTAACATAGATAAAAAATATACTTAATAGATAAATTTATTTATTAATTATTA
>CAZJAS010000129.1:0-3750 GCA_964544135.1 uncultured Clostridium sp. | reverse complement strand
GAATCTTTGGAAAATACATTTGTATCATATCTCTTGGACAAAATATAGGCAAAAGTCGATTTCCCCATTATCAAATCTCCCATAATCAACAAAAGTTTTCCCATAACTCCTCCACCTTTACTTCCGTGGCAAATCCAACAGAAGCTCCATCAAAACCAATCTTATAGGAAGCAAATATTTGTGCTCTCATAAGTGCTTCATCCGCTTTCAGCCCTTTTGCGTAATAATGTACAAAGGAACTGCACAACGCATCTCCCGCACCCACGGTATTAACCACATTTCCAACCGTAACTGCCGGCAATTCATAAAATCTTGCTTCTGATTTTACGTACATAAGCGCACCTTTATCTCCTCTTCCTAATATAATAATATCATTTCCGTATGTATTTTCCAGACTCATTACAAACTCTTTGTAATCACCTTTAATGTTCTCATCATTTAAAAACAGGATATTCGCATACTGCATAAAATCTCGGTTATACTCATCATTGATATCCCCTAACACATGGACATCTGTAACAATAATTTTATTATCTGCTTTGGCATTTTTTAATAAACCTCTGTTGAAATTGGCATTACATACGATAACAATGTCACAATCTTCATATAATTCTTTTCCATAATCCAAAACCACTTCTTGAACATCCTTAAGATCGCAATATATTTGTCTCTTTCCGGTATCGTCATACAATACTGCAGAACTTGGTGTAGCTTTGAGAATATTTTCACATACTCTGTTGATACATCTATGTTTGCTAATTCTTCACTAATATATTTAGAGCTAAAATCATCGCCCATCATAGACACAAATCTGACATCATCCCCCAATGTTTTAAGGGCTTTTGCCAAATTATATGCAACACCTGACACTCTTGTGTTTACCCCAAAAAACGGATAATCAATTGGAAAATATTCAATAGGGAATTGTTTAATCTTAATCGTTGTTTCTGTGTTAATTAATCCTGATACAAGAATTTTTTTCATAATACTTTACCTCTTTTCTTATTTTTTAATTTCCTGACAATCTTTTGTTTCCTGGTTCGTATTTAGCTGAATCTTATCGTAGATTTCTCTCCCATAAATATTTCTAAGCTTCAACATATAGATATCATTATGTATATGCTCTCTTACGACATCTTTCATAAGTTTATTATTACTTACGGTTCCGCTCCAATTACCTCTTGCATTGTCCGAATCCGCTATCATTACTATATTTTCATCTGCTACTATCATAATTCTGCTATCGGTATTTTCCGGTCTTCTTTCTCTTTCATGAGAATAAACTTCCACCTCCGGAATCACCGAATGGCTTCTAACAAAAGAAAAAACAATAATTCGTACATTTCTCTCAATTGCGCTTCTGAATGTATCTTCAAAAACATCCAACTCAACATCGGTATTGATAAATACTTCTTTCTCCGCATTATCTATGATATACTTCATCTTCTCAATGATGTTCACATACCCTTTAAAGATGGCACTTTTCTCCTCATATCTGGTTTCGAGATAACCTTTAAGTCCATCTTTGGCATGGAGTACACAGGTCACTACCATTATCCCGTACTAAAAAAGCTACAACAGGAAGGATTTCCTGTCTGTGTCATCAATCCATATCAAATGAAAAAATATGGTGATGTTGAAATCCACAAAGCAAAAACTGATAAAAAAGATGCTATTAGAATCGCTACCTATGCTCTTGAAAAGGCTTATAAGCTTGTTCCATATACTTCACTGGAACAAAAGTATGAAGACCTCAAGTTTTTATCAAGGCAATACAATCAGCGCATTTCCTCTGTGGCATATACAAAAGTTCAATTGATTAACCTGCTTGACCAAACGATGCCAGGAATCACCCGCATCCTCCCTTTAAGAAGCAGAAATCCGGAACAATGTATTTTATTGCTTTTCATCAAGCGATTCAAATCTTTCGATGAAATCAAGAAAATCGGCAAAACAAGGTTTATGTCCAGCTATGCAACTCTTGTGAAGAAAACCCGTGACCGTCATGCACCAAGCAATGGCTTAGCGATATACGAGCTTGCTGCTAACAGTATTACAACCAGAGGAGAAGACCCATACATCCAGCTTGCCCAAAGTCAGTGTGTTGACCTTTTAGCTTCTGCTCAAAACGCTGCCGATGAGATTATTCTCCAAATGCAAAACATAGCGGAAACCATACCGGAATATAAGGTACTTCGGTCCATGGCTGGTGTTGGAGACCGTCTAGGACCTGTCATTCTGGCTGAAATCGGAGATATTCGCCGCTTCCATAGTGGTAAAGCACTGAATTCCTTTGCAGGAAACGATGCTCCGCCTTATCAATCAGGACAGTTCGAGAGTAGGAACCGTCACATATCGAAACGCGGCAGCGCCACTCTCAGAAAAGCCTGCTTCGAGGTCATGCAGTGCCTCAAACTGACAAAACCTCAAGATGATCCTGTCTACCTTTTTATGCTGAAAAAGGAACAGGAAGGAAAACCTTACAACGTAGCCAAAATGGCTGGTGTAAATAAGTTTCTCCGGATTTACTATGCCCGTGCGATGGAGCTTTATAAGTAAATCTGAGTTCATTATCATACATTTCTGAAAATCTACAATAGGTAGGTTTATTAAGTTTACCCTTTTTTAGATAAAAACTTCTCAAAATATTCCTTGACAAACATTAGCTAGATTTATCTAACTGTTCGTCATATTGGAATTTGATACTTCAACAAGCTGAATTTTCTTAGTGCATTACCGTATTAATTCTCAAAGAAAAAAACATCTGCAGGCGTACCATCCTCATAATCTACCTCTTCATTAGGATAACCCTCAACCAACCGATAATTTCCGCCTGTATATTCACAAATCACATTATTCCAAAATTTAACCGAACCTATATTGTGCGGATGTCTTTTCAACTGCCACTTCCCGTGATGCAAATCAAGCACTTTAAACACCGCTTCTTTTCCATAACCTTTTCGTCGATATTTATGCATAATGAAAAATTCTGACAGACAGAAATCCGTGCTTTCTTCTGGAACTTCAGGATAATCGCTAATCAATACTAACCCTGCTATTTTATCATCAACCTTAATAAAATACGGATATCTATTTTCTTCCTCAAAGTAATAATCCAGATATTCATATCCATACAATCCATTTTCATTAACATCTGTTTTCTCCCATTGAGAGAATTCATATAAATATTTCTCAAGAAGATTCATCATAGTATCTCTATCTTCTTTTTTTGCCTTCACAATGCTTAACATCTCCTTCAAACACTCCTTCAAATCCCAGAATTTCTGTTTCCTCGCAAATAGAAATATCTTACAAAGAGAAACACGTTACTATAAAATTCATCGTCCCATGTAATAACCAACTTGATACAATTGAACCACCGCAACGTTTTTCATTAAGCCATCCCTGATACCAGCCAAAAGCCCCAGGCAAAATGGTCATACATACAGCCACAAATATACTCTGCGTCGCTAATCCAAAAGGAACCCCATGCAACAATCCAAATAAAATAGCCTGAACTAGATTTCCTGCCATAAAGCCAAAACGTCCCTGAATTCTCTTTAATATAAATCCTCTGAAAACTATTTCCTCTGCCAATCCGGTCCTAATATATCCGTAGACCAAAGCCATTGGAAGCCCCGTTAGTCCCATTCCTTCAAATTGACTTCCTGCAACCGTAATTTGATCCGAAATAAGATATACGCAAAGATATGTAAGAATACAATATACACCGGCAGTCAAAATAACACC
>CAZJAS010000128.1:0-3776 GCA_964544135.1 uncultured Clostridium sp. | reverse complement strand
CTACTAAAAACACAAACGCTTACTATAAACTTATTATACAAGGAGAAGGGTTATGAAGCTTACGGATTTTAACACAGAAAAAGGCAGGGAAGCGTTATTGGCAGCGGGAGTTAAGCTGCCCTTGTATAACAGAGAAGTATTAAAGGTAGAAACAAAGAAAGCACCTACCTGGGTTCATTTTGGTGCAGGAAATATTTTTCGGGCATTTCCTGCCGCAGTACTGCAAAAGCTATTAAATGATGGAAGCTATCATAAGGGTGTGATTGTTTGCGAAAGCTTTGATACAGAAATCATAGAAAAAGCATATAAGCCTTTTGATGATTTGAGTCTTTTGGTGGTTTTGAAAGCGGACGGCAGTATGGAAAAAGAGGTCATCGGCAGTGTGACGGAGTCTTTCTGCCTGGATCATAGAGAGAGTGAGCAAAGTATAAAAGAAATATTTGAAAATCAATCACTTCAAATGGTGAGCTTTACCATTACGGAAAAGGGCTATTCCGTAATGGGAGAAGATAATAAACCGCTTCCCTTTGCGGAAAAGGATTTACAGGAGAATGGTTTAAATCCGTCGCATCTCATGGGAAAAATTGGGGTACTTTTATATCATAGGTATCTGGCCGGTGCAGAACCTATTGCCTTGGTAAGTATGGACAACTGTTCTCATAACGGAGATAAGCTAAAAGAAGGAATCCTTACTTATGCCCATGGTTTTTTAAAGAGGGGACTGGTGGAGCCTGCATTTATTTCTTATTTAGAAAATAAGGAAAAGGTATCCTATCCCTGGTCAATGATAGATAAGATTACGCCAAGACCGGATGAGGGTGTAAGGGATTTACTTTTAGAAGAAGGCTTTGAAGAAATGGATTTGATTATTACCGAAAAGAATACCTATACATCGGCATTTGTCAATGCGGAAGAAACGGAGTATCTGGTGATTGAGGATGATTTCCCCAATGGCAGACCACCGTTAGAGAAGGGCGGTATTATCTTTGCGGATAGAGCGAGCGTGGATAGGATGGAAAAGATGAAGGTATGCACTTGCTTAAACCCCCTGCATACGGCAATGGCAATATACGGATGTCTTCTTGGCTATACCAGTATCCATGAGGAAATGAAGGATAAGGATATAGCAGGGCTTATTACCCGAATGGGATATGAGGAGGGAATGCCCGTAGTAACGGACCCCGGTATTATTTCACCACAGGATTTTATTGCACAGGTGTTAGAAATCAGGCTGCCCAATCCTTTTATGCCCGACACCCCCCAACGGATTGCTTCCGATACTTCCCAAAAGCTGCCTGTACGTTTCGGAGAAACATTGCAGGCTTATCTGAATAAGGGAAAGGATATAAAAGAACTTACCTTTATACCTTTGGTATTTGCAGGCTATCTTAGATATTTATTGGGAGTGGATGATAATGGAATTGAATTTACATTAAGTCCGGATCCGCTTCTTGACATACTGCAGGAGACTCTTGGGGGTATCACAATAGGAAATTTGCCCCAAAAGGAGTGTGTAATGAAAATTACAGAAGCGGTACTTACTCGCAGGGATATTTTTTTGGTGGACCTTAAGGCATCCGGCTTGACCGATAAAATTACCGATATGTTTATGGAATTGTGTGAGGGTAAGGGGGCTGTCAGAAGTACATTACATAAATATGTAAATAAATAAAACAAATAGGAAGTTGCGAAACTCGTTTTTAGGGGCTCTACTCCTCATATTGCTTTGTCAGCCGGTTTTTCTAACCATTCCAATGAGCCCCTAAGTGTAAAAGCATGTTCAGCAAAAGCTTCCATGCTTTTAGGAATCCCTTAGGGTCTCATCTCCATAGAAAAAAATGGCATTCCAAAGCAATATGAGGAGTAGAACCATTAGAAACGAGTTCCGCAAAATCATAAGATAAGAGGAGGAAACATGAAGGAAAAATTATTTTGTGATAACTGGTTTTTTCTAAAAACATCTCCCGGTACCGAATTAAAAGAGGCTTTGGAAGGAGAATTTCTTCCGGTCTGCCTGCCCCATGATTGGTTAATTTATCAAACAAAAAACCTTTACGAGGACAGCATAGGCTGGTACCGTCGTATGCTTGGTTTTAAGGAATTAGAAGGGGATTCGCTATTCTATAAAGCAGGAGAAAGAGTTTATCTTAGGTTTGACGGTGTTTACATGGACAGCACATTGTATCTAAACAAAGTGGCTGTCATGGAATGGAAATACGGTTATTCTGCTTTTACGGCGGATATTACGGATTTTCTGATAGAGGGAAATAATGAAATACTGTTAAAGGTGGTCCATAAGGCACCTAACAGCCGTTGGTACTCGGGAGCGGGTATTTATCGTGATGTCTTCATACGCGTTTTGCCTAAGACCGCGTTTGTATCCGAAGGCAATTATATTTCTACCAAACTCTGTGGGGAGGATTTTTTACTGGAAGCAGAAACCGCATTACAGGGAGAACATCTTTCCGATACCAAAGTGCTATATGAGCTATATCGAGGAGAAGATTACATAGAGAGCTTCTCAGAGCAGATGGAAAGGAAGAAGGGAAAAAACGGGCAGGAAACGGCCCAAGGTCAGGTTATAGTGAAAAAACCTGCACTTTGGAGTCCCCGGACCCCTAATTTATATAGGCTAAAGTCAATCCTTTTCTCAATGGATGGAGAAGTGCTGGATGAGGATATTACAGTCCTGGGATTTCGAACCATGGAGTTTTGTCCCAATCGAGGCTTTTTCTTAAACGGGGAAGTTTTAAAAATACATGGTGTTTGTGAGCATCATGACTTTGGCTGTTTGGGAGCGGTTTTTAATAAGGCAGCTTTAGTAAGAAAGTTTAAAATATTAAAAGAAATGGGTGTGAATGCCATCCGTACCGCCCACAATATGCCGGCAAAGGAATTTATGAATATCGCAGATGAAATGGGAATGCTTGTGGTATCGGAAGCCTTTGATATGTGGGAGAGGAATAAAACAACCTATGACTATGCCAGATTTTTTAAAGAATGGTCGAAAAGGGATGTAGAAAGCTGGGTTCGCAGGGATAGGAACCACCCCAGCCTTATGCTTTGGTCTATCGGCAATGAAATCTATGATACCCATGCGGATGCTTATGGGCAGGAAATTACAAAACGGTTGATTTCCTATGTACGGGAATATGATGCCAAGGAAAATGCCCGCATTACTTTAGGCTCCAATTATATGCCATGGGAAAACGCACAAAAATGTGCCGATATCGTTAAAATCGCAGGCTATAATTACAGTGAGAAATACTATGAGGAGCATCATGATCAACATCCGGATTGGATTATATATGGCAGTGAAACGGCTTCGGTAGTACAGAGCCGGGGGGTATACCATTTTCCATATAAGCAATCCGTACTGGCGGATGAAGATGAGCAATGTTCCGCTCTCGGCAATTCTACCACAAGCTGGGGCGCCAAAAGCGTGGAAAAATGCATCGGTGATGATAGGGACGCGGCTTTTACAATGGGTCAGTTTTTGTGGACGGGTTTTGATTATATCGGTGAGCCCACACCCTATCACACGAAAAACTCTTATTTCGGACAAATAGATACGGCCGGTTTTCCCAAGGATGCTTACTATATTTATCAGGCCGAATGGACGGATGTTAAACAAGCGCCCATGGTGCATCTTTTTCCGTACTGGGATTTTAATGAAGGACAGTTAATCGATGTAAGGGCTTGTTCTAATGCTGCGGCTATTGAGCTTTTTGTAAATGAAGTATCCCATGGAAAAATGGAATTAAATCATGATAAGG
>CAZJAS010000127.1:0-3876 GCA_964544135.1 uncultured Clostridium sp. | reverse complement strand
GCAGTGTGATATTATTTATGAAGTAAATAAAGGTCAGATACTTCGTGAAAGGTAATATAATGGAAAGTAAAAAAAGAGCATTAGGACAAGCTTTGTTTTATATCTCATTCATTTTAATTTTATTTGTAGATTATGTGAGTGTAACGAGTATTCCTGTAATTTATTCGGGACGCTTATTTCAGATTGCAATACTTTTATTATTGATAAAGGTTTTTATTACTTCATATTCAAAGAAAGAGTGGTTTGTTATGGTATCTCTTTTGGGGGTTGGCATAATCAGTTACCTCTATGTAAAGAACTACTTTTTCATGCTTCTAATATTAATGTTATTTGGCAGTAAGGATGTTTCCCTTAGGAAGATAATAGGAATATACCTTGTTTTTGTAAGCGGTTTAACCTTGTTTGTGGGTATTGCGGCTGGAGTGGGATGGTTTGGAGAGATGAGCCAGACTATGGATTTTCGTGCCAATGGAGTTATGGAAACAAGATATTGCATGGGATATACCCATCCCAATACCTACCATATTATTTTGCTGCAGCTTTGCCTGGCATTGTTCTGGCTTCTTTGGGAAAAAATAAAATGGTATCATGTATTGCTTGCCATTGTAGGGAATTTCCTTGTGTTTGCCGCCACCGATTCCCGTACGAATCTACTCTTAGGAATGGTGCTTTTTGGATTGATGTTAATCGGAAAATTAAAAATTAAGCTTCAGGATAAAAACTGGGTTTATGGACTGGGGTTTTTAGTGTTTGGTGCATCCTTGCTCCTGTCACTACTGACAGTGATCATAGGAATAGATTCAAAATTGATGGGATTTTTAAATAGATTATGGACAAATAGAATGATGACCGGCTATTTTGCAGGAAAGAAGGATGGAAAGCTCGCTTTATTTTCATCTGTGGACAGTCAGGTTTCAACAGATATGGGTTTTATAAAAATGTTTTATAATTACGGTATTATTATTTTTATAGCAGTAATTTCACTTATTGTGATAAAACTTTATTTAAATGCAAAAAGCAAAGATTTTATGCAGCTGATTATTTTAGTTGCAGGTCTTGTCTTTTTGTTGGGAGAAAGCTTCTCTTTTGGTGAATTTATTACTCGGAATATCATGTTCTTATTTTTCATGGGTATGTTAAACAAGGGTATTTTAATAAGTACTCCCGATCAATAAGGAATAGTAGGAGTAGGCATATGAAAAACCAGACTAATTCTAAAAATAAGATATTGGAACTATACATTTTGCTTATGATTGATTTAGCGGCTCTTTTCCTATCCTATCTATTGGCATTATTATTACGGTATGGAACAGCACAAAGCTTTTTGACATATGAGCTGCACTATAGTATATTTCTATGTCTTTTGCTTATGTCTGTTTTATACAGCCTATTGTTGGACTGGAATCAGGCCATTATGGTAAGGGGCTATCTGGTAGAATTCTTTATCGTTTTAAAATATAATAGTGTGATTATTGTTCTCACAGCCTGTTTTTTATATATAACAGGTATGGCAGCAGATTTTTCTCGTTTGATATGGGGTTATACCTTTGTATTTAATATGTTACTTACCTATATAGGTCATATATTGGCCAAGGTTTGTCTTAGACGATACTATAACAGCAGAAGCGGACGTGTTGGTGTTTTAGTTGTAACTGATGTCTTAGAGCCCATAGAGATGGTTGAGAGGCTTAAAAAAGCAATGCCTATGAATTACGATATCACTACCATAGCTTACACAGGAGATAGAAAAGATATTTTAGAAAAATGTGAAAAGCTAGCTATGACCATATCGGGGGAGGACTTGATTGAACAAGCAAAGCAGATGCCCTTTGATGAAGTGTTTATTCACGTTAAGAATATGGAGATGGATCAGGTAAATGAGCTTGTAAAAGCATTTGAGCTTATGGGGGTAATATGCCACTATAGCCTTGATATCCTTGATATCCTTGATAGAAATCCCAAAGAAAGTAAAGTAGGTAAATTCGGGGATTATGTAGTAGTTTCCTATTCCTTATCCCAGATTGATTCCAGACGGGGATTGATTAAGCGTCTGATGGATATTGCAGGAGGCATTATTGGCTTGTTATTAACAGGGATTATGTTTCCTTTTGTGGCGATCGCTATTAAAACAACATCCAAAGGCCCTATATTTTTCTCGCAGGTAAGGATAGGCAAAAACGGGAGACGTTTTAAGATATATAAATTTCGTTCTATGTACTTAGATGCGGAAGAAAAGAAGAAAATATTGGAAGAACATAACGAAATGTCAGGCTATATGTTTAAAATAAAAAATGACCCACGCATAACTCCGGTAGGCAAATTTTTAAGAAAAACAAGTATAGATGAATTTCCTCAGTTTTTTAATGTGTTAAAAGGCGATATGAGTTTAATCGGAACAAGGCCTCCCACTGTGAATGAATTTGAGAAATATAGTCCGTATTATCGAAGAAGATTGTGTGTAAAGCCGGGCCTTACCGGGCTTTGGCAGGTAAGCGGAAGAAGTAATATAAAGGATTTTGATGAAGTAGTGAAACTGGATTTGGAATATATTGATACTTGGTCTTTAACACTAGATATAAAAATACTGTTAAAGACAATTTATGTGGTATTTACCGGAAGAGGCTCGGATTAATGATGAAAATTGCAATGCTTGGTCATAAGCGTATTCCGTCCAGAGAAGGCGGAGTAGAAATTGTAGTGGAAGAGTTATCCACCAGAATGTCAGAAAGAGGACATGACATTACCGTATATAATAGAAAGGGTAAGCATGTCAGCCTAAACAAAGAAGAAAGCAAACAATATAATAAGAATGACTCATATAAGGGTGTGAAAACCTTAACTGTTTTCACAGTGGAGAAAAAGAGCTTAAACGCTGTAATCTATTCGTTTTTTGCCACCTGGAGAGCAATCTTTGGACATTATGATATCATTCACTTTCATGCGGAGGGACCCTGTTATATGCTTTGGCTCCCACGTTTATTTCGTATCCCCACAGCAGCCACCATTCATGGGCTTGACTGGCAGAGGGCTAAATGGGGTGGTTTTGCAACTAGATTTTTGCTTTTTGGGGAAAAAATGGCTGCAAAATATGCAGATGGCTTAATCGTATTATCCGAAAATGTAAAACAATATTTTAAAAAGCAATATAACAGAGAGTGCAATTATATACCCAATGGAATTGAAGCGCCTCAAATTGAAGAGGCGAAAAAGATTACTGAAAAATATGGATTGGAAAAGGATTCCTATTTTTTATTTCTAGCACGTTTGGTCCCCGAAAAGGGACTTCCTTATCTTTTAGAGGCATTTAAGGATTTAGATACGGATAAAAAGCTGGTAATAGCCGGAGGCAGCAGCCATAGTGATGCTTATGTACAAAAGATCAAAGAGCTTGCCGGTGCAAATCCACGGGTCATTATGACAGGCTTTGTGGAAGGCAGGGAGTTAAGGGAATTGTACAGCAATGCCTATCTTTATATACTTCCCAGTGATGTGGAGGGCATGCCCCTTACGCTTTTGGAAGCGATGAGTTACGGTAATGCATGTATCATCAGCGATATACCGGAAAATGTGGAGGCGGCAGGAGGGAATGCAATTTCCTTTCCCAAGGGAAATATTACCGCATTAAATCAAAAGCTTCAGGAGTGTATTGAAAAACCGGAACTATTAAAAAAATACAAGGACAATGCGGCTGACTTTGTTTTAAGTAAGTATAATTGGGAAAAGATTACAGAGCAGACATTAGATTTATATGATAAAATTGTGCAAGGAAAAAAGCGGAGAAAGTAACCGTTTAAGAGGCTTTATTATGAAAATTTTAATAGTAAATAAATTTTTACATCCTAACGGTGGCTCTGAAACTTATATTTTTAAATTAGG
>CAZJAS010000126.1:0-3884 GCA_964544135.1 uncultured Clostridium sp. | reverse complement strand
GTCCGCTTTAGCGGACATACAAATCAAGATCGTGAAATGCTTTATTTCACGCTATGCCCAGGATATCTATCATCGACTTGGCTTTGAGGATACTGCACCGGAGCAAAATTCTGACGGTATAAGATTTATCCCCATAGTATATAAAAAGAGTATATCTATTATAGCCTTACTTGTTTCAATGCTGGAAGACAAAGACACCTCTCAAGCATATCAGGCCTTACAAAAGCTGGAGCAAATAGCAGAGGAAACAGATGAGATATATCCCTATATAGATAAATTCATCAAGATGATAAGCAGTGAGAAATACGTAATACGGGTACGTGGTTTTAGGCTATTTTGTAAGCAGGCAAAATGGGATAACAAAGACATTTTAAATGACAATATAGAGTCGGCTCTTACTATTCTAAAGGATGAAAAGCCCACTGCGGTAAGACAGGCTCTTACAGCACTGGAAGATGTGGTCAGATATAAGCCTGAATTTCGGGAAACCATTCAAAAGGCGGTTTCAGAAATTAATTATCTGCAGTACAAGGAAACTATGCACAGCTTGATTGCCAAGGATATAGAGAGGTTACTTGATTTGTGCAGAATTTGATATTCCTTTTATTTAATAGTGTGAAATAAAGCATTTTAAAATCTTGATTTGTCTGTCCACTAAAGCAAACGGATGGGAGTTAGTGGGTTATAAAAGCCAATGAATAATTTTTATATAGCGTTACTTTTCATGGCCGGGAGGTTTTCATTCTATGAAAATCACTTGGCCTTTTCTGTATTTATTTTGGTGAATATAGTAGATTAAAATCGAATAATAATTTATAATTTAAGCATTAAATAAACTGTGAAATAAATAAATTACTTGACTATTATCTGTTTTATATTATAATATTATTTGTGTGTGAAATACAATTTTTTTGTACATGTCGAATAATGAAATAATGAGTCTGTATTTTAAAAATAATTAGAAAAACGTTAAGTTATATATGGTTTTATTGAACTGATATATCCTGGTATTTATCTAAAATAAAGTGATTTAAGATGAATGCTGTTATATAAAATAAATTAAGGGAGGCATTAAAACACTATGCAAGATATGAGTATTATTAATGTTGAATTAAGGACAAGTACCAAAAAGGGTGACAATAAACTTCTGAAAAGAAATGGTTATTCATTGGGAAATATTGTTGGTAAAGGCGAAGATTCAGTTGCGATCGCTGTTAAGAAGGATGAGTTTAGAAAGGCCATTAAAAAAGCAGGAAGAAATGCTGTATTTGAGCTTGCAACTCCTGAGAACCAGAAATATACTGTAATGGTAAAAGAAATACATGTTGACCCGATTAAGAGAGAAATTGATCATTTGGATTTTCAGATGGTATCCCTGTCTGAAACAATCAAACAGGATGTTGCTATTAAACTGACAGGAACAAAATTCCTGGAGTCTAAAGACATATTGATTACCAGTTCTGTTGATTACATTTTGGTAGAAGGCTTTCCTCAGGATATTCCTGATGAAATAGAAGTTGATGTTTCCAAAATGGAAGCCGGTGAGAGTTTACAATTTAGTGATATTAAACTCCCCAAAGGACTTACCTCAAGCATTGATCCAGAGCAAAATATCTTAACTGCTGTACATTTGAAGAGCAGCAGGGAAGAAGAGGAAGTGGAAGAGGAAGAAACCGAATAAGCTTATATATTTGGACAGATGGATTAAATTAAGATTTATATAAAAAGTAAGCTCTGAGGAGCTTCACCAATAAAACAGCATAAGAATGTTTTCGGGAAACGGCGTAGCTTCGGCTAAGCCGTTTCACCATTTTGCAGGCTGTTCAGCAAGGAATATATATTTTGAAATATAATATTTGTAGAGGTGATGTGAATTGGACTATTTGACAGTAAAGGAAGCGGGCGAGAAATGGGGCATTACCGGGCGTATGGTAATAGGACATACAGGTGTCGTGTTACTAATGCTATTCTAAAACTATCTAAAATCAAAGGAGGATTTTGTTACATCCATGCCGCAATTGGTATTTGTTGTAACAGGTTGGAAATCAAACGGCAAGGAAAACGCTTGCCTGCACTCTTGGTCTAGTTTTATGGGAAGTGGATTGGAAAACTTTATCTGTATATTGGGAAAAGTCAATAAAGAAGGTCATATGTATCAATCCTTGAGAGAAACGAAAGTATGCGTGTTGGATTTTCCCTCAAACTTTCCAGCAATCAGTGGAGGAGGATTCATTAATATGATGGGTTTAAGTTCGAGAATTACATAAATGCCACGCAAAGTAGCAAGAATATTTCATATGTAATCTCTGCTTTCTTGCTTAGAGAGTACAATAAATTTTATAATCATTCTATAATTATATAGGAGGTCATAAATATGATGTTTTGATAGATTCGGAAGGAAGGTGCTTACCTATGCTAAGGTACATACCTGTGATTTTGATGATGAATATAAATTAGCCGCAGGTGATGATTTCTATGTTTGTGATTTAGATACTAAATGGGGAAATGTAAAAATAGGTGCCATGATTTGTTATGACAGGGAGTTTCCCGAAAGTGCCAGGATACTGATGCTAAAGGGTGCAGAAATCATCCTGGTACCGAATGCTTGCCCCATGGAAATAAACCGTCTTTCTCAATTAAGAGCAAGAGCCTATGAAAACATGGTAGGGATTGCAACTGTTAATTACCCCTATGGAAAGCCCGATTGCAACGGACATTCATCAGCCTTTGACGGTGTTGTATACAGACCGGGAAAATTCGGTTCAAGAGATACGCTTATCATTGAGGCAGGCGAGCGGGAAGGGATTTATATAGCCGATTTTCCGATTGACGAAATCAGGGAATATAGAAATCGTGAAGTCCATGGCAATACATACCGTCACCCTAAGAAGTATCATTTGCTTATTTCGCAGGGTATCAGCGACCCTTTTATAAGAAAAGATTATCGGGAGTGAGTAACCAATCATTTAATCAGTAATGTCTATCGGTGATGTATTAATAGTCATTCATACAATCATATATTTGCTTGAAGAGTGTATCGTAAAAGAATTACATAATCATGGGGAGGAGTATTATGAGATATTTTATTGTTGATGCATTTACCGAAAATCTATTTGAGGGAAATCCCGCAGGTGTATGTTTATTGGATCAATGGATTGATGATTCTATCATGCAGAATATTGCAGCGGAAAATAATTTGGCAGAAACAGCTTTTGTTGTTCATAAAAATAATAACGATTATGAATTAAGGTGGTTTACGCCTGAAGTTGAAATTGATTTATGCGGACATGCAACCTTGGCAACCGCATATGTTTTATTTAATTTTGTAGATAAAAGTATAAATGAAATTAGATTTCATACGATAAGCGGTTTATTGACTGTGATTCGTATCAATGATTTATATGAAATGATGTTTCCATCAAGGAAACCAAAACCGATTGAAAGTACATTGCTGATGGAGCAAGCCATTGGCAATAAGGTATTAGAAGCACACCTTTCAAGAGATTTACTCCTATTGGTTGAAACAGAGGAGCAGGTAAGAGATTTAATACCGAATTATGAACTGATGAAAACAATACCGGATTGTTTTTCAGTGGTTGTAACAGCCAAGGGTAGGGATGCGGATTTTGTATCAAGATTTTTTGCACCCAATGCAGGAATACCTGAAGACCCGGTAACCGGCTCATCTCATTCTACACTAATTCCTTTTTGGGCAGAGAGATTAGGAAAAGAGAAGTTAATTGCTCATCAGTTATCTAAAAGAGGCGGGAAACTATACTGTGAAAATTTCGAAGATTATGTTAAAATCTCCGGTTATGCAACTCTTTATTTAGAAGGAAATATAATTATATAAAAAGTAAAGGATATATTGTACCCACCCAAAA
>CAZJAS010000125.1:0-3936 GCA_964544135.1 uncultured Clostridium sp. | reverse complement strand
AAATCATACCTACTAACCTTACCACATAGTGGTAGATTTGTAAACAACTAATTTCAATCATTCTGTGGGTTTTCTGCGTATTTTTGAGCCTGTTCCGCTATCAGTTCCATATCGTCAAAATAGTTTATTTTCATAGCCGCTTTTACATCGGATACTGTTTGTGCAGCCACTTCCCTTGCGTTATCGCTTCCTTTTTTCAAAATCTCGAAAATATCAGGAATCTGCTTCTCCCATTCTTTTCTACGAACACGTATGGGCTCCAGCTCCTCCTGCATAATTGCATTTAAGAACTTCTTTACCTTCACATCACCCAGCCCGCCTCTTTCGTAATGACCCTTCAGCTCCTCCAAATTGGCATATTCGGATAAATATCTTTCAAAATGTTCCGGTTTGCTAAAAGCATCCAAGTAAGTAAATACCGTATTTCCTACCAGAGAACCGGGATCACTTACTTTTAAATGATTGGGATCCGTAAACATACCCTTTATTTTGGTACGCACATCATCTGCCGAATCGGACAGATAAATACAATTTCCCAGGGATTTGCTCATTTTAGCCTTGCCGTCGGTGCCTGGTAATCTGCAGCAAACCTGATTTTTAGGAATCAATGCCTCAGGCTCCACCAATGTTTCGCCATAAACCGAATTAAACTTTCTAACGATTTCCCTGCATTGTTCAATCATGGGAAGCTGGTCTTCACCCACCGGTACGGTGGTTGCCTTAAATGCCGTAATATCCGCTGCCTGGCTGATGGGATAGGTTAAAAAACCAACCGGGATACTGTTTTCAAAATTTCTCAGCCCAATCTCTGCCTTTACGGTCGGATTACGCTGCAATCTTGCTAACGTAACCAGATTCATATAATAAAAGGTAAGCTCTGTCAGCTCCTGAATCTGAGACTGTATAAAAAGAGTTGCTTTCGCCGGATCCAATCCGCAGGACAAATAATCCAGTACAACCTCTATGATATTCTGACGAATTTTTTCAGGATTTTCTGCATTGTCGGTCAATGCCTGCGCATCCGCAATCATAATAAAAATCTTATCATATTCTCCTGAATTCTGCATTTTTACACGCCCCCTCAAAGAGCCTACATAATGTCCCACATGTAATTTACCCGTAGGGCGGTCTCCCGTTAATATAATCTTACTCATATCTGCAATTCTCCTTCACCTTTCATTCTTGCCTAATCAAACCTAAGAAAGAATCTCACTTAGCCAGATTCTCCGCCTGTGGCGGGCCGCGTAAGCGACATCTTCCTTACCTAAAAAACTCTTATCCATACAGGATAAGAGTCACCTTATTTTGCCACCATGTAATGCATACCATCATATGCTCTCCGGATAACGGCCGGATACCGTCAATGCCTACTATTACTTCGGATTGCCCTCATGAGTCCATTCGGCCCGCTTCCCCTCCTGCTTTCCACCAATCGCAGGTCTCTGTGAGTTTCCCTCAGGCTTACTACTCTCAATCATCGGTTTTATATTAAAAACAGTATAGCCGCAAAGCCCGCTCCTGTCAAGAACCTATCATCATATAATAGTTGTTTTTCGTAGTCTCTTTTACCTTGTATAGTTGACTGTCTGCTTTTTTGAATAAGTCTTCCAATGTATCATCATCATTGGGAATCTGGCTATAATAACCCTGTGATAAAGTTACCATGTCTGCCACCGAGGAATTATCATTCTTGATGCCAAGGCGTTTCATACCATCTAAAAGCCCCTCGGCCAGCTTCTTAAGCTCATCCTGGGTAATTCCGGTCAATAATATGATAATCTCATCTCCACCGTATCTGAACGCCCTGCCGCAGGCGCCCCGTTCAATGGCCTTTTCCATAACCTTCTTGAGCATATCAGAAATTTTAACCAGACATTTATCACCTTCCAAATGTCCGTATGTATCGTTGTACTGTTTAAAATAGTCAACATCCACAATCCCTATTGTCAAAGGGGCACGCTCCTCCTTTGCCTTTTCCAATAGATCCCTGCCATATTTGCCAAGGCTGTATCTGCTGCCGAGCCCGGTCAGTTCATCCTTTTCCGCACGCTCCTGCATAAGTAATTTTTCCCTTTGCGCACGGGCACGCTCTTTTTCCTTCTCACAAAGCTCTATTTTAATATCAGCAATCTGTTTCTTTTCCTTTTTGTTATTTTTTTTCATATCTAAGGATGCCTCCACATAAAGCTGACATAGATGATTATATTCTTCCGTCAATCCCATGGTTTTTGCATAATCCAGGTAATACTCGATTATGGTTACCCGCATACTATGATATTTATCCATTTTATGATAAGCATACTTTAAAATATCATCCCAGTAATCCATAGCTTTCATTTCTTTTAAGAGCTCGATATATTCCTTGATACGAAACATAAAAGCTACGGCATCAGTCAGCTGTTTGATTCTGGTCTCCAGGTCTTTTAACCTGCCCCATACCTTTTCTTCTTCTCCGCACTTCCAATTTAAGATACTCTCAATCAAAATAACATCTAATGTTTCGCTGCCTTCATTCCTCATCGTGCATTCTCTTGCAAGCTGCAGATAATGCTCTGCCTTTTTTAATTGATTTAACTTTATATAAGAAATGGCCATGTTCTCTAACAATAGCAGCTTAAGCTCTTCTGTACGATTGTCGCCTTCCAGTTTCGGATGATAAATTCCCGCATAGCTTTCCTTGAAAAAATCTAAGGCATGTTTATAATCATCCACCTTTAAATAATAGGAGCCCAAATTTTTTAAACTTAAAAGCTCTATATATAAAATACCATGTTCTCTGGCACATTCTAATCCTTTGAGATAACAGTCCACTTCCATGGCAACGCCACCCGTTGTGGCATAAACCATACCCATGAGATTATAGGTCTTAGAAAGCATACTATAATCCTCCAGTTCATTGAATGTAACTACAATACCTTTTAGATTTTCTGCCGCCTCTCTTAATTCATTGGCATGATATTGCTCTTTCGCCTTCTCATAAACCTTGATCGCTTTTATAAGTTTTATCTCTCTGCTACCCTCTTCCGGCATTTTCTGCATTTTCTCACCTCTTCTGCCGATTTATTTCTCCCCCTCCATTCATAATATCGGAACAATACCATATCCGGAAGGTTTATTGAATAATTTATCAGCTTTGCTAAGTAAACCTAATAATAAGTATACTAAGATACAGAAAAATCTGCCCGGCGGACAGATTCTTCTATATCATGCAATCTTTTATTATTTTTATTTTAACCAATTAATAATTCTCTGCTTTAATCTGGAAATAACTTTGTGGATGAACACAAACAGGACATACTTCAGGAGCCTTTTTACCAACATGGATATGTCCGCAATTAACACACTGCCATAACATATCTCCGTCTCTTGAAAATACAATACCGTCTTCAATATTGGCAAGAAGCTTTTTATATCTGTCCTCATGCTCCTTTTCTATTGCCGCAACCCCTTTAAAAAGATCGGCAATTTCATCAAATCCTTCTTCTCTTGCTTCTCTTTCAAAATCAGCATACATTTCTGTCCATTCATAATTTTCACCGGCTGCAGCATCTTTGAGATTATCTATGGTCTCACCTACCGCACCGCCGTTCAACAGCTTAAACCAAATCTTTGCATGCTCTTTTTCATTCTCTGCTGTTTCCTCGAAAATAGAAGCTATTTGAACATAACCGTCTTTCTTTGCCTTACTTGCATAATAAGTGTATTTATTTCTTGCCTGAGACTCTCCGGCAAATGCCGCAAGCAGATTGGCTTCTGTTTTACTTCCCTTTAACTCTTTCATCGTAAGTCCTCCTTTTTATTCCCAAAATTATGATTGATTATTATTAGTAATGATTCCTATTCTCGTTAAAACATATCATTATTTTCCCGATTTGTCAACCGCTCTGAACAATTCTCTGTTCCATTTTTTAATCATAGAATCATCCATTTTGAGTA
>CAZJAS010000124.1:0-3961 GCA_964544135.1 uncultured Clostridium sp. | reverse complement strand
CCGGCTGACAAAGTACTATGGAGAGTAGAGGCCCCTGAAATGATTGGACCAACTGCAAAAAAATAAGGTCTTACGACCTTATTTGAATCACATATCAACCCCAAAGCAATCTTTTGCAAGGGATAGTAAGCGTAATAAAAGTAGCCCATGGGGTTTACCCCTCTGCTATTATAGCTACTAACCAAAGGACCGGAAATAAACGTATTAACCCCAAAACAATGATATGCAAGGGATAGTAGATGTAAAAGAAGTAGCGCATGGGTTTACCTCTTTGCCCATTATAACTGATAAGCAAAGGAATTGTAAGAGAACAGCCTACTACTATAAACAAAAGATCGGGCAATATTTCAAGAAAAGGCCAGCCCTGAGCAAATTGCATTACTATGTTAAGAGCAAAAAAAGCAAAAGGAAGGAGCAGAGGCAATGTCACTCTCGCCAACCGGTTTTTTTTGTAATAATAAATTAGAATCATGGGTACACCCATAAGACCCCAATCACAAGATACACTCACAATAATAAAACCAATGACTACCAATACCGAAATTGCACGGCTCTTACTTCTCTCTATTATATATATTGCTAAAAGCCCAAGCAGCAGTGTAAATAAAATATTTAACTGTTTCATTAGAAACATGTAATAGGGAACTTGTGCAATCAGTGCAAAAATTAAAAGCCTAAGCATATATTTTTTAATATTTTTGGTATGTCGATAACCCTCACCGATTAAATATGCCATAATCGGAAAGGTGAGACCGCCAAAAGCAATTAGAATACATTTTGCCCACAAAGGCAAAAAATCTCTGAAAACCAAACCTGTATGGTCCATTGTCATGCCGATAATCGCAATGATTTTCAGGGTAAAGGCATCCAATCCCCTGCCTTTGCCAATGACTTTCTGTTCTGTCTCCATTTAATTGTCCCCCCATGATGAATAACGTCCCTGCACACAACCCCTGGCATATACTTCTTTAATACAAAAAATCCAACCTTTCCTTAATATAAGAGAAATTTTGGATCTGCTTCAAATAATGAAGCACGGGGGATTCGAACCCCCGACAACCTGATTAAAAGTCAGGTGCTCTACCGACTGAGCTAGTGCTCCATACTAAACTGGGCTAGCTGGATTCGAACCAGCGAATGCAGGAGTCAAAGTCCTGTGCCTTACCGCTTGGCGATAGCCCACTATATGACGCCAATCTCTAATTCTCACTGCATTCAACAAACAATGAGGGTGGATAAAGGGATTCGAACCCTCGGCCTCCAGAGCCACAATCTGGCGCGCTAACCAACTACGCTATACCCACCATATGGGTTTAGATACCCAAAACGTGCTCGAAGGGATTCGAACCCCCGACCCACGGCTTAGAAGGCCGTTGCTCTATCCTGCTGAGCTACGAACACATGTGGTACAAACTGCACCGACGAATGATATTGTATCGTATCAGGGAAAGATTGTCAACAGTATTTTCGTCATAAAATACACAAAAATTCACTCAAATCTATGCTTTTAAAGCCAATACGGGCTAAACAAAGAAAAACCCTTACTTAACTTCTATAGCTCATTACCGCTCTTCCTGCCCTCTACAAATGCCAGTGCATTGTCCATAGTTGTTTGGCTGATAGCCTGCAATGCCTCGCGGGTAAAAAATCCCTGGTGGGAGGTAACCATTACATTAGGAAAAGAAAGCAGCCTTGCCATCGTAGAATGCTCCAGTATCTGATCAGACATATCCTCATATACAATACCTGTTTCTTCTTCATAAACATCCAATCCCACTGCAAAGAATTTCTCATCCCTGATACCCTGAATCAGATCCTCCGTGTTGATCAATGCGCCTCTTGATGTATTTACCAGCATTACGCCGTCCTTCATTTGCTTAATCGTATCTTTGTTAATCATGTGATAATTGTCTTCTGTCAGAGGGCAATGCAGGGATATCAAATCCGCTTGGGCAAGAAGCTGTTCAAAGCTGACATATTCTATGAAATCAAGGTCTTTATTGGGGTACATATCATAGCCGATGATACGCATACCGAATCCCCGGCAGATTTTAGCCATTGCAGTACCGATTTTACCGGTTCCTACGATGCCTGCGGTTCTGCCGTATAAATTAACACCCATCAGTCCGGATAAGTTAAAATTGTTTTCACGGCATTTAATATATGCCTTGTGCATATGCCTGTCCGCTGTGAGTACCAACGCCATGGCATGCTCCGCTACCGCTTCTGGTGAATATCCCGGTACTCTCATCACAATGATACCGCATTCCTTTGCCGCCTCTAAATCTACATTATTGAAACCTGCGCAACGCAATAATAAGAGCTTTACACCGCATTTTTGCAAAGTATATATTGTATTTTTTGAAAGATCCATATTCACAAATGCACAGACCGCCAAATAGCCATCCGCAAGTCTGGCTGTTTCAGGGGTCAGATTGGGTTCAATAAAGGTAACTTCCAAATCATGATAAGCACCGCTTCCCATTAATTTCTCATAAAACTCCTTATCGTAGCTTTTAGTTCCGAAAAACAATATATTCATAATTACCCTTGTATGATGTATTTAGTAACAAATACATCAATACTCTCCTTTCTTTTAACTTTGATATAATAATTAGTAACACTGTGGACTTTTAATAATTACCTATAGCTTAGACTATTTGATGGAGTGTATTGTCACAGTTTTATCTGAATCATTTATAGTTGGATAAGTCAATACGATTTAGTCGTTAGAACTTTTATGTCACGCAAGTCTATGATGATAAAACTAGGTGGACAAACACAGTGATTATTTACTAAGGAGTTGATCTTATGATTTACGTTGGCATTGATATTGCCAAGCAAAAACACTATGCAGCCATCATGAATTCGGATGGCGAAATCCTTGTTAAACCATTTGCCTTTTCAAATGATCATAACGGATTTCAAATTCTATTGAAAAATTTAGATTCCTATTCTAAAGAAGAGCTTTTCATTGGTATGGAATCTACTGCCCATTATGCAGAAAACCTTACCAGTTTTCTTTTTACTAGGGAGTTTCAGGTTTGTATTATCAATCCTATTCAGACTTCCTCCCTTAGGAAAACTAATATCCGCAAAACCAAGACAGACTCGGTGGATACCTATCTCATTATCAAAGCATTAACATTAAACCACTATCGTTTGTATTCGGAACGCGATTACAATTCAATGCAATTAAAAAACCTATGTCGCTTCCGTCAAAAACTCATGAAGGCTAGGACAAAGGTTAACTAACCTTTTATCAAAGTCCTCTCACGGACACTTTAAACAGTCTAAAGCTGTACATTTAAAAGAGCTTGCATCGCAATCTGTCGGTATTAAAAATGATACCCTATCTTTGCAGATTTTGCAATCGATAAAACAGATTGAAATGTACACAGAACAGCTTAAAGAAGTAGATAAATCCATTCATCAAATCATGGATAAGATGGATTCTGTTATTAAGACCATCCCTGGTATTGGAGCAATCAATGGTGCCATGATTATTGGTGAAATTGGCGATATTTCAAGATTTGATAAACCATGTCAATTGCTCGCCTATGCCGGGCTAGATCCTTCGGTATATCAATCAGGAAATTTCAATGCCTCCAGAACACGAATGTCCAAACGAGGCTCCAAACTTCTTCGTTATGCTTTAATAAATGCAGCCTGGCAAACCACCTTGGTTAACAAAACCTTCAAGGATTATTATGATTTAAAAATCTCTCAGGGACGTCGCCACTACAATGCTCTTGGCCATGTAGCCCATAAATTAGTCCGTGTTATACATAAGATGATGAGCTCTAACATTGAATTTAATTTAGCTTAGTCTTACCTATCAACTATATTTAATTTTCAGAAAGCACCTTTATGATGCTTTGTTTGCTATACACTTTTTTAGTCAAAATATATTTAAGAAAATTTTTCTTTTAGTATTGACTTTTCATAGTTGGTCTCCTTT
>CAZJAS010000123.1:0-4127 GCA_964544135.1 uncultured Clostridium sp. | reverse complement strand
ATTACATTACCAGTGAAACAAGGGGTCTGTGGATAAAAGTACGGAAACTCAAGCATGTAAACCCTTGTATCCATTCCTGGAAATAAGTATAATGTTAGGAAATATGGTTTTAAATAATTTTAAATATATATTTAATTATTAGAAATAGGTAATTGCAAACTCATTTCTAGGGGTTCTTCTCTTCATATTACTTTGGAATGCCATCTTTTTCTATGGAAATGAGAAGGGCTCATTGGAATGGTTAGAAAAACCGGCTGAAAAAGTATTATAGTGAGCAGAGCCGTTGGTAATGAGATTCGCAATTACTTAAAAATTTTGTTAAAGGAGAATGAGTATGCTTTGGTATCAGAAGGTAATGGACAATATAGTAAAAGAGGGGATTGAAAAAGGTAATATAGTGGGAGCCAATGTTCTCATGCTTTTACATGGTAAAGAGGTATATAGCTCCTGCCAGGGTTATGCCGATCGGGAAGAAAAAATACCTATGACAAGGGATACCATTTTTAGATTATTTTCTATGACCAAGCCGATTACTGCAGTGGCGGTTTTGATGCTGGCAGAAAGAGGAAAGCTGGATATTTGGGATAAGGTATCCATGTATATACCGGAGTTTTCCCATATGAAGGTGCTGGGAGAAGATGGAATTCTGACTGAGGCAGATAAGGAGATTAATATATGGAATCTCCTTACTATGACATCGGGACTTACTTATCCGGATATGGGTTGTGAGCCGGGAAGAAGAATGGATACGCTGTTTCAGGAAATTAAAAAAGATTTAGAAGCAGGCAGCCCTACGGATACCTTGGGTTACTGCCGTAAGATTGCTTCTGTTCCGCTTTGCTTTCATCCGGGAGAGAAGTGGAGATACGGTCTTTCTGCCGATATATTGGGAGGGATTGTGGAGGTGGCATCCGGGTTAAGGTTTGGAGAGTTTTTACAAAAAGAGATATTTGAACCATTGGGTATGAAGGATACCGGTTTTATTGTGCCCGAAGAAAAGAAACATCGTTTTGCGCAAAACTATATGTGGAGTGAGGAAACGGGGAGGCTGGAGCCTTTCCTTGCCAACCATCTGGGGTTGGAAGGATATGGAGAACCTGTAGTTTTTGAATCCGGCGGTGCAGGCTTGGTATCTACAATTGATGATTATAGCCGTTTTGCCAGAGTATTGCTGCAGGGTGGTACTTTGGATCATGTGAGGCTATTGGGAAGAAAAACCGTAGAGCTTATGACTACCAATCATTTAAGTCAGGCACAAAAGGTAGATTTTAATTGGGATAGTTTATGGGGGCATGGCTATGGGTGCCTTACACGGGTACTGCAAAATCCAGGTGAAGCAGGAACCAATGCCAGTGTAGGCGAGTTTGGCTGGGACGGCTGGACAGGAAATTATATTACGATGGATCCCACCGAGGATATGGCATTGCTTTATTTTATACAAAAATGCGATGCGGGAACTACGGCTGAAATCCGGAAACTGCGTATGACAGCCTATGCGGCATTGGATTAAAGGAAAGGTAATCGGTTTAATGAATATATTAACGGTGGATAATATCACCAAAGCGTATGGTGAGAGAAAACTGTTCCATAACACTTCTTTTTCCTTGCAGGAAGGAGAGAAAGCAGGAATTATCGGCATTAACGGAACAGGTAAATCTACACTTTTAAAGATGATAGCAGGTATGGAAGAACCTGATGTGGGAACGATAACCCGCGCCTCCCATTTGGTTATCAGCTTTCTGCCCCAACATCCCCAATTTTCGGACCGGGATACGGTATTAGAGGCGGTGTTGTCATGGGAAGATAATAGGGAAATATCTATATCTAAAAATGATATGGATCAGGACAGGTGGAGCAGGGAAAGTGAAGCCAAAAGTATGATGACTAAGCTTGGTATCACAGATTTTACTGAACAATGCGGGCATTTATCGGGAGGTCAGAAAAAGAGACTGGCATTGATAAAGGTTTTGTTATCTCCGGCTGATCTACTTATTTTAGATGAGCCGACTAACCATTTAGACGGAGAAATGGCTGACTGGTTGGAGGAAGTTTTAAATAAACGTAAGGGTGCTGTAATTATGGTTACCCACGACCGTTATTTCTTGGATCATGTGGCTAATTGTATTGTAGAGATAGATAATGGCAGTATATATCGTTATGAAACCAATTATTCTGGGTATCTGGAGCTGAAAGCGCAACGAGAGGAAATGGAACAGGCCTCCGAAAGGAAGAGAATCTCAATCCTGCGTACGGAATTAGAATGGGTGCAGCGAGGTGCCAGGGCACGTTCCACCAAGCAAAAGGCCAGACTGGCCAGCTATGAGGAATTAAAAAACCGGTCAGGTCCCGCCATAGAGCAGAATGTGGAATTGGATTCCGTTTATTCCAGGTTGGGGCGTACTACCATTGAATTGTCCCATATTTCAAAAGCATTCGGAGAGAATACTTTAATAAAAGATTTTTCTTATACCTTTTTAAAGAATGACAGAGTAGGGTTTGTGGGAAAAAACGGCAGCGGTAAAACTACCCTGATGAAAATAATAAGCGGAGAGTGTGAAGCGGATCGCGGCAATGTTGAAATCGGACAGACTGTCCGAATCGGTTACTATGCCCAAGAATGTGAAATGCCGGATAAAGAAAGAGTGATTGACTACATTCGGAATATCGCTGAAGTCGTGGATACTCCTGATGGAAAGATAACCGCATCCCGTATGCTGGAACGTTTTTTATTTTCCGGTGAAGATCAGTACGGTCTAGTCGGAAAGCTGTCAGGTGGGGAGAAGCGCCGATTAAATCTGTGCAGGGTATTGATGGGAGCACCCAATGTTCTTATTTTAGATGAGCCCACAAATGATTTGGATATTGCGACGCTGACTATATTAGAAAATTATTTAGATACCTTTCAGGGAATTGTGATTGCGGTATCCCATGACAGTTATTTTTTAGACAGAACCATGCGCCGGATTTTTGCTTTTGAGGATGAGGGAACTATAAAACAATATGAAGGCGGCTATACCGATTATATATTGCGAAAGGACATGGAGACAGAAGCAAATTTCCAAAGCGGTAATTCGGGCAGAGGAGTGATAAAAGAGAAAAGCGGTGATAATGCTTCTAAAAACTATGGAAAGCAGGCTCTTCGTAAGCTACGCTTTTCTTATCAGGAGCAGAAAGAATATGAAACCATAGAAGAGGATATTAAGGAATTGGAAGATAGGATAAGCAGTCTGAATGCGGAAATCCCCCGTTATTCCAGTGATTTTATAAAACTTCAGGAGCTGGCACAAGAAAAAGAGAAATCAGAAATGGAGTTAGAGGAAGCATTAGACCGCTGGATGTATTTGGAAGACTTGGCAGCAAGGATAGAGGCAGGAGAACGGCAATAGCCGTTCTCCTGCCTCTATCGCATTGTTTTGATTCTTTCTTTACCGATGTTCTCTGCATCTCTCATAGAGTTAGTATCGTACTCATGATACAGTCCTTTAAACAGCTTAATAAAAACTATGGAAAGGAAGCAGGAGATTGAAAAGAGATTATCTTATATATCCAGACACATTTAAATTTAAATTTTGACATAACGGATTACAAATGGTAGCCTTTACATAAGACTATTTTATGTAGTCATTCTGGGTCTTTATTGTCATGCAGTTTCAAGAAAAATTTGCAATAGTTTATCCATTAGCATTTGGAGAAGTGGGGGTAAAGCAGAGAGTGAAATCCATAATAAATTATAAAAAACACATATTTGTGGCGATGTTTTTTTCTTTTTTGGCTTTTGCCGTGATTGTAATTAGTTTTTTGGCAACTTCACCGCAGGAATATCAAATTACAGACGCAAGTCTTACACAGACACAAAGACATGTGAAAGAAAATAAATTAGAACAAATACTACTGGATTATGATAAAGATAATATTGTTGAAGCATCGGTATTCTTGCAGTATATTGATAATGCGGTTACATCTGCTAATATTTTGGTTGTAAGTAAAGAAGAAATTATGAATGTAGATGAACAGAATAAGATGAAGGTTTTTGTATCAGACTACCTTAATCTTGATGCTGATAAAATCAATTTGGAATACGTAGATAGTAGAACATTTTTTTAATATTTTCAAATTAATACATTAAA
>CAZJAS010000122.1:0-4129 GCA_964544135.1 uncultured Clostridium sp. | reverse complement strand
TGATTAACATAGATAAAAAATATACTTAATAGATAAATTTATTTATTAATTATTAGGATTGACAATTAATAAAATATAGAGTAGTGTAGAGAACAACTAATGTGTTTTTAGAATAAAAGAAAAGGAGGTAATAAGCATGAATAATCAAAATGTTAATTTTAATTTTAAATCAGGAACAATATATCAAAAAAACAATCATATAATTTTTATGCATTTTCAGTTACCTCAAAAGGACATAGATTAGTATCATTGAGACAGATTTCAGGTTTTTACCTTTAATCATAGGATACTTTTTGCCTGCGGTTTCTGCCGCAGGCTTTTTTTCTGTAATGCATTATGAAATAGGAGGAATTATTACCTTATGAAAAAGTTATCAACCCATATTAAAGAGCATTTACCTGCATATCTGTTTGCTATCTTCGGCTTAATTGTCAGTGTTGCCTTGGATATGCTCTCTCCCCAGCTGACAAAGAAAATTATTGATGATGTAATCGGCAACGGTAATATTGATGCATTAAAAGGAATATTGCTTGGCATTCTTGCCATCGGTATCGGCCGTTTTATCTTCGGATATGTAAAGGAATACTTTTTTGATGTAACAGGTGCTAAAATTGCCGCTAACATGAGAAAGGATATTTTCAACCATATACAGGGATTATCCGCTGAATTTTTTGATCGAACAGGAACCGGTGAATTAATGTCGCGTGTTAAGGATGATGTTGACCGTATCTGGGACGGTGTATCCTTTGTAGGCATGCTCATCATAGAAGTAGTCATACATACTTCCTTAATACTCTTTTGTATGTATAGGCTGAATTGGAAGCTGGCTTTGATTCCCACAATATGTATGGCCATCTGTGCTGTTCTTGCTATCTATTTAGAACGAAAGCTTGATAAGGTTTATGAAGCAATCAGTGAGGAGAATGCCAAGCTGAATACCGTGGCAGAAGAAAATTTATCCGGTGTTCGTACCGTGAAGGCTTTTGCACGGGAAAAATTTGAGATCAAGAAATTTTTATCCCATAATAAACGCTATTATGACTTAAACATGGAACAGTCCAGTATTTTTATCAAATATCATCCCCTGTTTTCATTGGTTAGCAAGCTGCTTCCTTTGATTGGGCTTTTAGCGGGCGGTTATCTTTATATGAAAGGCGGCAATACCAGCGGCAGCTTTACACTCGGCGATTTGGGCGCTTTTATACAGTATTCAACGAATATTGTATGGCCCATGGAAATGCTCGGGTGGCTTACCAACAGCTTCTCTTCTGCAATTGCCTCCAATAAGAAGCTTAAAAAAATCTATGCCGAAAAGCCTGCTATTACTGAACCGGAGAATCCCATTATCCTGCCTGCTGTTGCGGGAAAGGTATCCTTTGAGAATGTGAGCTTTAAGCGAAATGATAAAGAAGTACTGACCGATCTTACATTCGAAATAGAAGCAGGTCATACACTTGGAATCATGGGCGCTACCGGCTCAGGGAAAAGCTCCATTATCCATCTGCTGCAAAGGATGTACGATAGCTCTGAGGGTGTAATTAAATTAGATGATGTGGATATAAAGAAGCTTTCATTAAAGCAGCTTCGGGGAAATATTTCATCTGTTATGCAGAACGTTTTTCTCTTCTCGGATACTATTGCTGAAAATGTACGATTAGGAAAGCGGGAATTTATCACAGAAAACATTGTGCATGAATCCGCACATGCCGCTCAGGCCGATGGTTTTATTAATCATATGAAATATGGCTATGATACCGTGATCGGTGAAAGAGGTGTGGGACTTTCCGGCGGGCAAAAACAACGTATCAGTATTGCCAGAGCCATTGCTAAAATGAATCCCATATTGATTATGGATGATTCCACTTCCGCATTGGATATGGAAACGGAGCACGAAATCTGGCAGACACTTAAAAACTTAGAAAACACTACCAAAATTATAATTGCTCACCGTATCAGTGCGGTCCGCGGTGCCGATGAAATCCTGTTCTTAGAGGATGGCAGAATTGCAGAGCGGGGTAATCATGATGAGCTGCTTAAAAAAGAAGGCCTTTATTATGAAACTTATATGTCACAATACGGTGATTTTCTTATGGAAAAGGAGGCGTAGTATATGACCATTAACTCATTTAAAGATGATGAGCATTCAGTAGAAACCGGAAAGATGCAAACTCTTCTCAGGCTCTTCTCCTATATGCTTGTATACAAAAAAGAAATTATCATTGTCCTTCTCATCATGGCCTACTGTGTGGGTGTATCCATCATCAACCCTTTAATTATAGAAGCCGCCATAGATGACTATATCACACCCGGCAATTTACGAGGCTTGATTATTATCATCCTGATTGCAGTGGTTTTAAACATTACCATGATTGCCCTAATCAAGCTGCGTATGTATATTATGGCAAAGGTCTGTAACAATGTGCTCCTAACAATACGACAGGAGCTATATACCCATATTCAGGGGCTGGACTTTCACTTTTTTGACAGCCGCCCAACAGGAAAGATTCTCTCACGTATTATAGGTGATATCAACTCCTTAAAAGATGTGTTGGGAAACAGTGTTACCACTTTGATTCCCGATTTTATTACCATCTGTGCCGTTGTAGCCATCATGGTAGTGAAAAGTCCTCCGTTGGCACTTGCAAGCCTTTCCACACTCCCGGTCTTGATTGTGGGTATGGCATGCATCCAGATTTTTTCTCATAAACGCTGGCGGCTTTTCAGGAAGAAATCTTCCAATCTAAATGCATTCCTCCACGAGGATATTTCCGGTATCCGTATCATCCAAAGCTTTACAGCAGAGGAAGAAACAAAGCAGACCATGGATGTTTTAGTGAAAGAGCTATTTACCGCTTTTAAAAGAGCGGTTCGCCTAAACGACGGTTTTGGACCTATTATTGATATCTGCTGGGGTGTAGGAACCATCGCTTTATACTATACCGGAATCGTAATTCTTGGCATTGATAACCTCTCTGCCGGTATCCTGATTTCATTTGGCTATTATATCAATATGTTTTGGAATCCTATCGCAAATTTAAGTAATTTTTATAATCAAATCATTACTAATATTGCAGCAGCAGAAAGAATTTTTGAAGTATTAGACACCCCCTCTGCCATAACAGATGCAGAAAATGCCAAAGAGCTGGCCGATATTACCGGTGAGGTTATTTTTAAGGATGTTACCTTCGCCTATTCGGATGCTCCCGATATCAAGGTATTAGAGCATGTGAACTTCCACATTACACCGGGTGAGACCATTGCATTGGTAGGGCCTACCGGTGCCGGCAAGACAACTATAGTTAATTTAATCTGCCGCTTCTATGATGTAACGGACGGTCAGGTGTTAATAGACGGCAATGATGTGAGAGATATTACACTGGAAAGCCTTCGCGGTAAAATGGGGATTATGACACAGGACAATTTCCTGTTTTCCGGTACGGTACGGGAAAATATCGCATATGGTAAGCTTGACGCAACCGAGGAAGAAATCATCACTGCCGCAAAAGCTGTGGGCGCTCATGGTTTTATCATGAAATTAGAAAAGGGATATGATACCATCCTCTCCGAGCGGGGAGGCGGTCTCTCGATCGGACAGAAACAACTACTTGCGTTTGCCCGTACCTTTGTATCCATGCCCCGCATTCTAATCCTGGATGAAGCAACCTCGAGTATCGACACCCAAACAGAGCTTCTTGTACAAAAAGGTATCGACTCTCTGCTTGCGGGACGTACTTCTTTTGTCATCGCCCACAGGCTATCAACCATTCAGAAAGCCGACCGTATCTTTGTCATAGATCAAGGCGGCATCTTAGAACAGGGCAGCGCTTCCGAGTTGATTGCAAAAAAGGGAGCTTATTACGACTTATATATGGCACAATTTGCTGTATAATCTTTATATCTTTAGAAACAAAAAACATATGATGTGCAAAGCTTTCATTGCATATCGTATGTTTTTTTGATATATTCTGAAGTAGACTTTTGAATATGAAACTCTAGGTATTTGCTTTTTTCATGTGGGCTCTACTCTCATATTACTTTGGAAAGCCATCTTTTTCTATGGAAATGAGACCGTAAGGGGTCCTAAAAGCAGGGAAGCCTTTGCTGAACATGCTTTTACACTTAGGGGCTC
>CAZJAS010000121.1:0-4203 GCA_964544135.1 uncultured Clostridium sp. | reverse complement strand
AGGCCTTGCCTGTACATATATTAATTGGTTCTCCCGGCTTACCCTTTTCTAATAATAGGCGCATTGCCGCCACTCCGTCACGGACATCTATAAAATCTCTGGCACTTCCAAGATTCCCAACATGAATCTCCGGAGGAATCTTACCTGCTTTGATTAAAGCCAGTTGTCTTGCAAAGTTCTGAATTGCTGTAGCTGGGGGATGTCCTGTTCCCACATGAATAAACATTCTGGGAAGATAAACTTTAAGCCCATAATTGGTAAAATATTGATATCCCAACATTTCTACTCCTGCTTTGGAAACACCATAGGGAGTATGCGGCTTAAGCAGCCGCTCTTCCACCAAAGGACAATCCTCAGGGGTAATATTGCCGTACTCTGCACTGGAACATGCTAAAAGCACCTTCACATCTTTAACCGCCATCAGTTCTCTTGCACAATAAAGAACGTTCAAGGTACCCTGGTAATTGGTCATATGTGTGGTGTATTCATAATCCCAGGACGCACCATTAAATGCCTGAGCTGCCATATGGATAATAATATCCGGTTCTATCTGTTTGATATGACGCATAAGCGCATCTCGTTCCAAAATATCACAGCGAATAACTGACTTGTCCTGAATCGCCTCATTTCTGCTGGATGCCGAAAATCTGGCAATTCCCCTTACCTCATAACCATCCTTGCTAAAGCTCTTGGCAAAATGTTGACCTACCATTCCGGTAATTCCGGTTATTAAAACTTTCTTCTTCATCTATAATTCTCCTTTGTAAACAAGGACCTTAATGCCCTGTAAGAATCAGCCAAATAAACTGAATATTGGAACGTGCATACCTTTTTAACAGACGCTTCGGGTCTTGAATCAAACGATACAGCCATTCCATGTAGAACTCCTGTACCCACTTAGGTGCTCTCTTAGTCGTCCCAGCATGAAAATCAAAAGCTGCCCCTACTCCCAACATCACTGCATCCACTCTATCTTTATGCTCAAACATCCATCGTTCCTGTTTGGGAGCACCTAGTCCTACCCACACAAAATCAGGCCTTGTGGAATTTATCATTTCTGTGATTTTCTCATCTTCATCCTCCGATAACTTTCGGAAAGGAGGAGAATACGTTCCTACTATATTTAAGTCTGGATACCTTTCTCTTAGATTCTTTTCCAAGGATTCTAAAGTTTTTTCTGTACTGCCGTAGAAGTAATGGCGATAGCCTTCTTTCTCTGAAATCTTTAATATCTCTGGCATAAGATCTGGTCCTGCCACTCGTTGTGCCTCTTTATATCCTCTCATTTTACTGATTAGGGATAGGGGCTTGCCATCGGGTATAGCTAAGACCGCATTGTTCTGAATCTGTTGATAAGTCTTGTCATTATATGCCATAATTGTTGTATGGACATTGGAGACACATACATACTGCCCACGGAGAGCTTCCAAATTACTTGTTAAAAATGCAATGACAGATTGCATGTTAGTTACTGCGATATTTACCCCCAATATATTGCAGGATCTCGGTTCCCCTGAGCGAATTTTACTTCTGTTTCTATATTTCAAAAAGATAGTAAATATCTCTATATCTTCCAGCAAATAACGTCTGTAAAGCCGCTTCGGTTCCTTTACCAAGCGGTAGAACCATTCCATTCCGATATAGCTGATCCATTTTGGTGCCCTCTTTACTACTCCGGCTTCAAAATCAATGGTTGCACCAATATGCAAGGTTAGTGGTACATTTAGCTGGTCTTTATAGCGATGATAGAACTTTTCCTGCTTCGGCGTTCCTAAACCGATACAAAGGATATCAGGTTTTGTTTTATTGATCTTTTGAATAATATAGCTAAGTTCTTCTTCATTATTTTCAAAGGAATAGCTAGGAGAATATACGCCCGCAATTTGCAGATTTTTATACTTCCGCATCAAGTTAATAGCGGCCTTCTTAGCCACTCCCTCGGCTGCTCCCAGAAGAAAGATAGAAAAACCTTCCTGCGCTGCCATCCTGCATACTTCCGGAAAATAATCAGAGCCGGAAATCTTCTCTTTAATAGGGTTGCCCATCCATCTGGACATCCAAATAAGAGGTTTGCCGTCTGTAAGTATCAAATCAGCACCCTCATAAATCTCACGAAATAGACTATCATGTTCTATTTTTACAATATGATCCACATTAGGAGTGACAACATAACTCCTTTTTCCGTCTAAAATCAGCCGCTTTGCTTCTTGTACAGCCTCTTCCATTGTTAAGTTGTCCACATGTGTATTTAAAAATCTTATTCGCTTTTCGCCCATTTAAGAGAACCTCTTGTATCAACATAAAAATAATATACTATAATACTTTACCATTATTATATGCATATTTCAAATCATATTCTATTTATTAATTATTAAGCTTTTCTAATCTAATTAAAAATCGATTCTTTTATCTTAGGCTGCGCAAGCTCAATACCACTATCATCTCGTACCCATATCGTTATGGTTCCACTATTTACTTCTGTAAAACCACTTAAATCCAGAGATGGGTTGAAACTGAAATGTCTGTCCTGCTGATTATACATAACAACAATATCCATCTCATCAAAATCCTGCGCCTCATATACCGCAGGATCACTATAGGACATATGGATATCATGCACTTTATTAATTATTCGCTCCCCCTCGGTCCAGTAATAAATTCCATCAATATTATTCAACAACATCCAGTAGTGCAACGTTAGATTCGCTTCTTCATTAGGTCGAAAACAGGACAATACTTTTGTATCTTCATCCGCTATTTCATAGACTGACTCCAGCATCCCAGTTACACTCTCTCCTCGATATCGGAAGTAATCCGCCTCCACTAACATAGCTCTGGCATTAGTCAAAAGCATAAGTACTATAGCTGTCATATATATAAATCTACGTCCATTCTTAAGCGGCTTCCACTTTGAAATGATCAGGACAAAGAAAAAAGCAAAACCAATAGTGCTGGGTAGCATGTACCGCTCTAATATTCCAGTCTGAGCAAAGATTACAAACTGAGGAAGCAGAAAAGCGATAGTCAGTAGTATCTCCATCCATAATTTTTTCAAATCATCCCAATAAGTAAGGAGAATTGCGATAAGCACGATACCAAAACGCTTATACCATTTTAGATCGCTGTTTAATGCTCTAAAAAAAGCTTCCTTATAAATACTAAAGGTCGCCGCAGAGTTTAGTCCCGCTCCACTATAATTATTCACGCCAACATAGAATAAGATAATAGCTACTAATATGAGAAAAATCATCACCAAGCTTAGTACATACCAATATCTTCCCTTCATTTTAACAAGCAACACCTTGATAAATTCTATAGGAGTATATTTTTCATCTCTGCTCATCCTATTCTTTGCAGTATCGTATAACACTAAGCAAACAATAAAAGGAAGTAATAAAATAAAAGATTCTTTATAATTACACATTATAAAAAACAGAACAATACTGGCAATTCCCCAATTTTTCTGATTCCCATGCAACCACTTGAGCATACAGAAAAATCCTATAGCAAACAACATCGTACATTGTGCCTCTTGGGGTCCTAACTTCCACCAAATCGCCGACTGATATCCAACTAAGGATATGGTTGCAAATAAGAAAGAATAGACTTTCTTCGCTCCCATCAATTTGCCGCAATAATATAGGAACATAAGCGCTATTACTATTTCTAATGCTTTTAATACAGAAAAATTGATTAAATTTGTACCAAATATACCAACTCCCAGAATTCGTGTAGTATAGTAAGCAGGCTCATATCTCCATCCCAGATCCCTAGGAATCCACAGGCTGATAAGCTGCCATAGACTTTGGCCTTCATATTGCATATTGTACTGCCATTTCAAAAATTCATGATCATCTACCAGATGAAAACCGCTGGTCAGTGTGCCCATACCACATACAACACCGAATACTATCAGTAAAGAAAGCAAAAGAACTGTGATAAATTCCCATCTTCCTGTAATACTTTCTATAAATAAATCTACTTTATTTATGCTATTCTTAATTTTATTACTTATTTTATTATCCATTGATGCATCTCCATTTCGTATTTATAATACAGCTTATTATATGTTAAATAAATAAATAGAACAAGCTTATTTGATTATTTTCTCTACTGAATACCGAACTTATGTTAATTGACATAAGTTTGGCATTATACTATATTAGAATATGAAAGACATATCTATGTATATATGTTAATGCG
>CAZJAS010000120.1:0-4378 GCA_964544135.1 uncultured Clostridium sp. | reverse complement strand
ATATAAAAATGTTGACACCATGAGTGGTTTGTGCTATGGTAACAAAGGTTATGAACTATGCCGAAGACAGTAGGTCCCAAAGCTTGTACAAGCAGGGGTAAGCAGATACGCCTACCGAGGAAAGAGTTTTACGTTAAGACTTTTTGCCTTCCTGTCTTCAGGGAGGCTTTCTTATTTTATAGGAAAATTCGTCCTATAAAACAAAAAAGCTCTGCTATGGATCGCACTGCGGCGGCAAGGAAGATGTCGCTTGCGTGACCCGTCGCAGGCGGAGAATCCCGCAAAGCGGGATTCTTTCTTAAATAAACTCCATCGGCAGGGAAGAGATTCCCAAACTATTTTATAAGGAGGTAATAGAATGGCAAAGGTTGAATTGAAACAACCTGTGGTACAGGAAATATCCGAACGCATCAAAGATGCACAGTCAGTTGTGCTTGTTGATCACAGAGGACTTACTGTAGAGCAGGATACTCAGCTTCGCCGCGCGTTACGTGAAGCCGGAGTAACTTATAAGGTTTATAAAAACACTATGATGAACTTCGCGTTTCAGGGCACGGATTTTGAAGGGCTTTCCCAGTATCTTGAAGGTCCCAGCGCAATGGCAGCATCTATGACAGATGCAACAGCACCTGCGAGAATATTGGCAAAGTTTGCAAAAACAGCAAAAATGCTGGAAATCAAGGGCGGTGTTGTAGAAGGAGTTGTATATGATGCAGCCGGTATAGCAGATATCGCAAGCGTTCCTTCCAGAGAGGAACTCTTATCCAAACTGCTTGGAAGTATGCAGGCCCCTATCACCAATTTTGCTCGCGTTATGAAGCAGTTGGCTGAAAAAGGCGGAGCATCTGCAGAGGAAACGGCAGCAGAAGAAGCATCTGTAGAAGCACCTGCTGAAGCGGCACCCGCAGAGGAAGCGACTGTAGCAGAAGAAGCAGCGGCACCTGTAGAGGTCCCCGCAGCTGAGGAAACACCTGCGGAAGCAGCACCTGCAGAAGAAACAACACAGGAATAAAATGAATACAAAAAATCATATGAAATTAAAACATATTTGTGGAGGTAATTAAAATGGCTAAATTAACAGTGCAGGAACTTATTGATGCAATTAAAGAGTTATCAGTTTTAGAATTAAACGATTTAGTAAAAGCATGTGAAGAAGAATTCGGCGTTTCCGCAGCAGCAGGTGTTGTAGTTGCAGCAGCAGGCGGAGCAGCAGAAGCAGTAGAAGAAAAGGCAGAGTTCGACGTAGAGCTTACTGAAATCGGAAGCGAAAAAGTTAAGGTTATTAAGGTTGTTCGTGAGATCACTGGCTTTGGCTTAAAGGAAGCAAAGGATGTTGTTGACTCAGCTCCTAAGATGGTTAAAGAAGGTGTTTCAAAGGATGAAGCTACAGATATCCAGAAGAGACTCGAAGATGTTGGTGCAAAGGTTACCTTAAAATAATTTCTGCAATCGTATCAAGCAAGATAGGCGGCTGGTTCGTGAAATCGAACCAGTCGTTTTGGGTTTTCAATAATTGCTGTTGTTTCAATTATTTCTACAAATTCCAAAATTCATCTTGACTGGTTTTCCAATTTGTAGTAATATGAATGATGCACTATTGTGGTGCGTTATGTCTATTTTCAGTATTAAGACACTGACATAATAGAGTCAATATCATATAAGAACGGGGTGAAATGTCAATGGAAAAGAACAGAATACGTCCAATTGCCGCAGGCAAGAACATGCGTATGAGTTATTCACGACAAAAAGAGGTTTTGGAGATGCCCAATCTGATTGAGGTCCAAAAGGATTCTTATCAGTGGTTTTTAAGCGAAGGCTTAAAAGAAGTGTTTGATGACATATCTCCGATTGCGGACTATAGCGGTTCTTTGAGACTAGAATTCGTAGACTTCGAGCTTTGTGAAGAAGATGTGAAATATTCTATTGGGGAATGCAAAGAAAGAGATGCCACATATGCGGCACCGCTTAAGGTAAAGGTTCGTCTGTACAATAAAGAAAAAGAAGAAATCAGTGAACATGAAATATTCATGGGTGATCTTCCTCTAATGACAGAAACCGGAACCTTTGTAATCAATGGCGCAGAGCGTGTAATCGTTAGCCAGTTGGTGCGTTCTCCGGGAATTTACTATGCCATAGGGCATGATAAAGTTGGAAAAAAATTATTTTCCAGTACAGTAATACCCAATCGTGGAGCATGGTTGGAATATGAAACAGATTCCAATGACATATTCTACGTTCGTGTAGACAGAACAAGGAAGGTTCCTATTACTGTTCTGATTAGGGCACTTGGAATCGGTACCAATGATGAAATCAGGGAAGTTTTTGGTGATGAACCTAAAATAGAAGCAAGCTTTGCAAAGGACACTGCTGAAAGTTATCAGGAGGGTCTATTAGAATTATATAAAAAGATTCGTCCGGGTGAGCCTTTAAGTGTTGAAAGTGCAGAGAATCTTATAAACACCATGTTTTTCGATCCCAGAAGATATGATCTTGCAAAGGTTGGAAGATATAAATTCAATAAGAAGCTGGCATTTAGAAATAGAATCAGACATCAGATTCTTGCGGCAGATGTTGTGGATACTTCCACAGGTGAAATAATTGCGGCGGCCGGAACTAAGGTAACGGCGGAATTGGCAGATGATATCCAAAATTCAGCTGCGCCTTTTGTATATATTCAAACAGAAGAAAAGAATGTAAAGGTTCTTTCTAATATGATGGTGGATATCCGCCATTTTGTGGATTGTAATCCCAAAGAGCTGGGCATTACGGAGCTGGTATATTATCCTGTATTAGCACAGATATTAGAAGAATTTTCCGAAGATGCAGGCGAGCTTGCAGACGCAATCAAGAGAAATATACATGAGCTTGTTCCGAAGCATATTACGAAAGAAGATGTTTTTGCTTCTATTAATTATAATATCCATTTGGAATATAATTTGGGTAAAAAAGATGATATTGACCATTTGGGTAACAGACGTATCCGCGCGGTAGGTGAACTTTTACAAAACCAGTACCGTATCGGTTTGTCCAGAATGGAAAGAGTGGTTAGGGAAAGAATGACGACACATGATGCGGAGGATATTTCCCCTCAATCCCTAATTAATATAAAACCCGTAACAGCTGCCGTTAAAGAGTTCTTTGGATCCTCACAGCTGTCACAGTTTATGGATCAGAACAATCCTCTAGGAGAGCTGACGCATAAGAGACGTCTCTCTGCATTGGGCCCGGGCGGACTATCAAGAGATCGTGCCGGTTTTGAGGTACGTGACGTACATTATTCCCATTACGGAAGAATGTGCCCGATTGAGACCCCTGAAGGTCCCAATATCGGTTTGATTAACTCTCTTGCAAGCTATGCAAGAATTAATGAATATGGTTTTGTGGAGGCGCCTTACCGTAAGACGGACAAGACAGATCCCGAAAACCCCCGCGTTACCGAAGAAGTCGTTTATATGATGGCGGATGAAGAAGATAATTATCATGTAGCACAGGCGAACGAGGCATTGGATGACGAAGGTCATTTTATTAAGAATTCCGTATCCGGACGTTTCCGTGATGAAACACAGGAATATCCCAAGGCAATGTTTGACTATATGGACGTATCGCCTAAAATGGTGTTCTCTGTTGCTACGGCACTGATTCCGTTTTTAGAGAATGATGATGCTAACCGTGCATTGATGGGTTCTAATATGCAGCGTCAGGCGGTTCCCCTTTTGGTTACGGAAGCACCGGTGGTAGGGACAGGTATGGAGCCTAAGGTAGCTGTGGATTCCGGTGTTTGCAAGGTTGCAAAGAAGGCAGGTACAGTTGAATATGTATCTTCCAGACTAATCAATATTGCGTATGATGACGGGGAAAAAGAAGAGTTTAATTTAATTAAATTTACAAGAAGCAATCAGTCTAACTGTTACAACCAAAAGCCCATTGTGAGTAAGGGTGATCGTGTAGCGGCAGGTCAGGTGATCGCAGACGGTCCTTCCACCTCTGAAGGTGAGTTGGCATTAGGTAAGAACCCATTGATCGGTTTTATGACTTGGGAAGGATATAATTACGAGGATGCGGTACTTCTGAGTGAAAGACTGGTACAGGAGGATGTTTATACCTCCGTACACATTGAAGAATATGAAGCAGAAGCCCGTGATACCAAATTAGGCCCCGAAGAGATTACCCGTGATGTTCCGGGAGTCGGCGATGAGGCTTTAAAGGATTTGGATGACGGCGGCATAATCCGTATCGGTGCAGAGGTTCGTGCCGGTGATATTTTGGTGGGCAAGGTGACTCCCAAGGGAGAAACAGAGCTGACTGCAGAGGAAAGACTGCTTCGTGCTATTTTTGGTGAAAAAGCAAGAGAAGTTAGAGATACTTCATTGAAAGTACC
>CAZJAS010000119.1:0-4530 GCA_964544135.1 uncultured Clostridium sp. | reverse complement strand
TTTCTACCACCCTATAAAAGTATTTATTCATACCAATATGAACAATCCGCCCTGCATTTTTTAATATTTGATAGATACAAGGTATGTCTTCCGATGGCAGATTTCCTGAAGGGAACCTTATATTGTCAAATAAGTTTGCCTCAAATAATTTATCACAAGCCGAATATGTCATTCCCTGATCTAAAAACAGGCTTCTCATTGCCTCTCTTTTCGTATATACTTTCTGCGCTATGCTCTCATTTGTCTCTTTGACCGAAGCTTGGGAATCACATTCCATCACTCTGTCCCAGCCACAGCAGGCCACCCTGCTATTTGTATCTTTTAGCGCCTTATAAAGTGTAGCATACATATCTTCTGCAATAAAATCATCCGAATCTATAAATCCCACATAGCTGCCATTCATTGCATCCAGTCCTGCATTTCTTGCAGAAGCCAGTCCGCCGTTTTCTTTATGGATTACCGTAATTTGGGGATACTTTTTAGCGTATTCATCGCAAATAACTCCTGATCCATCCGTAGAGCCATCATTAACCAAAATAATTTCCTTATTCATATTCTCTTGCCTGCAAATACTGTCTATACAACAACGCAGGTATTTTTCCACATTATAAACAGGAACAATTATTGATATTAACGGCTTCTTATCCACATTTTTCCTCCGGCGCGATTATTGTTAATTTTACCATCTTTTAACCAGTTACACAAGCATACCTTCCTGCCGGTTAGAGTCCGCTGATGCGCCCCACCTTCCGATTTCCTTACCCATATACTATTTGTAGAAATTTTCGTTTTCTAAGGGAGCTCTACTCTCCATATACTTTGGAATGCCTTTTTTTTCTATGGAGATGAGACCATAAGGGGTTCCTAAAAGCATGAAAGCCTTTGCTGAACATGCTTTTACACTTAGGGGCTCATTGGAATGGTTAGAAAAACTGGCTGACAAAGTACTATGGAGAGTAGAGCTACTTGGAAACAAATTTCGCAATTACCTATGACTATTTTAGTTCATCTGCAATTCTTCTACTAATTGATCTACATATTGATCTATAGAATAAAATTCACTTCTTCTTGCGGATGCATCCTTCATTTTAGCCATTTTATCCGAGTCTTGTAACATACTAACCGCTTCCCTTGCTAAGATATATTCTTCCTCCTCTATCACGGATGCATCCAAATTTTTATTCGGACTCATAAGAGGAAGTAATACCCCATATTCTCCTTCATAAACTTCATGTTGATTTTCAGCCTTTTTATAATCTTCCAGCATAATCTCAGCAGGTCCGGTTTTGCAGTTGGTTGCCATAGCCGGTAATCCCACAGCCATAGCTTCAATCAAAGAATTGGGGAAACCCTCCGTATAAGAAGTCATTATATATAAATCCGCTTTGCTTAAATAACTGAAGGGGTTTTTCCTAAGACCCGTAAACAAGATCCTCTCTTTCAATTTCAAATCGTCAGCAAGCTTTTCATATTCAGAGAAATCCCCGTCTCCAATAATCATAAGTTTTGTGCTGGGCATTTCTTTTTGAATCAGGCTGAATGCTTTTATAAGATGCCAAAATCCTTTTACATCATCTTCCCTGCTCATGGATGCGATAATATGACCCTCACCCTCAATAAACTCCCTATGTCTTTCTTCTATCTCTTCCGTGCCTAGCCTGCGTATCTTTTTAATATCGCATGGATTATACAAGCATGTAACTTTATCGGTATGATATAATTTTTCAACATCATCCACCATCACCTTGGCACAGCAAATAACTCTGTCCGCCCTTTTACAGGTAAGCGCCATATTATGCTTATCCTCAAGAGCACCATATCCTCTGATACCAATCCAAATTTTGTCCCCTACTCGTGACAACGCATTCACCAGATTGGCAGTTGGCCCAAAGCTATAGGAGATATGAATCTTTTTATCTTTTTTTATCTTCTTCATCCTGCTTCTTCTAAGCAGTACATTCCAAACCTTTCCGATTGTACCTTTCCGGCTTGCCAGATTTAAATCCAGTAATGTTACACCGCTGACATCATAAAACATATTCTTAGTACTAAAAACGGCTATACTCACATTGTATTTATCCTTAAGTAAATGTGCCGTTAATGCACAAATCCTTTCAAACCCTCCTTGATGCAGAAGAGGCACTATCAAAAGGATATTCTTTTGATATATTTCTTTGTATTTTTTAATTTGTTCCTTTATATCAAACCCGGCTTTCTTTACTGCATCCAAGCAATTCTCTCTCTCATAATTACAATGCTTTATAATATAAGAAGCCCACTCTTTCACTGTTTTATCCAAGCTATAGAATTCTGCCGAACCTGTAATTTTGACTTCCTTGGTAATTCTATCGGAAAGCAGACAGCGAAGACCCGATGTTTGTGCCTCTATGATGGTTCCCGGTAGACCTTCAAATAAAGAAGGAAATACTAGAAAATCCATTGCCTGATAATAAGGAGAAACATTTGCCTGATTGCCCAAAAACCTTACCGCATGGGTAAGCCCCAGGTTCTCAACCTGTTTCTTTACCGCATCCATGCCCTCGCCTTCTCCTAATAAAAGAAGCACGGCGTCCTTTCTTACCGCATTGATTTCAGCAAATATCCGTATTAAAAACTCATGATTCTTAGGAGCACGAAAACTACCCACATGTCCGATTACCAGATTGTTTTCTATCCCCAATTTTGTTCTGAGCTTATTTCTTTCAGCTTCGTTATAGCTATACTTCCCCGCATCAATGGCATTGGGTATTACCTCTACTCTTCCCTTATCCATCCATTTACTACCATATACTGCCTCTCCTGCTTCTTTCGAACAGGCAAGACAATAATCCGCCTTGTATTTTAAGGAATATCGGATGCATTTTGTTATAAGCCCCTTTATACCCGCCGGAACGCCTGCACTTCTGGCATGCGCTATGGTAATGGGAATCCCTGCTTTTTTTGCTATGGGCAGATAAATAGCAGCGGTACTGGTCATATGCCCATGTACGGCTCTGAAACCATGGTTAACAGAAAAAAACTGCTTCAGCGCTTTTTTATAGCCGAACCAGTTATATACCTTAAAACGGGGAATGCGATAAACATTCCCTCCTAGTTTTTCTATTTCCTTATCAAAATGTTCTTCATTTTTTGAATGTACTAAAAAATCAAATTGTATTTCATCCCTATCCAGATTACGGTATAAATCCATGATTCGGCTTTCTGCGCCTCCCAGGCTTAAACCACCTAATACATGAAGTATTCTAATCGGCTTCTGCATACATCCTCCTAACAGTCCGCATAGCAGACATCTGCACTGCAGATAAACTTTATCCTTTCAGTTTTACCAAATTATGTTTTATCACTGCTAAAAAGTATTCTCTGATTCTTCCTAAAAAACCCCTTTTAACAGTTTTTACTGATAAATAATTGTCATAGGATATAAAATCCTCACTGTATTTCTCAATCAATCGACTGTAATATCTCATACCGGAATCGTCTATGGTATTGGTATGTACCACCATTGTGGTAAAGCCTTTCTTTCTTTTCAGACTCTTACGAAGCATAAAGGAAATAGGATAAAATTTCATCTCATTCCAGCTATACGGTTTTTTTCCAAATCCGTCCGTTATCCTATGAATACCTAATTCTTTTAATGCCCTTAATGTGTTTTTATCATAGGAATGTGCCGGTGCCATGAATAAATCCGTCCGGATACCTTGGCGTTCCAATATTTTTAACCCATCCGCCAGCATCTCTTTTTGCTTTAGATACGGTAAACCCGCAAATTCAGAAAAATGATTGAGGGGAAACAAACCGCCTTTATTCGTTGTATAAATATGCCGGTATCCATGCAGCGCAACGCTCCAACCGTTTATCTGTAATTCCTTAACATACTCCCAAAAATCACCTGCCGCCTTGGCTTTGTGAAGATTTTCATCCTGGCAGTCAGGTACTATGCCGATAAGCGGCTTGATATTATTATCATCTAAAAGTTTTTTAAACTCTAAAAACCTTTCCCAGTCCATATCAGGAGTAATATCATCCAAACGTACTGCTATTTTCATATCAATCCTTTCTGCTATATATCATCCGGTATAAGTACTCCAAGCAACTATAAATTTTCCTTATACCAGTCTATTGCCAGATGAATGCCCTTTGCAAAATCATACTCCGGATCGTAGCCCAAAAGCTCTCTTGCCTTGCTGATATCCGCATTGGAATCTTTTATATCGCCCGCACGTTCAGGACCGAAATTGGGGTCTGCTACCTTACCCAATGCATGGCATAAATCATGATACACATCAATCAGATAAGCCCTGCCTCCCGCACCGATATTAAAGGCTTCTCCTCCCGCATCCGAAGATGCAAGGCATGCCCTTAAATTGGCCTCGATTACATTATCAATATAAGTAAAATCTCTGGATTGTCTGCCGTCTCCATTGATGGTAGGAACCTCTCCCTCCATCAGCTGCTTAATAAATTTAGGAATGACAGCAGCATACATGCCTTCGGGGTCCTGCCTTCTGCCAAACACATTAAAATAGCGCA
>CAZJAS010000118.1:0-4651 GCA_964544135.1 uncultured Clostridium sp. | reverse complement strand
AAGGCTTTTTTGCAAAGGTAGCAGAGATTACTAATGTAAATTTAGACGTTACATCCATTGACAGCGGTGACTACAATAACAAAACTGCGCTAATGATTAATGCGGGAGAATCCGCATATATCATTCCCAAAGTTTATGATGAGTCTCCATTTGTCGATGGTGGAGCAGTAGTTGCGGTTTCCGACTGGGTACAGTATATGCCCAACTACACAAAGTTTTATGAAGATTTTAACATGGAAGCAGATGTAAATACGATTATTCGTGCGGACGGCAAGTATTATCGTTTACCCGGCATGAAGGAAACTTCTCTTCAGGATTACACCTTAATGGTTCGTACCGATATCTTTGAAGCTGCAGGCTACAATGTTCTTGAATTACAGAAGGATTGGACCTGGGAAGACCTGTATGAAATCTTGGTAGGTGTTAAAGCTTATATGGTTGAGCAGGGTATGTGCGCTGAAGGCGACTATATTTGGTCGGATTTATGGTGCGGCAACGAATCAGGACAGGGCAACGGCGGTAACTTATTGAAGTTAATCGGTGCTTCCTATAATGTTCCTTCCGGATGGGCAGTTGGAAACGGCATGGCGTATGACGCTGATAAGGATGAATTCTATTTTGCATCTACATCAGATGATTACAAAGAGTTTGTTACTTTAGTAAACAAATATATTTCAGGCGGCATCTTGGATCCCGAAACCTTTATACAGGACGATGCTGTTGCAAACAACAAATTCTATCGTGGTGAATCAGCTATTATCAGTGTAAACCGTTCACAGTACACAAGCTGGCTTGCAGGTCTCGATGAAGGACTTGGAAAAGATAACTACAAAGCAGATATCGTAATGTATCCTATGGGATTGAACAATTACACTTCTGAAAACTCACGTTTGGAATGTGGTGTTATGATTGCAACAAAGGCCTTAGAAGAATTGGGCGAAGAAGAATTTATAAAGATGCTTCGTTTCGTTGACTGGCTGTGGTACTCTGAAGAAGGTCAGATTTTCAGTAAATGGGGCGTTGAAGGCCAGACTTGGGAATGGAAAACAGATGATAGCGGTGCAAAGGTAAGAGGTCTGCTTGATGATTATTACTGCGGCGGTCTTAGTATAGCGGCTACTGACGAAGAAGCACAGAAGGATATGCGTCTTGAATTCGGTTATGCAGGCGGTAACTTCATGATGAATACCGGTAGCTTGACAGTTCAGACTGACCATTTCTCTTCCGTATTCCAGAATCTATATGCTGATTTTGACGAGTATAGAGAGATTAAACCTCTGGATCCTACGATTGCAACCACAGAGGATGAGAATGAGCAGATTAACCTTTGGAAGACTCCTCTGATTGACAATGTGAATGCATGGACCTTACAGTTCATTACCGGACAAAAGAATATTGAAGCTGATTGGGATGCATATGTTAAGAGCTGTGAAGGGTTAAACAGTGTAAAAATGGTAGATCTGTTTAATGAGATTTATAAACGTTAAGAATTGATTGGTGGGTATTTGTAAAAGGGTATAGATATTATAAAGCTCCTCTGGGTACAGAGGGGCGGCAACAAAAAAACGGCGAGGATTTTTCCTCGTCGTTTTTACTATGTTGTGACTTAGTTTTTATCGGATTGACGGTCATTTATGCCCCTCCTTATCAAATTATAAAAATATTTGGATGGTCATATACTTTTGCTTTATAGATGCCGGTTGCTCTTACTGCATAGATTACGATATTCTGTGGGGGTACAATTTTTAGAACGTTTAAAGGTTCTGTTAAAGGTGGATAAACTGGAAAATCCGGATTGCAGGGCTATTTCCGTGATAGTAAGATTAGGCTCCAAAAGAAGCATTTCCGCAGCCTTAATTCGTTTATAACAAAGATAATCATAAAAATTTTGTCCGGAACATTGTTTAAATAATCTGGAAAAATGAAATTTAGAAAAACCGGCAACGTCGGCTACTTTTTCAAGAGTGATATCCTGCATATAATGCAAGTCAAGATAATCAAACACTATATTCAGCTTATCAATCAATTCTTTTTGTTTACAGGCCTGAGCATAAGGAAGGGAATCATCTTTAGTCATACGATATCTGCCAAAGGTAACAAAGAAATTAAGAAGGCAGGAATAAACAACCAATTCCCATAAATTGGTATCCATGAAATATTCTCTGCACATTTTTTCTAAAAGGGAGAATTCCGTACGGTATATCTGGGGACAGGTTTCTTCCGTAATTAAAACAGGCTGTGATAAATAAGGCATGAGATAGGAAAAGCCGTTTAGTTTTGAAATAACCGAAAAGTCAAATAGATAAATAAGTCGGGAACCGCTTTCTGGTGCAGTTAACTGATGCAGCTCACCCGCAGGAATAATCAGGATTTCACCCGGATTTAGGACAAACTCCTCCTGCGCCACTTGTACGGTATAAATATTCTCCAAGGGCATGATAATTTCAACGGCGGGATGCCAGTGAGTGGAATAGCTAAGGGTTTCTATATTATGCCAAATACGAATGGAAGAACTGGACAAATATTTCACCTGTTCATAATCGCCTTCCACAATTCGGTGAAAATGATCCATATCTCGTTGTCTGCGGTATTTCTGCTTTGCATCATCGTTCAAATTATGTAAAATAGCATAATCCATATTATTACCTATTCCTTTCCGGGAGCTTTTGTTTGGGAGGATAAATATTTTATCACACCAATTCTCAGACCACATTATTGTAATTGTTTTGAAACTATTATTGCTAATATATATTTATAAAATGAGTAAATATGTACAAAATTTTGATAAAAAGATAGAAAACAATCAACATAATTACATTAATAATACTAACACAAATAATGAAAAAAGACAATATTACATAAAAAAGGTGAAAATATTAGCAATATATGTAATAATACTAAGCAAGAAGTGATAAGTAAAATTTGCGGTTTGCATATAACATAAATGTATATTGTGCAAATTGTAAAGTACGACCTTAATTTAATTAAAATATGGAATGAAATAGGAGGAAGAATTATGAGCATAATAGCAAAAAACCCGATTTTGCGGGGATTTTATCCCGATCCGTCTATTTGTGTGGTAGGGGATGATTTTTATTTGGTGAACTCCACTTTTGCATATTTTCCGGGTTTGCCGATAATGCATAGTAAGGATTTGGTACATTGGGAACAGATAGGCAATGTAATGGATCGGAATTCTCAGCTTCCTCTTGAGGATTGCGGTCATTCGGCAGGACTCTATGCCCCTACGATCCGATACCATGAAGGTGTATTTTATGTTATTTGTACAAATGTTTCGGGCGGAGGAAACTATATTGTAACGGCGCAGCAGCCACAGGGACCCTGGTCAGAGCCCCATTATCTGGAAGGAGCGGGCGGTATCGACCCCAGCTTGTTCTTTGATGAGGACGGTAAGACTTATTATGTGGGTATGTGTGATAATCCGAAAGGGACAAGGTTTTCGGGAGATACCTGTGTGTGGATTCAGGAGCTTGATTTGAAGAATTTTAAATTGATTGGAAGTCCTGCTTATGTATGGTTTGGAGCCATGCAGAATATTGCTTGGGTGGAAGGCCCCCATCTCTATAAGAAGGATGGCTGGTACTATATCATGCATGCGGAGGGCGGTACCGGGGAACATCACTGTGAGGTGGTGAGCAGAAGCAAGAATATATGGGGACCCTATGAAAATAATTTCTGCAATCCGATACTGACACATAGGCATCTGGGAGTATCCTATCCCGTTCAATATGTGGGACATGCGGATATGGTAGAAACAGCAAGCGGGGACTGGTATTTGGTTACGCTTGCCGTAAGACCTTACGAGGGATATACCAGAATGGGACGTGAGACCTTTCTGGCAAAAGTAACCTGGGAAAAGGATTGGCCGGTTGTAAATCCCGGGATTGGAAGGCTGACTGATACGGTAGAGGTATCTCTTGCCCCATCTATACCGGAAAAAATAGCACCGGCTTGTTCCGCGTTTCCGGATGTGACGGGAAAAGACGGCATAAACTATGACTTTACAAATATGGAGAAACTGCCGCTCGAGTTTATGGCTCTTCGAAATCCCAATGATGCGATGTATCAACTCAGGCAGGGAGAGGGACTTTATTTGAACCTAAATCCTGCTACCCTAAAGGACAATGCCAGCCCGGCATATCTCTGTATCAGACAATCACATCAGAGTTTTTATGTCCAAACCACAGTAGAAGGTGCTTTTTCATTGGGCGAGCAGGAAGTTGCCGGTATGGCATTGATGCAAAATGCGGATTACAATCTTAGAATGGAGGTTTGCGGGCAAAAATTACAAGTCATTTTATGTGATAACGGAAAAGACAGTGTGATGGGAGTCATGGAATTTGCTAAAGAATATAATGAAGAGCTAATTTTATATATTGAGGGAAGAGGATTGTGGGCCGAAGCCGGTATAATGTGGAAAAATAAAAAAATGGCAGTGGCAAAAAACATTATATTAAAAGGGCTTTCCACGGAAATTGCGCAGGGCTTTGTTGGATGTACGATGGGTATCTATGCCAGTTCCTTGGGGAAGGAAACTAAAAGCCATGTATTGTTTAAACAATTATCCTATGAAAGTAGCGTGAAATAAAGCATTTCACGATCTTGATTTGTATGTCCGCTAAAGCGGACG
>CAZJAS010000117.1:0-4866 GCA_964544135.1 uncultured Clostridium sp. | reverse complement strand
TACTAACTCCCTTCCGTCCGCTTTAGCGGACATACAAATCAAGATCGTGAAATGCTTTATTTCACACTATGCCTCCTTCAGCGGTATATACCGCCTCATTTTATATAATACTGAATTCCTATATGGTTGTAGGGGTATAGTAGCATATTGCAACATATCTGTCTAATATATAAAAAAGTAGCAGGCTATAGGTAATGCCTATAACCCGCCTTCCTTATGAGTATCTACGCTTCTTGGCATACTCTCATATACATTTGTAAGCTTTTTTATAATTCGTTATTTCGTATTATTTCAGAATTAAAATTAATAGCATTTTGATTCAATTTCTTAACCGTAATCTTAGGTTCAAAAGAAGATAAAATATCAATTAAATCCTCTCCGGTTACAATGCAGAAATGAATCAGCCTTTCTTTTTCATAAAAACCGCAGCTTTCTTCTACTGCCCAATCAACCAGTTTTGAATTTTTCTACTAGATACAAAAACCAACCCCTAAAAAAACTCTTATTATGTTTCTTTTGTACTTCACCCCAAGTACGCATTCTAATACCTTCATCGGTGATCCTTACGATCGGTACAAATCCATCAAAATAAACTTCAACAACCTCTTCTTCATTGTCTAACACTATTTTAGTACCGTCTAAATTCTGAGTAACATTTGTAACATAAAATTTCCCATCTGCTAAGTTTATAGGATTATACCTGATCCAGTTTTCTTGAGAGTTATGATTCCTATTCTCCATACCTGACTTCCATCCTCCATCCATTTGGTTTTCTAATATCTACACTGGTTGTATCTTTATTACCGTATGCTCCCCTATGTTGCGTTTCCGGCAAACTGAGTCATATACAATTCATAATACCGTCCCTTCAGCCTAAGTAATTCCTCATGATTGCCGGTTTCCACAATCCTGCCCTCATCCATTACAACAATACAGTCTGCATCTTGAATGGTGGAAAGCCTATGGGCAATAATCAGGCTTGTTCTGTTTTCCATAAGCTTTAGCATGGCATCCTGAATATGCTTTTCGGTACGTGTATCCACACTGGAGGTGGCCTCATCTAATATGAGTATCTTGGGACTTGCCAAAAAGGCTCGCGCTATGGATAGCAGCTGACGCTGTCCCTGGGATAGATTACTTCCCGATGCCGCCAGCACAGTGTCATATCCCTGTGGCAGACGCCTTATCATTCCCCTGCAATTACTTCTGGCTACAGCCTGCATCATCTCTTCTTCTGTTGCATCCTCCTTGGAATAGCGGATATTATTTCTAACCGTATCCGCAAATAAAACCGTATCCTGCAAAACAATGGCTGTATTTTTCCTTAGATTATTACAGTCAATATCCTTAATATTGATGCCGTTAATCAAGATTTCTCCGCTGTCTATATCATAGAATCGCATCAGCAGATTCACAACCGTTGTCTTTCCGCTGCCGGTAGCTCCGACAAGTGCTACCTTATGCCCCGCCCTTACCTCAAAATTAAAATCATGCAAGACCTGTTTATCAGGAAGGTACGAAAAGTTTACATCCTTAAAAGTAATAACACCCTTCGCTTCATCCATATTGTGAACCCCGGATTTGTCCTCGCTCTCCACATCCATAACGGAAAATACCCGCTCTGCACCTGCTATCGCAGTCTGTATCTGCCCGTAAATCTGAGCCAGCTCATCAATGGGCCTTCCAAACTGCTTTGCATATACAATAAAGGCAGAAATGGTACCGATGGAAATAATACCGTTTATGGCAAAATAACCACCGAACGCTGCAATAATCACAAATCCGATATTATTAATCACATTCATAAGCGGACCCATGGAGCCTCCCAAAATTTCCGCTATAATACCTGTCTTTGTCAGCTCATCAGAGGTTGTATTAAACTCCTTTACCACTGCCTGCTGCCTATTATATGCCACAACCGTTTTATAACCGCTCACCATTTCTTCCACTGTACCATTTAAATCTCCAAGCAGCATCTGACGTTTTCTGTAGAACTTACGCATGGAAGCTGAGAGCAGCTTGGTCGCCGCTATAGTAAGAATCACCGTGGTACAGGAGAGCAGGGCAAGCTGTGGGCACCAATAAAACATGATAATAACCGTACCTGTTATAGTAAGGATTCCCGATACCATAGAACTTAAGGATTGAGAAACCGTATTGGAAATATTCTCCACATCATTCGTCATACGGCTCATAATATCACCATGAGAATGACCGTCAAGATATGCAATGGGAAGATTCACGATTTTCTCAAATAGGTCCCGGCGCATCTTTTTCACAATATCCTGACTTAATACGGCGCTGAATCTACCCTGGATCAGAGTACCCAGGCTAAGAATTCCATACACAGTCAACATTGTAAGTAGTATCGTTGTTAACCGGGTAAAATGCCCGTCTTGAATCAGGTCTATGGCTTCGCTCTGCAAATAAGGTGCCGTAACGGAACAAATCACCACGACCACCACTGCCAATAATAAAATGAGAAGCTTCTTCTTTTCATCAGAAAAATATTTCATTAGCCTGCCGATTGTTCTTCTTCCTTCTTTTGGCTTTTCTACCGCTTGCCTGTTACGGGGACCGCGCATGCCGGGAATTTTATAATTGGATACAGTTTGCTTCTCAGCCATCCATGCCACCTCCCGCCTTTAATTGTGAGTTGTAAATATCCTGGTAGGTTTCATTGCTTGCCAGCAGCTGCTCATGGCTGCCGCAGGCAGTAATGGTTCCGTTGTCCAACACTATAATCCTGTCCGCATCCTTCACCGATGCAATTCTTTGGGCAATGATTATCTTTGTTAAATGTGCATAATTTTCCCGCAAAGCTTCATATAATTCGGCTTCGGTTTTTAAATCAAGTGCACTGGTGGAATCATCAAAGATAAGTATTTCTGCATTTTTTAGAACCGCCCGGCTGATGGCAATCCTCTGCTTCTGTCCTCCCGAAAGACTATTGCCTCCCTGTGTCACCGCTGTCTGCATTCCTTCGGGACTGCTGTCTATAAACTTTGTTGCCTGTGCCGTGTGTGCGGCTTCCCAAAGCTGCTTATCACTGGCCTTGGGATTACCCCATAATATATTTTCACCGATACTGGTACTGAAAATCTCACTCTTTTGCAGGGCAATGGCAATCTTATCACGCAGCGCATCAAGGCGGTATTCCTTTACATTGATACCGTCCACCAGCACCTCACCCTCGGTCACATCATAAAAACGAGGAATTAAATGAATCAGACTGGACTTTCCGCATCCGGTACTGCCTAATATGGCCACCGTTTCTCCGGGTCGAATATGTAAATTAACTTGATCTATAATTTTCTCATCCGCCATACCGGGATAGGAGAAAGAAACATTTTTAAACTCAATCTGCCCTTTCACCTTTGTATCTCCTATCAAACTTCCGTCTGCGATTGCGGGATTACAATCCAATATCTCCAAAACACGCCTGCCTGATTCCACTCCTCTGGAAATGGTCTGAAAAATCATAGTCATCCGCATAATGGCATGTAATATCTGGGAAATATAAGTGACTGCTGCCATTACAATACCGGGTGTGACCGCACCTGCCTGCACCTCTATGGCACCCACCTTAATAATTGCTACCACGGATACATTCAACACGATATTCATGAGGGGCATCATATAGGAAAACAGCAAAAGCACGCGAAGCTGTGTGTTCACCAAATCCTCATTGGCCGCCCCGAAACGCTCCTGCTCATACTCCTCACGCACATAGGCCTTAACCACACGGGAACCTGATACATTTTCCTGCATTACATTATTTATTTTATCCAGTTTAGTTTGTAAAACAGAAAATATAGGATTGGCTTTTGAAAGAAAGAATATCACACATAAAATAACAAGGGGAAGCGCACAGGCAATTACGACTCCAAAGCTTAGGTTCAAAAAAAGCATGCAGCCGATACCGCCTGCAAACAAAAAGAATGTCCTAAAAAAGCCCCTGACCGACTGCATCACAAGATTTTGAAGCTGTGTAATGTCGTTTGTCACACGCGTAATAAGGGAGCCTGTGGAAAATTTATCATTTTGCTCAAAGGATAGGGACATAATATTATGAAAGGCATCCTTCCTAATATCATTGCCGAAGTTTTGACTGCATAAATTAGCAAAAACACCTGACAAAACACCGCATAAGCAGCCTATCAAAACAAATCCTATCATTTTAACACCGGTTGTGAGTACAATCTGTAAATCACCTACATTATTATTATGAAGCCCCAGCACACCATCATCTATTATAATACTCATCAGTCTGGGCTGTAAAAGATCCATGGACACCTCCCCCAGCATAAAAAGCGGGGCAAGTAAGGTATAGAACCAGTACTTTTTTAGGTATTTCAACATAGTTAATGTTGCCTCCTGTGATAAATATTAGATTGAACAAAGCTCATTCTCCAGCTTTTTATCAGTTTACTGCACAGCTCATAAAACTGCTCTTGTTCCTCTTCGCTCAATGCGTTAAAAAGAATCTCTTCTTCTTTTTTCATTCTGGCAAGATCTTGTTCTATCTTTACTCTCCCTTTCTGGGTTAGCTTAATATAAATATTTCTTTTATCTTCTTCTTGTTTTTCTCTAAGAATCAAACCGTCTGCTTCCATTTTACGTACCATTTCACTTAGGGAACCCGATTTAATATCCAAAATATCCTGAATCTTGCGTTGCATCATATCACCCTGCTCCGCTAATATCCTAAGAATTTTAGTCTGTCCTCGTTTACCTCCCCTGCGATGGTATAAAAAGTGTCCGCATAATTCCATTAAATCCAATAATTCATTATTTGCTCTCATATATTTCTCCTAAACCCTATTAATTTTGCCCAAAAACAATAGCAAGGTACCTTGCTATTAT
>CAZJAS010000116.1:0-4915 GCA_964544135.1 uncultured Clostridium sp. | reverse complement strand
ACAAAGAAGGTGTTCTCTTATTATTTATTTAATTAATATCCTACAAAAACTTTACCCTAGCTCACTAACCCCAATAAACTTTTGCAATGCATTTATCAAATGAAAAACTATAAAAAGGTGTAATTGCATATTCTTTATCCCTATGATATACTTGTTTTGATATTCAAAACATTAGTTAGATTTAAGACAACTAAAATGTTTAAGCAAAGTGAGGTTTTTATGAGGGATTATTGTATTACAACAGACTCCAACTCAGATTTACCGCAAGAATATATAGACAAACTTAACACTACCATCATCCCCCAGTACTATTCCTTTGGGGATACCGTTTACGGCGACGAATTAAATATGCCGCCGGCTGAATTCTATGAACGCATGAAGGCAGGTGAGCTGCCGGGCTCTCAGGCCAACAACCCTGCTGTGATAGAAGAAAAATTTCGGGCACTTTTAGATAAGGGGCTGGATATTATCCATATCGGCTTTTCTTCTGCACTCAGCGGCAGTTACAATAATGTATGTATGGTTGCAAGGGAACTTATGGAAGAATATACGGATGCTAAAATTACCGTAATTGATTCCCTCAATGTTTCTTTAGGTGAAACCATTATGGTCATTCATGCAAATGCATTAAAGGATAAGGGTATTTCTTATCAAGATTTGATTACTGAGATAGAAGAGTTTAAACATCATATTAATGTTCAATTTACAGTGGATGATTTATTTCATCTGCAAAGAGGAGGCAGGGTCAGCAAGACTACCGCAATGGTAGGCAGTGCTCTGAACTTAAAACCTTTTCTCTATGTGGATGCCACAGGAACCCTTTCCTCCGATGGCACTACCAGGGGCAGAAAGAAGTCTCTGCATGCTTTGGTTGAAAGAATGAAGGCTACCATGGAGGAAGATACCGATTATTCACTTCCCGTGGGTATTGTACATGGCAACTGTCCGGATGACGCTCTAATAGTAGCTAATCTGGTAAAAGTTGAAACCCCCTTTACCGATGTTATTGTCAATGATATCAGCCCCAGTATCGGCACACATGCAGGACCGGGTGCATTGGGCATCTTATACTACGGTAAGCCAAAACAAGCTAAAAAATAAACAAATAAAACAGGAGCTGCTTTGATATGATACCTCTTAATTAAACAGGGGCATATCATAAGCAACTCCTTTTTAGTTTCTATTTTATCTTCTCTTCCAATTTTTTAACTATATCCTTGATACTGCCTTCTTTAAATGGATTATCCAGACCAACCTGATCTACTAGATTGGTAAAGAAATCACTGGCTGATAGCTTGCAAAGCTTTAAGTAGCTATCCCATGCCGCTTCATAATTCTCATCCATCATAGTCTTGTACTGCATTGCACAAATCTGTGCGATACAATAATCAATATAATAGAGGGGATAATCATAAATATGGAGCTGTCTCTGCCAATATCCGCCCTCCGCTAAGAACTTGCAGTCACCGTAATCCAGATGAGGTTTATATTCCTGTTCCAGCTTCACCCAAGCTGCTTTTCTTTCTGTCGGAGTCATGTTCGGATTTTCATAAACAATATGTTGGAATTCATCCACCATACAGCCATAGGGAATAAAAGCCGCGGCATCTTCTAAATGCATGGCACGGTAATCCTCCGCCCTGTCGCCAAAGAATAGCTCCATCCACTTTTCCGTAAAGAATTCCATCGACATAGAATGAATTTCCGCGGTTTCCATTGTAATGTCTCTATGCTCATGAATAGGATCCTTGCCGGATAAATAGCCCTGAAATGCATGTCCGCATTCATGTGTAATTACATTAATATCTCCATCCGTCCCGTTAAAGTTTGCAAAGATATAGGGTGAGTGATATGCGGGAAGGTAGGTCATATAGCCTCCTGCTTTTTTTGTTTTTCTTCCCAAGACATCAAATAGTTCATTTTCCATCATGAAGTCAAAGAATTCCTTGGTTTCGGAAGATAATTCCGCATACATTTTCTGTCCGCTATTCATAATTTCTTCCGGTGTACCTATCGGCTTGGGATTGCCGTTTATAAAATAAACATTCTCATCAATAAAAGATAACTTCTCTATTCCAAGCCTTTGTCTCCTGCGTTCATGTAGTTTTTGTGTAAAAGGAACAAAGTCCTCCTTTATTTGCTTACGGAAGCTTTCCACATCTGCCTGTCCATAGCAATTACGCTGCATACGGTAGTAACCCAGCTCTAAATAATTATTATATCCCATGGTTTTTGCTTGCAAGTCTCTGTTTTTAACCAATTTATCATATATTTCATCCAATTTACCCGCATTACTCTCAAAAAAAGCAACCGTCTTATCCCATGCCTTTGCACGGACGCTTCTATCAACATCTGTCAAATGCGGACGCATCAATGAAAGGTTTAAAATATCACCTTCCCATTCAATCTTTGCTCCCGCAATCAGTTTATCATATTCTGAGGTTAATGCATTTTCCTCCTGCATCAAAGGGATTAATTTTTCATCAAAAGATTTTAACTGGAGTTCCATGTTTTTAAACGCAACCGGTCCGATTTTCTCTTCTAAAAAGGACCGATAAGGAGATTCGTACATTTTTTTCTGATATGCAACCAATAAATTATTTAAAACAGGCTCTTGCTCATCATTATAATTTTTCTCTGCATTATAGAATTCATCCGTAGTATCCACATCATGACGAATATTTGCGATTGTCATCATAGTTTGCACCGAATCAACCCATTGGTAATATTTTTTGTGTATATCAAATTGTTCTTCTCCACTTTTTGCCGACTCAAACTCATTGATAAGCTGTTTCATTTCTTCTTCAGCCTTTTTAACATCGACTCTTTTATAAGGCATATCCTTAAATTTCATATATTTAAATCCTCTGCTTTCCTTCCGAACCAAAGACTGCGCACAAATCATTTTTCTTTATATCATTCTCGGAATACTATGCTCTAATATTAGTACGGACGGAGAAACTTTTCAACATAATATTTTAAATCAACTAAAAAGACCGGCAGTTTTTGCACCGGTCTTTCTACTAAATATGCTATTTGGTCATTTACCCCTCAATAGCAATTTGCTTATTGCTCTCTATTTCTTGAACCTCTTTCTTAGCGATTGTCAGCTTCAAGATACCATCCTCATATTTTGCCATAATATCATCCTGGTTAATACCATCGCCAACATAAAAGCTTCTTGTGCAGCTTCCGGCATAACGCTCCCTGCGAATATATCTGCCCTTCTTGTCCTGTTTCTCATTTTCAATCCCCTTGGATGCTGTAATGGTCAGATATCCATTATCCAGACGGGCACTAATATCTTCCTTCTTAAAACCGGGCAAATCAACGTCAACCTGGTAATGGTTTTCCTCTTCCTTCACATCGGTATTCATCATATTCTTGCCATGTTTACCGTATAATGGGTTACGCTCTCCAAAGAAATCATCCCCGAAAGGCCAACTCATCATTTCATCAAATAAATCTTCTCTAAAAATACTCGGCAGCATCATAAGTCATTCCTCCATTCATCTGCTTTTTTAAATAGGCATCTTAATTTTGATGTCTTCGTGTCACATGTTTCTATCAAACAAGACGAATTTTTACTTCTTCCTTGTTCTATTTGTAATATAACACCCATTTTATTTGCAGTCAATAAACGAATGATTATTATTTTATAAAAAATATATTAATTTTAAATCATAATACGAATCACTATAAAAATCATAAACAGAAAAAACTTTATAACTTTATTTATGATATTTCAAGCTCACACAGCTTATCATACTGGTCATACATTTTTTGTACTTCATTCTCTAATATGTAATAATGCCTGATATAGGGCAATAGCAATATTAATACAATTATGGTAAGCAAAAAGTTAAATATTCCCGGAGAAAGAACCCCCAGTATAATAGATAATAACTCTATTATGGCAAAAACCGCCGTAACAAGTAAATGAATCAGCCTTTCATGCTGATAAAAAGATATCTTTATCAGATGCTCCTTTTTTAAGGCTTCTACTTCCGCATTATTGTTTTGATCCTTCTTTTCCATAATCTTTAATATATCATCCATATATTTTCTATATTCTTTTATTTTCTTCTCCATATAGGGGTCCTTTCTATATTTGAACTCAGTATGGCACTTGCGAAACTCATTTCTAAGGGGCTCTACTCATTATATTACTTTGGAATGCCATCTTTTTCTATGGAAATGAGACCCTAAGGGATTTCTAAAAGCAGGGAAGCCTTTGCTGAACATGCTTTTACACTTAGGGGCTCATTGGAATGGTTAGAAAAACCGGCTGACAAAGTATTATAATGAGTAGAGCCCCCCTTGAAAACAAGTTTTGCTATTACCTACATAAATTGCTAAACTTAAATATATATTTACATCTATTAAGGCTTCATCTTAATTATAACACTTCCTTATATAAGTTTCATAATAAGAATGCAATCTACTTTTTCAAAAAGCAGTTGTATTTAATAAATTAGTTACAGCTGTGTTTGAATGCGTGCAAATTTTCAACTATTAGTAGCAGCAACCAATAGTTGCCTTATAGTTGGTAGAGTACAACTAAATAAATTGGTATAATATTGCCATCATCAATCGGAGGTAAGCGATATGAACAAAAATAAATTAGCAAAAAATATTAAGTATTATCGCAAGAAAAGAGGGCTATCACAGGAAAAAGTTTCTGAATATATGGGGGTAAGTCGTCAGGCTGTAACAAAATGGGAAAGTGATATTTCCAGACCAATAAAGCAGGTATAATCAGTTTGTTTATATGCGTGATCATATATGGACTTATGTGCATTGTATAAGACTTAGTCATATTTATAATTCCTTTATGTAGTCATATTTATAATTCCTTTAGCTTGAGTTTCCGTAAATTGCAACTTAAAAATGAATAAGTTCTACCAAAGTGCCA
>CAZJAS010000115.1:0-5034 GCA_964544135.1 uncultured Clostridium sp. | reverse complement strand
TTTCTGATTCGCTTCACATAATCCATTTCTTTACCACACAAACAATTTTTTTAAACTCTACCATAGTAAAGATGTTTATTATGACTTTTAGTAAATATTTTTAATATATTCCCCATATTTCGACAGATAATATGCTAATTCCCCTTCTTCCCCAATTTTTATAATATATATGTTTTATTTTAACACAAATTTCGACAAAATAAATGTTTTACTACACATTTGTAATAATAATTTTCTTTTATGAAATAAGACATACTATACCGGTTATTTTGTAACCAACAATCCGGCCCCACATGGCGCAAATGCACTGTAGGACCGGATTTTAATAGAATTATATTCAAACAATTCTTCTACTGGGTTTTGAAGATAGCATCATAATTATAATTTTTATATGCTTCCTTCTCTTTCATGATATGCTCATTAAAATTTTTACTTGTTACCTGATATTCTCCCTCACTGATCCACTGCAGAATCCTCGAGCTGATCTGTGCTGTATAATGTATTGTATCCTTATAATAATCCAAATTCGTTGTTAAATCCAAATTATCATTAAAACAATATATATTGGCGTTTGGATATTGCAAAATTAAATTTATTGCAATGCCTTGTGCTTCTATCTGCGCCGTTATGCTTCCTTCTCTGTAGCATTTATCCCAATATACAATACTATAGGGTGTAAAAAACAGATGAAATGTAGTATCAGGATGTTGCTCAATCAGTGTACATATATTATTTCGGATATTTTCCTCCACTAATCTTCTCTCATCCTGACTAAGGCCCCTATCGGAAACGATATCGGCCCCCGGGCTATAATATTTCATGACAGCTTTATAACCGCTTTCTTCTTCCCAAGCGGAGTATTCATCAAAGGTGGTGGGGCTTTTTCCCAATATTGTCATTAATATATTATTCAGACTGCCATGATACATAAGATCCTTGTTAAAAATATAGTTCACATCATTCCATGGATTATTGTCATATAAATAATCCGGATATTCTTCATAATTATGATAATCCGGCTCTTTTATTAACAAATCACAGTCCAGCCCCCACAAAACGCAACCGATGGAATCATTATAAGAAAAAGCCCTTTGCAGACTATGAGATATTTCCTGATAGCCTGCACCCGAAAACGGAAGCTTAACCGACTCACAATCAAACAGTTCATTAAATTCCGAGGTTTTAAAATTCTGAGCCATAGAAGTGCCGATAATAATGGCATCATACTCAAAATTCCTAGCTATGCCGTCATTGACATACCTCTCTTCATACAACCGATAGGAAGTACCCTTGATCGGTTTATGATAATGAAAATAAGGATCCACTACAATCATCACAGTTCCGAATAACCCGAGGCAAACCGCCAAATATAAGATTGTTTTATAAAGCCATCTCTTTTCCTTCATTATTTCCTTCCTAAAAATTAGAATACAAAAAGGTGCTCACACCGGACAGGGAAATAATACTCCAAAATAAAAGCAGCACCGTCATTGCCATTTGCTTTCTGCCGAATTTAAATTCTACTGTCTTTTCCTGTGAATTTTTTGCCTTAACCGATATGATAAAAGCTGATGCCACAAATAGCAGTACCGGCAGGTACTCAACCTTATCAATTATAGGCTGTAAACCAAAACGGCAAAGAATCCGGATTTCTGCTGTATCATTCATTGCCGCCGCCAATGCCGGTTCCACCGCTCCCATTCCCGGTTCAAATATACGGCTTATAAAAAAAGCCGCTTCACTAAGACTATTCGACCGGAATATAATCCACGCTGCGTTAACAAAAATAAAAGTGAAAAACCAGCCCACTACCGGTTTTTTTTCTATTCTTCTTTTGCTTAATCTTTCTATTACAAGCAATATACCATGGAGAGCTCCCCAAAGAATAAAAGTCCAGTTTGCACCATGCCATAATCCGCTTAATAAAAATACAATCATTACATTGATACAGGTTCTTTTTATTCCTTTTCTACTGCCACCTAAAGGTATATAAACATATTTTGTGAAAAATCGGGTAAGAGTAATATGCCACCGCTTCCAGAAATCAGAAACGGATATGGACTTATAAGGTGAATTAAAATTCTCCGGTATATTTATGTTAAGCATAAGTGCCACGCCGATTGCCATATCACTATATCCGCTAAAATCAAAATATAGCTGAAAAGAATAACAAAGCATAACAATTAAAGCACTTCCTGTATGCAATCCGCCAATATCGGCAAATCCGATTGTTACAAGCTGCGCAAGTGTATCCGCCAGCAGTACCTTTTTAGCAAGGCCTATTGCAAACCGATAGATGCCCCTGGAAAGATTACCATAGCTCAACCGCCTTGTTTCACCATCCTGTATCTGAGGAAGAAATTCCTGAAACAAAATAATGGGGCCCGAACTGATCTTGGGGAAAAAACTGATGTAAGCAACATAATCAATAAATGAAAACCGCAGATTAATATTCTGATAGCAATCAAGCAGAAATGATAACTGCTGAAAGGTAATAAAACTGATACCAACAGGCAAAAGCAGTTTAAGAAGAGGTATATTACTCTTAAAAATAATATTAATATTATCTATGAAAAAATTATAATATTTAAAATAAAATAAAAGACATAAGTTAAATATAATACCTGCTGCCATCAGAGCTTTCCTGCTGCTCTTTTTCCTTAACATAAAATACAGGATACAATAGTTAATCAGAATACTTATGACTAGCAAGAGTGCATATTCTAAATGCATATAAGCATAAAATAAAAATGACATTGCTATCAACCATATTTTGGTATACTCATATTTTGAAAATCTTCCCAGAAAGAAATAGCCCGTTAAAAAAATAGGCAAAAACAGCAATATAAACAGGTAGGAGTTAAAAAGCATAATATCCCCTCCATCTTCTTAATCAAATATAAATATATCATAGGCAAAGCTTATGATTTCATATAAGTGCTATACCATTGCTGAAATACAAAATAAGACCATAAAACTTTTGAGTAATTGGCGCCCGTAGCGGGTCCGCCGTCTCCGGTCTTCATATAATTTACAAGCATCCCGTTCACATAATCAGCATCAAAGATTCCCTGTTTCACTAAGAAATCATGATTCGCCATATCCAAAAGCCGTTCCTTTAACGGACCCCGCAGCCATTTATCAAGGGGTACACCAAAGCCTACCTTAGGCCTGTCTAAGAGCTCCTTAGGCACATAATCATATGCTTAAATCCCATTGTGCACCTAATTATAAAAACGGTACCAAATCAAGTACACATTAACTATTCGCAGATATATTACCGAAAAAGCGGTAATATATCTCAACTCTCTGAATTGTTTCCTTATCGGACTTTTCTCTGCCGAACACCACGATTTTATCAATGAGCATATGCACGATTTCATTGTCAAGCTCTGCAATGTTTTCATACTGCGAAATCAGCTCAACGAAATCATCAATGCCCTTTGCCTTCTTTTCGTAATCCTCGACAACAGCGGCGCACTCCGAAAGCTGATTTTTAAGCTCAGCCTGTTCCGCTTCAAGCTTTTTCGACATTGAAATATAACGCTCATCCGAGATAACACCGAACACCCTGTCCTCGTACATATTCTGCAAAATCGTGTCAATTTCGTACAAGCGCTTGCTTGCCTTTTTCGACCTCTGTTTGCAAAAGGCGGCTTCGCTGTTCTTTCCGTTTTCCGACAAATTTAGTAGGTGCTCCGCATATTTTTCTCTGTCCTCAGCTGCAAGTCTGACATTCATCTGAACATCGCTCAATACTGTCTGTGTAAGCTGTTCGAGAGTAATATAGTGACTGGTCTTGCAGACGGAGTTTTCAGAGTTTCGATAGCGTATATGGGCAGGACAGCGGTAAGTGCCTTTAATGGTCTTACTTGTGCTACGCTGATAGGCAAGTCTGCAATTACAGTCACTGCAAAATACAAGTCCTCTGAAAATATTGTCGGGATTGAGGTGGTAATCTCTCTGCTTGGTTTCAAGCCGCTTTTGTACCATTTCAAAATCAGCGTGGCTGACAAAGGCTTCGTGTGCGTTTGGAATAATAACTTGTTCCTCTTTCGGAACTTCCACGCTCTGCTTGGTTTTGAAATTCTTGCGTATTCTCCGCAGACACACCAAATCGCCTGTGTAAACGGGATTGCTTAAAATCTTGTGTACCGAACGTCTGCCCCACACATATTTGTGCTTCGGAAAATTCGGAGCGTCCTGCAAGCCTTGACTTGTCATATACTGCGCTTTGGGTATCATAATATTGCGGCGTTCAAGCTCTTTCCCTATAAGGTGACAGGACATACCCTCCAGAGCAAGCTGAAACATCAGCTTCACGACCTCGGCATTTTCGTTCGGAACAAGCCTGTGGTTGTTATCCTCGGCTTTGTCATAGCCGAATGGAGCCTTTCCCATAATCAGACCGCCGTTGCGTGCTTTGGTGTGCAGGGCGGTTTTTATCTTGCGGCTGCAATCCTTGGCGTACCACTCGTTAATGATGTTCTTGAACGGTGCAAATTCGTTATCGCCGTTGTCCGAGTCAACCCCGTCATTGACAGCGATAAACCTGACATCGTTCTGTGGAAAGAATATTTCGGTGTAATAACCCGTCTGCAAATATTCTCGTCCAAGTCGGGATAAATCCTTGACAATAACAGTACCGATGTTTCCGATTTCAATATCCTGTATCATACGCTTGAAGTCGGGACGTTCAAAGCTCGTTCCGCTGTAACCGTCGTCAACATAGAACACATAATCAGAAAAACCGTTGTTTTTAGCATACTGCGAAAGATAGGTTTTCTGATTCTGTATGCTCATACTCTCGCTTCCGACCTCATCATCACGGCTGAGTCTGCAATAGATTGCTGTTAATTTATTCTGCTGTTTCATATCGTAACCTTTTCCTTCCTTTCTTTACGAACAGCAGATTTATGATTTTTGTGTACTCCCATTTTATCATATACAGGAGTAAAAGTAAAGGTACTGCTGTTCTTGACAGATTCGAAAGGTAAACTTTTTTCTTCAGAGCCAATTTCGATGTTTTTGATA
>CAZJAS010000114.1:0-5076 GCA_964544135.1 uncultured Clostridium sp. | reverse complement strand
TATATTCGCCGAATTCTGCGTATTATTATTACCAGGATTGAATCTGTCAAAGCGAGATTCTCCGCCTGTTTCAGGTCGCATAAATACCATCTTCCTTACCGCTCATTGTGGTCTTTGGAGGAGCGTTTTATTTTATAGTGAACTTTCCTAAAACAAAAAACCGTATGGAAAGACCTTCTGATGTGACCTCCCATACGGTTTTCACTTATAAATTTTAATCTTATCTCTGTACACGTCCCGAAGCATCACCACCGGCTAAGGTCTCCACCTCTTTCCTAGATACTAAATTAAAGTCTCCGGGAATGGTATGCTTTAATGCTGACGCCGCTACACCGTATTCAAGAGCATCCTTGAAATCCTTGCCGTCTAACATGCCGCAGATCACACCGGCAGCAAAGGAATCACCGCCGCCCACACGGTCAACAATGGGATGAATGCTATATTCCTTAGAATGATAGAATTCCTTGCTCTCCCTGCTGTAAATACAAGCTGACCAGCCATTGTCTGAAGCGGAATTGCTTACACGCAAAGAGGAAACACAATATTCAAAATTAAACTTCTCTACCATCTGCTCAAAGATGGATTTATAGCCTGAAAGCTCTAATTCGCCGCTGGTTACATCTGTTTCTCCGGGCTTAAAGCCAAGAACAAGCTCTGCATCCTCTTCATTGCCGATACATACATCGACATACTTCATCAGCTCGGTCATAACCTTCTGTGCTTTTTCGGAAGACCATAATTTTTTACGGAAATTAAGATCTACCGAAACCTTTACACCGTGTTTCTTAGCCGCAATCAAAGCCTTTTCTGTAAGCTCTGCCGCACCATCGGATACAGCGGGTGTAATACCGGTAAAATGGAACCATTCAGCGCCTTCAAAGATTGCATCAAAATCAAAATCTTTTTCTGTTGCAGTTGATATAGAAGAATGTGCCCTATCATAAACCACCTTGGAAGGTCTCATGGAAGAGCCGGATTCTAAAAAGTAGATTCCTAATCTCTCACCGCATTTTGCAATATGCTTGGTACCTACATTGTATTTCCTTAATGCCGCTACCGCACATTCACCGATTTCATTTGCAGGAACCGCTGTAACAAATTCCGCATCATGACCATAGTTAGCAAGGGATACCGCTACATTGGCTTCTCCTCCGCCGTAGCAGATATCAAATTCATCAGCCTGAATAAATTTTTCATTGTTGGGCGTAGACAATCTCAACATGATTTCGCCCATGGTAATTACTTTTGCCATTTTATTTTTCCTTTCGTTCAATCAACCATTTGTAAGTTTAAAGGATTGACAATCCTATTATTTTTGTACCAGATGAACAGCAAAACCACCGATTTCTTCTTTCAAGTAAACTGCCTTTAAATTTCCTTTATTATCCTTCTTTGCGGTATCCATATCAAATTCTACACCGAGGACATTTTCCAGATAATTAACAGCTCTTACGATATAGTTGGTAGCAATCGCAATATGGCCGTTCTTTCCAAGATAGGGGGTCTTCATTACTTCCAATGCTTTACCTGCAAATATAGAGCTGTTTCCTGCCTTTGCGGGCATGCCGAAAATAAAAGCAAATCTGTCTGCCGCTTTTTGGGCTTCTACTTCATTTTCTGCGTTCACACCTATATGAGCCAGTTCAAAGCCCAGCATAATCTGTACGGCCTCCCTGGTAATCTGCTCAATCTTGTCCCATTCACCCCCGTTGATTAAATCACCGGGAACCATCCAAGAACCGCCGCATGCAATTATCTTGTCAAAATCCAGATAAGAAGTTAAATTCTTTGCATTGATTCCGCCGGTGGGCATGAATTTCATATTAACATAAGGTGCTGCCATCGCTTTGATTTTAGCCAGCCCACCCGATTGCTCCGCAGGGAAAAACTTCACAACCTCCAAGCCAAGCTCAATAGCCTGCTCAATATCGGAGGGACTAGATGTACCGGGTGTAACCGGTATGTTTTTACTGATGCAATATTTTACAGTGTTGGGATTTAATCCGGGGCTTACAATAAATTGTGCGCCTGCCGCTGCTGCCGCATCCACTTGCTCTGCATTCAGAACGGTACCTGCACCCACACACATATCAGGAAAATTTTCCGTCATGGCCTTGATGGCACCTGCTGCCGCATCCGTGCGGAATGTAACCTCCGCGCAGGGCAGACCGCCGTTGCACAGGGCCCTGGCAAGGGGTACCGCGTCCTCCACTCTGTCAATCTTGACTACGGGTACAATACCGATCTTGCTGATTTTCTCTAAAACTGCATTCATGGTAACTCTCCTATCTGCCTCTTCGGGCTTATCTTTATCTCTGCGGTTATGCCAATGCTTCTTTCACAGCCGCCTTTATTTTATCACATTTACAATCTTCATAGAAATATTCCGCAAACTTCTCACCGGACAATGCGCCCCTTACCAAATCTTTATCTAAATTCTTTAAAATGGTTACCATATCCACATGGGTAACTTCCTTCACCGCATCCAGAATCTTCTTATTGCGCTGCTCGGGAATCACTCTATCCTTAGGATAGCCGCCGCCACCGGGTGTGGAAAATAATTTTTCAAAAATATAAGCCAAATTTAATTCGCCGCCCCAACCGTAATTTTGAGCAAACGGAAGTGCAACGCAATTGCCGTCATTCACCTGTGAAAACAGGTAAGCATCCAGGGGTGATTCGATATGTCCGCAAAGTACCTTGGGAAATGAGTTACATGCCAGCATAGCACCTTCACCGGTTCCGCAGCCTGTAACCACATAGTCTACCGCTCCTGAATTTAAGAGTACCGCAGATAAAATACCGTTCTGCACATAGGTCAGAGCATTGACATCCTCAGCAGAATACATACCGTAATTAACTACTTCATGGCCCATTGGCTCAACAACCTTTTTTAATGTTTCATATATAATTGCATTTTTTGCCGCCTGGCTGTTTTCTATCACTAAAGCTATTTTCATTTTATTCCTCCATTGAATTTATGCTTTATAGGAAGAACCACAGAAATGTCCTTCCTACAAATGTTTAATCATTATATTAAATATACCAAATTATGATGGCTGCTTACCGATATAAGCAAGGATGCCTCCGTCTACATAGAGGATGTGTCCGTTAACCGCATCCGATGCATTTGATGCAAGGAATACTGCGGGACCTGTTAATTCTTCCGGCTTCAGCCATCTGTTTGCAGGTGTTTTAGCACAGATAAACTGGTCGAAAGGATGTCTGCTGCCGTCCGGCTGAACCTCACGAAGGGGTGCTGTCTGGGGTGTTTCAATATAGCCCGGTCCAATACCGTTACATTGGATATTGTATTGGCCATATTCGGAACAGATATTTTTGGTAAGCATCTTTAAACCGCCCTTTGCTGCAGCATAAGCGGATACCGTCTCACGTCCCAGCTCGGACATCATGGAGCATATGTTGATAATCTTGCCATGTCCCTTTTTGATCATAGCGGGAAGTACTGCTTTTGCCACTATAAAGGGAGCATTTAAGTCTACATCAATTACCTGCCTGAATTCCGCTGCACTCATCTCTATCATGGGAATACGCTTAATGATACCGGCATTGTTTACCAAAATATCAATAACGCCGACTTCCTTTTCAATCTGGGCAACCATGGCATTTACAGCGTCTTCATCTGTTACATCACATACATATCCATGTGCTTTAATCCCTTTTTCTTCATATGCTGCCAAACCCTTGTCTACCAATTCCTGCTTAATATCATTGAACACGATAGTTGCGCCCGCTTCTGCATAGGAAGCTGCAATTGCAAATCCGATTCCGTAAGAAGCACCTGTTACTAAAGCTACTTTTCCTTCTAATGAAAAATTCTGTACAAAACTCATCTCTTATTCTCCTTTTTAATTGGTTTTTTATCTTAAGTCTTTCATGGCTACGCCGTCCATATCATCAAAATCCTGATTTTCTCCTACCATACCCCATATAAAGGTGTATGCTCTGGAACCGGAGCCTGAATGGATGGACCAGCTGGGTGAAATAACCGCTTCTTCATTTCTCATAACAATATGCCTGGTTTCATCGGGCTCACCCATATAATGCATAACAAAAGCATCCTCAGGCATTTCAAAATACAGATAAACCTCCATGCGTCTGTCATGGGTATGACAGGGCATCGTATTCCAAACACTGCCGGGTTCCAACTTGGTCATACCCATTTCTAACTGACAGCTCTCCACCTGTCCGGGTAGGATGTATTTACAGATAACTCTGTGATTGGCATCCTCAAGAGTTCCAAGCTCCACCTTATTTTCATCCTTTACAATAACAACACCTTCTTCGGGTGTTCCCTCCGGCTTAATCAAAACCGTGGGATATGTCATATGTGCGGGTGCACTGTTCAAATAAAACTTTGCGGGTGTTTCTGCCTCATCACTTGCAAATACAATCTCCTTGGAACCCATACCGATATACATGGCTTCCTTGAATCCCACCTTATAAATGTTACCGTCTACGGTAATTGTTCCCGCTCCGCCGATATTGATAACACCTAATTCTCTTCTTTGGCAAAAATATTCTGCCCTTAATTCGTCTCCTGCCATCAATTCAAGAGGCTTTATGGGTACTGCCGCTCCCGTAATGATTCTGTCAATATGACTGTATACCAGCTTGATTTCGTCAGGTACAAAAAGATTCTGAATCAGAAACTCTTCTCTTAAACGCTCTGTGGTATAATGCTTCATATCTCTGGGTGACACTGCTGTTCTTAATTCCACGCCTGCCTACACTCCTTTCTTTTCAGACAGTAATCCACTGCCTGCACAATGATAATTTATAATGTAAGTGCTTACATTATAGCACAAACAAATTATCATTACTATACCTTTCATAAAAAGATTGTCCTATTCTTCCTTTTTATATTCCTTATTATACATTATTAAATTATCAAATTCTTTTCAAATATTTGTTAAAACATTGCATATTATGAACATATGGGATATAATGGCTCCATTGCGATTGTATATAGGTAATTGGCAAACTTGTTTTTAAGTGGGCTCTGCTCTCCATAATACTTTGTCAGCCGGTTTTTCTAACCATTCCAATGAGCCC
>CAZJAS010000113.1:0-5233 GCA_964544135.1 uncultured Clostridium sp. | reverse complement strand
TATTATGTGTGGCTGGAGGTACAGCCGGCAAAGAGAAACTTTGAGACAGTACTGAAACTTCTTGGAGAGGCAGAGGTTACAGAGCAGGGAAAGGCATCAAAGCTGGATGTGCGTATGAAGTTTTTAGAGGAGAGTTCCCCACTGGGAGCCAATCATCCGGCAGTAAAGCAGTACAACAAATGTATGAGAGGTGCAGGAGATACCGTCCGTTCCATTATCATCAGTGCCAACTCAAGACTTGCATTTCTTGAAAATAAGCAGGTTTTACGATTACTCTCCAAAGATGAGCTTAATCTGTCTGATATCGGTATTGGTGTAAACGGAGATGGGGAGACAAAGACAGCACTTTTTTGTGTAATCCCTGATAGTGACAAATCCTATAACTTCATTATCGGTATGCTCTACACTCAGATATTTCAGGAATTGTACTATCAAGCGGACTTTAACTGCGGAGGCAGACTGCCAATCCATGTGACATTTATGTTAGATGAATTTGCGAATGAAAAACAGTTATAAAGATGACAATGTTGTATAGGGGGATCAAGGAAGGATGTAATAATTCAAAATGTATCGTTGGCTGGGTATGGCGAACCTGTTCAGTAAAAATGTTCATGCTTTTATGGTAAAAGCTTTAGGGTAAACCCATTGTAGGGGTAACTCCTTTTTGTTATTCTACCGCCTATGAGTAAATAATGACCACTTATTATATACAGTCGCTTGATTTTGCAAATTGAGCGGCTGTTTTTATGCTTTCTTCAGTAACCTATTGACAAAACCGAATGACAATAGTACAATACATAATGACAATGATTGTTGTCATTTAGACAAAAAGGATTGTCATAGGGAGGTGCTGTATGATACTGCGAAATCGTCTAAAAGAACGCAGAGCTGCACTGAATGTCAATCAGCAGGAGATGGGGCGCTTATGCGGCGTATCAAGGCAGACTATCAGCCTGATTGAACGAGGCGATTATTCGCCGTCCGTCACCCTTGCTCTGACGATTGCAAAAGTGTGCGGCGTCACGGTGGAAGAAGTTTTTTATTTACAGGAGGAAGAAGATAATGGATAACAATGAAATTAAGAGGGCAAATCGGAAGGCTCTGTCAAAATTTATGCTCATTATGGTAATATGCTTGATTGTCGGCGGAACAATAGGCTTTTGCTCTGCAAAATATGGGCTGAACACGCTGGCGGGCGGAATGAAAACCGCAGGAGCGTTTTTTGGGACATATATCGCTCCGTGGTTGATGTTGGCGGCAGCGGTAATCGTGCCGGTGGTCTGCGTTCCGATTTATCGAAGCGCAAAAAAGCTGCTTTCCTCCTGGGATGGCGAAAATGAGGAAATATCCGATACGATTGACAAAAAACTCTCCATTGTGATTTGGGTTACAAGCGCAGCTCTTATCCTCTCTTATTTTCTCATTGCGGCGTCCTATGCCAATGGCTTTGAAACTTTTGAAAATGAAAACAGTAGTGCTTTGTTCGTTGCAAGCATTGTAGGCTTTTTTGCCATTATGATTGAAGCGGTCATATTCCAGCAGAAATGCGTTGATACCACCAAAAAGATGAATCCTGAAAAAACGGCGTCCGTCTATGATACAAAGTTTCAAAAGAAATGGATGGACAGCTGCGATGAAGCAGAGAAGATAATGATTGGCAAGTGTGCGTTTAAGGCTTATACTGCTACCAACACGGTTTGTACGATTCTGTCCATTGTGCTTGCCGTCTGTGCGCTTGTTTTCGGCATAGGATTCTTACCTTCTCTTGTGGTGTGCCTGATTTGGATTGTAAATCAGTCAGTATATTGCAAGGAAGCATTGAAATATTCAAAGGCAGGAAATAAGATTTCCTGATGGGAATGCAGGAGGACAGGCAATGGAAACTTATTTGGTGATTATTGTTGCACTGATTATCTTTTTCTGTATATTAAAAAGGCGACGAACAGCGGCGGCTGTGCGGCAAATACAAAAACGAAGAATACAAAACAAGGAGAATGTTGTTATGAAAGAGCTTGCAAAGCAATTTATCGGGGAAGAATGCATCATCTATACGATCACCTCAAATGAAGGTAGCATACAGGGCGTTATCAAAGAAATTGATGACGGAGGTATGGTCATTGAGAGAAATTCTGGCGAGCGGGAAATCATCAATCTCGATTTTGTTACCCGTATCCGACAATATCCAAGAAAGAAGAACGGGAAGAAAAAAGGCGTTGTATTGGACTGAGTCCCTGATTTGACGGCATAAATTGAACAGCATTTTCGTGTTGATACGATAAGAAATGAAATAGTAAAGCAAGAAAATCAGTACTCCACGCTCCGTAGATATGCAAAACTCTACGGAGCGTGTGTGTTCATCAATTCATTTATCCGCTACGAATACGAAGTGAAGGACAAAGAAGGAAATAAGCAGACAGTATGTTTCCAATGGGTGACCAATCTGGAACTTACGAAACGAAATCTGGAAGAAATGATATTTGCAGGAAGAGGTAGATGGAAAATCGAAAATGAAGGATTTAATAACCAGAAAAATGGAATCTATCGAATTGAGCATCTCAACAGTAAAAACAGCAATGCCATGAAGAATCATTATCTACTGACGCAGATATCGGATATCCTGATGCAGCTTTATCTGGCATGGAATCCATATATCAAGGAGCTAAAGCAGACAATAAAAAATACATCTTCAGGGCTACTGGAAAGTTTTCGAGGACTGACAGTAACGGATGAAGATGTATCCTACACTTTGAGATACACAACAGTGTATCTCGAATAACAAGATTATTTTATCACAGGTAGTGGTTAAATGGAACACAAAACAACAGAATATTTATCCACAAGTCTTAGGAATTGGAGTGTCAGACCTATGGGGTGTGCATAACTATAGTCAAAGAAACAAAAAAGTGGATAAGTAGAATAAACATGAAAATATTGATTTGGGGGAGGAAACAATAAAATTTATTCCTCACCGCTGATGCTGCAGTGATAACAGATGAATTTTTATAGAATCTATAGTATAATCAAGAGGTCGGATGAATATCCGACCTTGATGATAATAAATTAGATATTCCCTATTTTTAATAAAAAAGCATATAAGATTCGATATGAAAAATAAATAAGAAAGCAGTTCTAAAATGTATCATTTGTACCGGAGAACATGTGGCTGGATTTTAAGATATGCATATCGTACACTTTGACGAGAATATGTTGATTGGGGATGCAGCGGACCTGGATGCATTTATGGAAATGTATGGTGTGGAAGCAATTTCCAAGGAATATTTGTAATTATTAGGGAAAAGAAAATTTGAATTTTATGAAATAAATAAGAAATTGCAGGTGGACAAATATGGAAAAGAAATTTAACTCCAATCATCTTAAAATAATAGCGATTATAGCAATGACAATAGATCATGCCACAGATTTGTTTTATCCTTCATTTCCTGCTCAGCCGATTCCGATTGTATTACACATAATCGGAAGATTGACTGCACCTATCATGTGGTTTTTTATCGCAGAAGGTTATCATTATACTCATAACGTAAAGAAGTATTTGCTTAGATTAGGTATATTTGCCGTAATATCTCATTTTGCATATTGTTTTGCATTTGGAATAAACTACATTCCATTTAAAACAGGGGTATTCAATCAGACAAGTGTCATGTATCCGTTGTTTATTGCAGTGTTAGTGCTGTGGCTTCAGGATATGGCTGTCAGGTATAAAGTATTAAGAAATATCCTGGTATTTGTTCTGATATGGAGCGCTTTCCCTGCGGACTGGAGTTGCATAGCTGTATTAGCAATAGTGGATATATACAGAAATCGTGGAGATTTGAAGAAACAAACCTTTAGAATGATGCTCTGGGTTCTTATGTACGCCGTGGTATCGTTTTTCTTTGTAAGTAAAATCTATGGAATCGTAGAATTGTTTGTTGTTTTGGTATATCCAGTTATGAAACAGTACAATGGGCAGAGGGGGAAAGTTAGTTGGCTGAAATGGTTTTTCTATATATACTATCCAGCGCATCTTATTATAATAGGAATTGTCAGAATGGCAATATACGGTAACATCAGCATATTGTTTTAATATCTTAGTTTGTAGAACTGATGTGAGTAATAAATTTCAGTAATACGGAGAGACGAACTTGAAGTTTACGCATAATGGAGATAATAACGTAATGAAAAATAAAAAGATAAAATCTAACAATGAAATTTCAGAATTATGCTCTTTTTACCTTGGAGGGTATCAACAGAAGGTGTTGATAGAAGGAAAAAGTAAAGATAATCCAATAGTTATAACTTTGCACGGTGGACCAGGAACGCCAATACCTTTTTCTGTTGGATGCAGAGGATTATTTCCAGTGTTTACAGATGAGTTTATTATGGTTTATTGGGACCAGCTTGGATGTGGAATCAACAACCATGTGATTGATGATTCATTTTCCATTGATACCTTTGTTCAGATGACAGAAGAACTGATAGAAAAGATAAAGGATAAATTTCCTAATAACAAAATAATGATATTTTCAACTTCTTGGGGCTCTATACTAAGTGCTAAGTTATTGGAAAAGAATCCTTATGCAGTCGATAGTGTTATTGCATGTGGTCAAATAATTAAAAATGTGTTTATTTGTGACGAAGTGAGGGATACGTTAGAGCAAACAAGTATTCCTGTGAAGAAGCTGGAAAGAATCAAAAATGTAACAGTAGATAATTATAATGGGAAAGACTTGCAATTGATATCAAGTGCACTTCGTAAATACACAAATGCATATCAAAATAGAATTGGTAAGAAAGTGCCAATGGGAACCATTATAAAGGGATTATTGACGAGTCCTGATTACAAAATGAAGGATTTTAAAGCAATTATGGTAAATGGCTATATGAAGAATACCTCGTTGTGGAAGGAGATACTACAGATTGACCTTACAGAGCAACTAAGAAGTGTTAAGATTCCGTATATGATTTTGCAGGGAGATACAGATATAGTAGCTTCTACAAAAATAGTGAAAGAATTAGTAGCTGGAAGCAATAATGCAAATTTAGATTGTAGGATAGTTGCCGATACAGGACATATGCCAGGTGTAGAGATGATGGATACTTTATTAGCTGTTTTAAAGAAATGTAGACGGCAATTATAATTTTAAACAGAGACAACTTTCAGTAATACGGAGAGACGAATTTGAAGTTGACGGAGCGATAGGATGAAGAAAAAATCAAAAATACTCAAAATATT
>CAZJAS010000112.1:0-5361 GCA_964544135.1 uncultured Clostridium sp. | reverse complement strand
AAAATACTGGAAATATGAGAAAAATCAAGATTTTATTTGTTTGCCACGGCAATATTTGCAGATCCCCAATGGCAGAATTTGTAATGAAGGATATCGTAAACAGGGAAGGGAAAGGTGATGCTTTCCTGATTAACTCTGCGGCTACCAGCACGGAGGAAATCGGAAGCGGTATCCATCACGGAACAATTGGCATTTTTAAGGAAAAGGGAATACCGTGTACCGGGCATAGGGCGGTGCAGATGACAAAAGAAGATTATGCGAAATATGATTATTTAATCGGTATGGATGATGCAAATATTCGTAATATGCTTAGGATTGCAGGGCAAGATAGGGAAAAGAAAATCTATAAGCTATTGGATTTTACCGATCACTCCAGAGCCATAGCTGATCCCTGGTATACGGGAGATTTTCATACCACATATGAAGATGTAAGGGAAGGCTGTGAAGCACTTTATAAACACCTTTTATAAGAAGATAAATCAATTATTGCCTCTTAATATGAGGCAATAAATATTTCTGAGAATAGTGTGCACATAATCCCGTAAAAAGTCCTGTTATAATACCGCTTATAACCAGAAAGGGAAGGTAGACGGCAATTCCCACGGTACGGGTGATAAAATATGCTACCAGAAGCTGTCCCCCATTGTGGAACAGGGCACCAAAGATACTGGTAATAAATATAAAGCGGCCGGATAAAAAGCGGTTAATCAGGTACATTGCCACAAAGCAGAAGATACCGCCGCATACACTATATAGCAGGCTAAGGACCTGACCGGAAAAAACAGAGACAAGGATGATTCTAGCAAGAAGAACGGTCAGAGCATCTAGGGGATTGTAATTAAGCAGCAAGATCAAAGTAATAATATTAGAAAGCCCCAGCTTAATACCGGGAATGGCAACGAGTAGAGGAATGGCACTTTCTATTACAAAGATTGTCAGGGCCATAACCGTAAAAACAGACAAAGTGGTTAGTTTTTTCAGTGGCATACAGATTCTCCTTATGTATAAATAATTATATATTTGCTAAACTTGTTTTCTAAGGGCTCTACCCTCCATATTACTTTGGAACGCCATCTTTTTCTATGGAAATGAGACCGTAAGGGGTTCCTAAAAGCAGGGAAGCCTTTGCTGAACATGCTTTTACACTTAGGGGCTCATTGGAATGGTTAGAAAAACCGGCTGACAAAGTATTATGGAGAGTAGAGCCCCTTGTGTACCATTTTCGCTAATGTCAAAAAAAATATAAATCAATAGCTTATGATATCCGGCACTACATCATCGGTCTGCACAATCTCAATGATCAGATTATGGGGCAAGCATATGATGGGGAGCAGGGACGCATTCGTATCTGTAAAGCCCATATGAACACATAGCTTATCCGGACAGTTGGCATCCCTTATCCCGATAGAGCCGGGAAGCACCTCAATCATATTATAGCCGCCTTCCTGTGTGGTAACGGTAATGGAATAAGGTGTGGTAACTGCCGAAAGGTCAATGGTATCAATCAGCAAGCTGTTTTGATAAATATATGCGGTAAGTGTACCGGTTTTTGGTTTAGATTGTGAATAAATCCATAAAAGACATACAGTACAGAGAATGATTAAAAATACCGTTAAAACCAATGCTCTACGCATTATTTTATTATTCGCATTATTATTCTGATCAAATCGTATCATAATTTTTCCTTATATTGTATTCATAATAGCTTTTTGGTATACTGAAATAAGTATACCAAAAGGAAGTCTCAAAATGAAGAGAAACAGAAAAAATATATTTACGACCGTAACTCCAAAGGTGCTGAAAGGATTTATATCAATTAGCCTTATTTTGGCAGGTGCGGTATTTTTGATTGGATACAACAGACCCATTGTAAATTATACGGCAACAGGAATTGCGATGGGTACTGTAATTAGGCAGAGTATTTATACGAAGGATGATGATATAACAAAGGATATAGAGCATATCATTATGGAATTAGAGGAAAATGAACTCTCTTGGAGAATCGAGGATTCTGAAATAGCAAGCATCAATGCTTCGGCAGGTACAGGAGAGGGAGTGGTTCTTTCTAAGGAAATGGAAGAGGATTTAATTACAATATTTGAGGTTTCCGCCAGAAGCGGAGGTGCATTTGATTGTACGATCGGGTCTGTGGTAAGATTGTGGAATATAGATGCATGGGCAGCCGGAGAAAATATGGATTTGGAGCTGCCGCAAAAAGAATCGGTCGAGAGGGCACTGCTTAATATAGGATTTGACAAAATAAAGATGGATAACAGCAGTATCAATCTTCCCGCACGGATGAGTATGGATATGGGTGCGGTCGGAAAAGGGATTGCTTGTGATAGAATTGCGGCTTATCTGGAGGAGAAAAAAGTGGATGGAGCCGTCATTTCAGTGGGTGGCAGTATATTGACCTTTGGAGAAAAACCGGATGGCACACCCTGGCAGGTCGGTATTGTGGATCCAAGTGATAATGAACAGCTTCTGGGCACTCTTTATTTGGAAGGAAACTGGTTTGTCTCTACATCCGGTGATTATGAACGGTATGCCGAGGTGGATGGGGTCAGATATCATCATATACTGGATCCTTCCACCGGTTATCCGGTAAACAACGGTGTACGAAGCGTTACGATTGTATGTAAGAGCGGTCTGCTAAGCGATGCACTTTCAACGGCATGTTTTGTGCTGGGAGTGGAACAGGGAATGGCACTGGCGGAAAGCTATGAAGCAGAAGCTTTGTTTGTGGATGACCGTGGATCAATATATATGACAGAAGGAATGAAGGAAATATTTCATTAAAACAGGAGAATAATTGAGCAAATGGTAAGATTTTATTATTTAATGTTAACCTCATTGCCGATAGTGGCTTATTATATTATTAAAATGACATATTATGCGAAGCATCCGGAAAAGTATGATGAAGAAGCATGTTTTAATCTGGTAATAAAGCCCATAAATATGATAAAGAGAAAAGGACGGATTACAACAAAGGTGTTCGGAGCAGAAGAGCTGCCAAAGTCAGGCGGTTATGTTATGTATGCCAATCACCAGGGGCGTTATGATGCACTTGGAATAATGGGGGCACATCCTACGCCCTGTGCGGTATTAATGGATTATAAGCGTGCAAGAATGCCTATCAGTAACGAATTTATTAACCTAGTGCGGGGGAAACGGCTTAAGAAAACAGATCCCAGGCAGCAGGTACGGGTTATGCAGGAAATAGCAACGGAGCTTAAAGAGGGTAGAAAGTATTTGCTGTTTCCGGAAGGTGGTTATGATAAGAATCATAATAAGCTGCAGGACTTTCATGCAGGAAGCTTTAAATGTGCGCAAAAGGCCAAATGTCCCATTGTACCTGTGGCAATATGGGATTCCTATAAGCCCTTTGAGGGTAGGAGTTTAAGAAAGGTTACTACACAGGTGCATTTCTTAGAAGCCATACCCTATGAAGCCTATGCGGGAAAGAACACGGCACAAATCAGGGATATTGTCCGTGATAGAATTAATGAGAGGATGAATGAAATTGCAAAAAATAAAAAATGCAGCTAATAGGCTTATTACACAATGGGGATTAGAAATTGAGAATACTTCAGATAAAGATACGGTTCTTTGTGAATATCCCAGACCATGTATGCAGCGGGATCACTGGCAGTGTTTAAACGGTTTATGGCAATACGCTTTTTTACAGGAGAAGAAAATCCCCGTTTCACTCGATGGGGATATTTTGGTACCCTTTTCACCGGAAACCCGTTTATCGGGTGTGGAAAAGCAGCTTTTACCCGGCAAATACCTTTGGTATCAAAGAAATATTAAGCTTACAAAAGAACTATTGGAGATATATGAAAAAGGAGGAAGTCTTCTTTTGCATTTTGGTGCGGTTGACCAAAGCTGTGAAATTTATATTAACAATACAATGGCAGGAAGCCACCGCGGAGGTTATCTGCCCTTTACCATAGATATAACCGGTGTATTGCAAAGTGGTGATGGATTAAAAGGGGGCGGCTGTACAATCGGTCTTTTTGTGGAGGATGTTTCCGATACTTCTTATCATAGTGTGGGCAAACAGACGCTTAAACCGGGCGGAATGTATTATCAAGCAACCAGCGGTATCTGGCAGACTGTTTGGCTGGAAGCTGTGCCCTCCTCTTATTTGGAGCGTATCACATGGGAATCGGAGTATGATGAAGGAAAAATAAAACTGGAAACTAAGCTGATCACAAAGAATCTGCAAAAGGAAGATTTTTATCTTACCCTGCAATTCTTAAACAGTGAATATAAGGAAATAAAATTAGCCGCCGGTGAGATTTGTTATATTGAACTACCGGATTTTAAAAGCTGGAGCCCGGAAGACCCATGGCTATACAGGGTAAGGCTTATGCTGTATCAAAAGGACGGTGAACTTTGTGATTGTGTGGAAAGCTATTTTGCCATGCGTAAATGCAGCATCGGAACAGACCGGGAAGGAATACAAAGGATATTTTTAAACAATAGCCCCTATATGCAGGTGGGTGTGTTGGACCAGGGATACTGGCCGGAAAGCATGTATACACCACCCGGTGAAGAGGCAATGATTTATGATATAGCAGCAATGAAGGAGCTGGGATTTAATATGCTGCGCAAGCATGTGAAGATAGAGCCGGAAAGATGGTACTATCATTGTGACAGGTTGGGAATGCTGGTATGGCAGGATATGATAAACGGGGGCAGAAAAAACAAGAGATTCTATGTAACCTATCTTGCCACCCTATATCAATTATTGGGGATCAGACCCAGTGACAGGCATCAAATTCTTCTCTCCAGACAGGATAAGGAAGGGAGAAAGGAATATGTAAGTGAGCTAAAGGAAATGGTGGATTTGCATAAAAATCATCCCTCCATTGTATGTGTGGTTCCCTTTAACGAAGGCTGGGGACAGTTTGATACAAATAAGATGACCCAGCTTGTGAAAAATATGAATCGAAGCATAATTGTGGATCAGGCAAGCGGATGGTTTGATATGGACGGCGGAGATTTAAAAAGCCTGCATTATTATTTTTTCAAGCTTAAATATAAAAGAGAGGCTGTGCGTGCATTGGCTTTAACGGAGTTCGGCGGTTACGCCAGAAAGATCGAAGGTCACAGCAGCCATGAAAAGGAATACGGATATAAACGCTTTGCATCTAAAGAAGCATTAGAGAAGGGATATGAGGAATTGCTTGAAAAGGTGGTCCTGCCGGCAGTAAAGGGAGGCATCAGTGCAACGGTCTATACCCAGCTTTCGGATGTTGAGGAAGAAATCAACGGATTATTCACCTATGACCGCAAGATACTCAAAATGGATGATTCTATGATTAAAAAATGGAACAGAGAATTGTTCAGAGC
>CAZJAS010000111.1:0-5377 GCA_964544135.1 uncultured Clostridium sp. | reverse complement strand
GACTTAGAATTTCTTTCCACACTATACCTGTCTTTGCATTTTTTCTTACAGCCGCATATCCCTTGAGCTCATTGACCGAATCATATAGGAGTACAATATAATATTCATCCTCATAAATTCTTTCTCCGTTCTGCAAAACCTGTGTCATAGCAAAATCAGAGGCTTCCTTAGCGGTAACAAGGAGAAATACCTCTCCTTCATAATACCCTTCTTCATAATATTTCTTGGGAGAGGACCATTTAAAAAAGGAAAGATATTCCGGGTCTCCCACATTGGCTATTTCTACAGACCCATTTGTAAGCTCGGTAATAATATTACCGTTCCAATAGGTGGCTAAACCAAATTGATATCCTTCCTCTTTCAGGAAATCCGCAACCTGATACTTATCTGCATTCTTATCGGTGGTAATAAAAGATAGGGCCGTCTTGCCCGTGCTTGCTAAAAGACAGATACTAAGCAAGAGCCCCACTACCCATTTATCGAATGCAATCCTTTCCTCTTCAAAATATACCGTAAATACAGGCAGCATAAATACCATTACCGTAATATAGTAACGTGGTACCAGCGTACTTGTTGTAAAAATAAACATAAAGCTGTTCAGTAAAAAAGTTACGATTAAAAACAGTACTACAAAAAACCGGTTCCCCACCGCCTTTTTATAAACCCTTACTGTGCAGTAAATAACAAGCCCAATCAAAACAAAGGCTATCATGGTAATAATCCCACGTAGAGAAAGTACTCCTCTATCCGGAATATATCCAAATAGCATGAGCAGACTTCCTATGGCATCCTGCAATCGTTCCAACAGTACTCCTTGATAAATCCCGATAAAATTAGTTACATCATAGGTCTGGAAGCTGTAATGCCTGCTAACAAAGAGTACATTAATTCCATATCCGATTACACCTCCAAGCACACCTATTATACTGTAATACAGATACCAGGCTGCATTGCTTCTGGCCAATAGAATAAAATTTCCCATCGTACTTTTTTTTCTGAAGTTTTGCAGTACATCTGATTTTAAAACATAGAAAAAAGCTGTCAAAAGCAAGGGACATTGCAGGGCAAGCAGATATCGAACACCTGATACACCACAGATTACCGCCAGAATCATATACAGAATTAAAATTCTATATTTTCTCCCCTTCTTTAAGTCGCTTTCCCTGGTAAGACGCAGAAACATTCCAAAAAAGAAAAACAAAATAATGACATGGGACATATAGGTGTTTCCCATCTGCATATGAAGCATCAAGGTCTCGGAAAAAGGCAATAGTAAGATTACCGCTGTGAGCACTACCTTGCGGGACTGGATTCTAAGAGGCTTCATAAAATAAAAATAAGAGGCCACCAATAAAATATAAAACACAATATTCGTAAGCATTCTAATGATATGCCAATTCTCTATAATCAAAAATAGAGGTCCCATGAGCAAATGCGTATATAAAAATCTGAATTCTGTTGAATAATACCAATCCGGTGAAGCAAAAATATGCTTGCCCTCTGCAAGCTGCTTAGAGAATATCATTTCTGCCGCCATATCCGAATCCAGCCAATGATTTAAATATAAAATATTTAAAAACAGGAGCATTAAAAAGCAAAGTCCCAACAAAATATAAGGTCCGTATTTTTTTATTCTTCTTTTCATCATATGCCTCCTTAATATATCAGTCTTCTTTACTCTTCATTGAAAAATACAAAGCCGTTTTTCTCACATAACATATAGGGATTATACATGATTAACACCATATCCGGCTTTGTTTCTTCTATATATTCATACAGGCTTTTTTCTTCATACAACCGCAAATCAATCACATCTACCTGGGAAAAGCAAGTAGATAAATAAGCTTGTACCGGTAATGTAAAAGAATCCTTTACGATAAGCAGCTTCTGATCACAGGGCGCAGCCTCATTTTCATGAAGTACCAGAGGATATTCATCACCGATATAGGCATGATACGGATTTTTAAGAAAATAGTCCTTCTCTTCTATATTAGAGTAGTCAAATATCGCTTCTTTGAAACTACCTAACCGGATTATATCTTCAGAAGGTACGCTAAGAGACATTTGGGTTTCAAAGCTTGGATAAAGCAGGGTAATATCATCCACACCGCCATAATAGAGGCCCACCCTTTTACCACGGCTGCCTAAAAACCAATCCTCGTATTTATCTTCACTATAATTCTCCCTGTCTATATAGGAATCCTCTATAGGCAAGTCCCAACTCGTCCTCATATAGCTTATCACTTCCCCATAAGCCATGAATGCTGCTTCCGGCGTCCAGTGATGATCCGTTTTAAAAAATAAATCATATTGGTTTATCCCTTCCTGCCAGAACCTTTCCCTTAAATCAAGAATCGGTACATCCCCTTCTGCCAGCTGTGCAAGCAATGCATCCGCATTCTGATTGGAGGAATCCTCTACCCCAATAGGCAATAAATCTTCATACTTACTTATTTTATAAGGTACCTGTACATATAAAAACAAAACTCCCTGTTCCGCGAGCGCATCCTTTAGACGTATGGTCTCTTTTGCCTGCTCTCCTGCATCCACTGCCGGAACGACCTCCTCCAGATGACCGTTTTCCAATTTTATCACATTATTCATGCTTCTTTGGTCAAAAAGCTTATGTGATAATCCGTTTATATTAATAAAAACATATTTACCAAAAAATCCGTCATTGTAATTCTTGTTTAAATCAACAATGGTTTTTTCAACCGCTTCCGTTCCCAGCTTGGAAAATGCTTTCCCTATCATACCCAGATTACAGATTCCAAAGAATAAAATCACACCGCAAAACAGACCGATATATAGCTGATCCCTAACTTTTTTCATATATGACTACTCCTATTATCGAACTTAAAAATTAAAATATATAAAAGGATTATAAAAATCAATAATTAAAAAGGTTAATGCAAACAAAAACAGACCCATGTATAAAATAGGCTTACCAATGCTAACCGCATCTACCATGAACTGTCTCTTTTTTATCCTACCGCTCAGCCATGTTCCGATCCATGCAAACACAGGCATGGACAAAATAATGGCCGCCACAAGATACACCCTGTTCTCATGCCAATAAAATACCGTCAAATGATCCATAAATGAATTATGATTGAGTAAAAACAGGGAACGGATATAAATAACCGCAGCTCGCATGCTGTCTGCTCTAAATATAATCCAGCCAAGCATTACCGCAAGTAAGGTACCCGCCCTGTATAGTCCCCGTCCAAGACTGCTTTTGAGTTTATCCGGCAGACCGGACATTTTCTCAAATACAAGCAATACAAAATAAAAAAGGCCCCATATTAAAAAGTTCCAGTTTGCCCCATGCCAAATGCCCGTGAGCACCCAGACCGCAAACAAGTTAAAAATATGCCTTCTCTTTGTGGAAACCCGAGAACCTCCCAGTGGAATATATACATAATCCCGAAACCAGGTACTCAGGGAAATATGCCATCTTCTCCAAAAATCCGTTATTGACTTGGCTATATAAGGGTAATTAAAGTTTTCTTCAAATGTAAAACCAAACATTCTGCCTAAACCGATTGCCATATCCGAATACCCTGAAAAGTCAAAGAATATCTGCAGAGAATAACAAACGGCGCCCATCCAGGCAAAGGATGCGCCTATTGTATGTCCATAGGAAACCTGAAAAAAAGCTTCATCCGCCACTACCGCAAGTGTATTGGATAATAATACCTTTTTACAAAATCCCTTTAAAAACCTTTCTATTCCATATGCAAATTGAGATAGGGTTTCCCGTCTGCTTTTAATTTGTTCCGCTACCGTCTCATATCTTACAATGGGACCCGCCACCAGTTGTGGAAAGAAAGAGATATATAGTCCCACATTCAGTGGATTCCTCTGGGCACTGCTTTTTCGTCGATACACATCCACCACATAGGAAATAGCCTGAAAGGTAAAGAAGGAAATACCTATGGGCAATGCAATATTGGTTTGGGGCAGTCTGTCTCCAACCAATCTGTTTATAATAGAAATTGAAAAATTCAGATATTTATAAATAAATAAAAGACCTAAATTAAACACCAGCATGGATATCAGCAGAAGCTTTCCTTTGCCGGTTCCCGCAGATTTTTCTGCCAAAATACCAAATATATAGTTTGCTATAATAGAAATAAGCATGATTCCTACAAATGCCGGCTCTCCCCATGAATAAAAAAACAGGCTGGCCAGCAACAGCCATATATTCCTGCAAATAACCGGAAAAGGCTTCAGCAAATAATAAACCGCTGTTACAAACGGTAAAAATGCAAAAACAAAAATAGTGCTCGAAAAAATCATATACGATTCCTTTCCGTTTGAAATATCAGAACGGATTTTATTTTAATTTCAGTCAGTTCTTAAACACTCATTGTATTGTCACATATGAGAAAGAGACTGTCAATAAAGCAGTGTAATATCCCTCAAATATTCAGCTGATCTCTTGATACAATTTTCCTGATCCGGCGCATCAAAATGCTCTATAGCTAAATAGCCTTCATAACCCTTTTCTTGCAAGTTTTCCACCAATTTACCCACCGGCAGATAGCCCTCTCCTGTAGAAACAGGCAGAAGTCCGGGGTTTATGCCGTCCTCAACAGTCAAATCTTCTCCCCGATTTTTACAGTGCACATGTACAACATAGTCCTGTAAAAGCTCCCATGCCTGCAAAACATCTTCATTACTATAAATAAAGTTTCCCATATCCAAGGTATAACGAAGCCCGGGTACCTGCTCTAAAAACCACTTAATTCCATACATACGGGAAAAGGGAGATTTACTGTCATCAAAATCCTCTACCGTTATTATTACATTGGTTTTCTTTGCATATGCCACCAGCCTTAAGAGATTATCCTTCATCTTTAGTATGCTTTTATTATGTTCCATAAATGTTGCCATCTTGTCTTGATCTGCACAAAGATGAAAAGCCTTAGCATCTTCTTTCCCTAAAAACCCCGGAACTACCAGTATCCTATTTGCCCCCAGCTTTTCTGCCATATCAATATGATGTATTCCCTTCGATATTTCATCTCTTTGTCCCATTTCATAAAAATCATAAATACAGCTTATTTTTAATCCCGCTTTTTGTAACCTTCCGGGTATCTCCTCATCCCGAAGCAAATCTGAAAGGCGGATCTCAATCCCTCTGATTCCCTCATCATATACCATTTGTAATAATGAGGTCATTGACTTACCGGATTGCTCCTTCGCCTGCAGGATATGATCATAAAATACCGATATTTTCATATGAATCCTCTTTTCTATTATGAAACCACCTCAATACATTCCAGTTTCACTCTACTTTCACCGGTTTTCTTACAAAACCGCACGGCATTTTTTATAATTTGCTGAATATCTTTCATCTTATATATGGGAT
>CAZJAS010000110.1:0-5525 GCA_964544135.1 uncultured Clostridium sp. | reverse complement strand
TGGCACTTTGGTAGAACTTATTCATTTTTAAGTTGCAATTTACGGAAACTCAAGAACGGCAGTATGCCTCAAAAGTTTGCTTAATGATTACAAATCCCACGGGCCCCTTTACAATTCCCCATAAGCCGAACAACTGTAGCCCTGCGTAAATGGCCATCAGTATTGCGATTGGATATACCCCTACCTTTTGTCCGATTAATTTCGGTTCCATAAACTCGCGCAGAAGCACACAGCATATATAAAGTATGACACAAATAAGCGCTTTCCAATAAGAGCCTAAAAAAATCTGAAATAATGCCAATGGCAGTAAAACAATGCCGGTTCCAATAAAAGGAAGGGCATCTAAAAGTCCCGCTAAAATACCGAACAAAGCGGCATTTTCCACTCCGGCTAAGAGCAGTACAATCACACAGAGCGATGCTATGCAAAACATAATCGTAACCTGTGCTTTTAAAAAAGTAGCTATATAACGAATCACCTTTAGAACAATTTCCAGTACTACCCGGCTCTCCGCCTGCGCACCGGTCCAGGAAAGTATGGCATCATAATCCTTTGCAAGTAAAACCGTGGCAATCATGGTGACAGCCAATACAGCAATAATAGATATAATCTGCTTAATATAGATCCAGGATTCCCCGATGATATGGGGCAATACCTGAGCTTGAAAATTTTCTACAAATAAATTAATTTGCTCTACCAGAATCTGTGTCAGTCCCCCTACATTCACTCCGATTAAATTGCCGATTCCCTCACTGCACTGGGTTATAAATATCTGAATCTCATCCTGTACATTATCTATATTTGCAATCCATTGCGGAATTTTTTGCACCAAAAAGGAACCACCTATCCACACTAATATTATTAAAACACCACAAATAAGAAGCAAAATTGCGCTTGCCAAATATTGTTTTTTAATTCGGGTTTTTTTCTGAATATCATCAAAGGTGGGATAGCATAATGTCAGGAACATACCCGCAATAATAATAGGAGTTAGAAGGGGGCTGATAAAACGTAGAAAAAAATAGACTGCTCCTATAATCAGAAGCAGTACTATATATTTATTATCGAATATTCCTTTTCTTTCCCGCATACCAATCCACCTGCTTTTCTAATTTCTGCCTTCAGGATTAGTATGAAGCTTTTGCCTAAAATAATTCCTTAAAATGCTTAAAAATAGGATTATCGGGACTTGTATTATATTCCATTTTCTTTTTTGTAACAGGATGCATAAATGCCAGTTTATTTGCACACAATGCCACATTCCTCACACCCAGTTCTTCCGAAATTATGCGGCTTTGGGTATGGGCATATTTACTGTCTCCCAATATAGGATAACCACTATGGGATAGCTGTGCCCTGATTTGATGGAAGCGTCCTGTTTCCAGCAATACCCGGAGCAGGGATATACTTCCCTTACCTGTTTCCTTTTGAGAAATCACCTCATACTGCAAAGCAGCTCTCTTAGCACCCATCTCATCTGCTGTATCATACACCTGGGCCCGATTACCGGCTTTTACCAAGTAATCCACAAGTCTTTCTGTGCCGCCGGAAGGTTTTCCACAAACCACCGTCACATATTCCTTATTAAAATCCATGGCCTTTATCTGCCGGCTAAGGTCTGCTGCCGCATTTTTCGTTTTTGCAAATACAAGAATGCCCTCCACGGGTTGATCCAATCTATGGACAACACCAAGATAGGGAGGCATTCCGGTTGTTTTTCCTTGCTGCCGGGCCATATTATGCGCCAGATAGTTTTTTAATTCACTGACCATGTCCTGCTGCCCGATGTGAGCAGTTTGCACACCTATCCCCGGAGGCTTATGTGCAACAATGAGATTTTCGTCCTCATAAAGAATTTTTGTACGCATAGCTTGCCTTCCCCGGTTAATCCTTAGATTTTAAATCTATAACCCACGCCCCAAATTGTTTCTATATACTGAGGCTTTGCGGTATCAAACTCAATTTTTTCACGGATTTTCTTAATATGCACGGTAACGGTCGCTATATCTCCGATCGAATCCATGTCCCAGATTTCTCTGAACAGCTCTTCTTTTGTAAATACATGATTGGGATTCTCCGCAAGGAAAGTTAATAAATCAAACTCCTTTGTAGTAAATTGCCTCTCCTCACCATCGATATAAACTCTTCTTGCCGTCTTATCAATGCGGATGCCTCTGATTTCAACAATATCATTCTGGGGTTTCGCTGCAGTACCTACAAGACGGTTATATCTTGCCAAATGTGCCTTTACTCTGGCTACCAGTTCACTGGGGCTGAAGGGCTTTGTCATATAATCATCTGCGCCCAGTCCCAAACCGCGTATTTTATCAATATCATCTTTTTTGGCTGAAACCATGAGAATCGGAATGTTTTTCTCCTCACGGATTTTTTTACATACCTCAAAACCGTCCATTCCGGGTAGCATGAGGTCCAAAACAACCAAGTCAAAATCACCCTTCAGTGCTGCTTCTAAACCTGTATCTCCGGAATTTTTAATTTCTACCTCAAAGTCACTTAGTTCTAAATAATCTTTCTCTAAATCCGCAATCGCTTCTTCATCTTCAATAATTAATATTTTACTCATGGATTAGCCTCCTATCATTTTTCCTCGTTAATTTGTTTCTTTCTGCAGTTCCTTGTACTTTCTAATTACAAAATGTAAGCAAGTTCCTTCTCCCTCTTTACTGGTTGCCCAGATATATCCGCCATGGTCCTCTATAATCTTCTTAACAATAGATAGCCCTATTCCACTGCCACCCTTAGAAGAATTACGGGATGCATCCGTGCGGTAAAAACGTTCAAAAATATTGGGTAAATCTTTGGCTGCAATCCCTTTTCCGTTATCTTCAATCTCAATTCTGATAGAATCCACTTCATCCAGGATACGGATATCAATTACACCCTTTGTCTTATCTATATATTTCATACTATTGCCGATAATATTGTTGATTACTCGTTTCATCTGCTCGGGATCTGCAATGATCATAGTATCTGCAGATACCAGATTTTCATAGTTTAACTCGGTATTCTTGGATTCCAAATCCAATCCTACCTCCTCCACACAATCCCCGAAGTAATCGGCAACATTAATACGGTGAAAATTATAGGGAATGCGGTTATTGTCAATTCCTGAATACAGAGTTAACTCATTAATCAGTCTGTCCATATCATTGGCTTTATTGTAAACCGTCTTTATATACTTATCCACTTTCTCCGGCGTGTCAGCCACACCATCCAAAATACCCTCCATATATCCCTTGATAGCCGTAATGGGTGTTTTTAAATCATGGGAGATATTACTGATTAATTCTCGGTTCTGCTTTTCCTGTACCATAGTTTCTTCTGTTGATTCCTTTAGCCGGAGCCTCATATCCTCATAATTGCGGTATAAATCTCCTATTTCCCCCTTGGTATCCGTAGAAAGCATATAATCAAAATTACCGTCTTTTATTTTTCTCATTGCTACATTCAGCTGATATACCGGTTCAAACACGCCCTTGTGGATCCATCTGGTGAGCATAATACTGGTAAATATCAGTATTATGAAAATAGCAATGAACATATCTATTAACAAAGGTCTGGAAATCAGGTTATTCACTCTGGTTACTATAAAGAGACTGCCAGGTGTACCATCCGAAAACAGAAAATCAAGCTGTTTTACATACTTTTGGGAATCGTTAAAGTAATAGGTGGTGAAATTTTTTACATTATTAGACCCATAATCCGGCAATTTCTTAATAATAAGTTCAGCAGCACTTTCATTGCCCGTATAATAAATGTCTTCTCCCTTTCTGACCAGAATATAGCTGTTTCTTCTGCCGATGCCGTCGCTGATGCTTTGCAGATACTCCACATCCTCAAAAACAATCGGGTCCTTTTCACTCTGTTCCACCAATTCCTCATAGAGATCTTGCGTCTGCTTACCTATTTTTTGAACACTGTCAGAAATAGATAAATAATCCACATCCCCCATGCCCTTTACCTGCTGAGCCTGCATGATAGAACATCCTATTAGAACAAACGCAATCGCTGTCATTACTAAAGGGAACAAAACAATGGTCATGAATGTTACCCACAATCTTGTTCTGAATTTCATATTGGTATTCGCCTTTCCGAATTACAATTATCTAATTTTTTGAACTAAATAATACTAATTTTATGCTTATATCATTATATATGCTGATTATAACATTGTTTATCAGAAAAAGGAATTAAATGCATAGAAGATTATCCTAAAAAAACTATAAACAAATACGTTTTTAAATAAAATATCTTGACAGAAAGTAAATTATCCGTATAATAGAAATAAAAATAGTAATAGTTATCATTTTTGAAAGGAGAAAACATGAGTACCAAATATAGCAGGCAGAGAGAAGAAATCAAACATTATCTCTCTACCCGCAAAGACCACCCTACTGCAGACAATGTGTATATGGCTATTCGTAAGCAGATTCCAAATATCAGTCTCGGAACCGTTTACCGTAATTTGACCTTATTGGCATCCAGGGGGGAAATTACACGGCTTCGGGTCGGAGATGGTGTGGATCACTTTGATTTTGACACCTCTGATCATTATCATTTTGTATGCCGTGATTGTGGCAGTGTATCAGACTTAAGTATGCAGAAATTTGATTCCATTGGAGATTTTGCCGATACCGAATTTGACGGCTGTATTCTTGGTCATATAACATATTTTTATGGTCTCTGTGGAAATTGTTTTAAAAAAGAGGAAATAATAGAATCTAAAAACTAAATCATTTAATGAAAAGGAGAAATAATATGAAATTTGTATGTCAGGTATGTGGTTATGTTCACGAAGGAAATGAAGCACCGGTAGAGTGCCCTATTTGTCACGCTCCCGCTGAGAAATTTACAGTAGTTCAGTCCGGAGAAAAAACTTGGGCAGCTGAGCATGTAGTAGGTGTAGCACAGGGCGTATCCGAAGATATTATTATGGATCTTCGCGCAAACTTTGAAGGAGAATGTACCGAAGTAGGTATGTATCTTGCAATGGCAAGAGTTGCTCACAGAGAAGGTTATCCTGAAATCGGTATGTATTGGGAAAAAGCAGCTTATGAAGAAGCAGAGCATGCTGCAAAATTTGCCGAGTTATTGGGTGAAGTAGTAACCGATTCCACCAAAAAGAATTTGGAAATGAGAGTAGATGCTGAACACGGCGCAACCGCAGGCAAATTCGACCTTGCAAAGCGTGCGAAAGCAGCAAACCTAGATGCAATCCATGACACCGTTCACGAAATGGCTCGTGACGAAGCAAGACACGGCAAAGCGTTTGAAGGGTTGCTTAAGAGATACTTTGGTTAAGCTACAAGCCGAGTCATCCATAAGAAAAATGCGCCGGGCAAATTTATTTGTCAAGGCGCTTTTTCTTATGTGATGAGTGGGCGACAGCCCACAGCGAGATGAAGCAAAGCGGAATCGAGCTGGCTCGGCTTGTAGGCAAGTTGGCATAGGCGCCAGCCGTCCAGCGAGATGGAACGAAGTAGAATCGAGCTGGTTGCATGGCT
>CAZJAS010000109.1:0-5627 GCA_964544135.1 uncultured Clostridium sp. | reverse complement strand
ATGGGAAATAAGTACAGCTTAAAAGAAAACAAGTTTATAGATTAAAAAAAGGAATTAGGCCTGTTGTATCATCCAATTGGAAGGATAATAATCCTTCGTCCAGTGCATGTATTCGGGAGCAATTACTATTTTATCCGAATAATTATTTAAGTATGCAGCCCACCAAGAGAAGGTGCTGTTGGCAATAATCTGATGCCTGCATTTAGACATAAGGTAAAATTCCTCTAAATCGGATAATTTATATTCCTTTGTGACAAATACTGCGTTGCTTAGATTGCTGTAATGCTCCTCCACATAAGGAATATCTTCGCAAAAGATATAAAAATGTGGATCGGATGTATTATGCTCTATATGGGAGATGGCCTTTTGGTAATAAGAATCATCCAATACCCAGGAAGCCTCATAATCTCCCTTACGGATATGCATTGCCACACTGTTTTGGGAGGAGCAAGTTTCAATAAGCTTTTTACAATCAGGGGAAATATATTCTTCTTTTAATTGAAATTCCTTACATAATTCAGTGTAATATTTATCAAAATATTTATAATGCTGCCAATATCCCTCAAGATAAAGACTTGATTTATGGGAAAAATCATAGCTTCCGTACCGATTTCGGGTTTCGGGAGCTTCTTTCATCCATTTACAATGTCCATGCCTGTTAGAAGCAAGTTTTCTTAATATTCGGGCAATCATGCGTGAAAGCTTTGTGTTATGTGTTGGTGGGCAAAGTGAAATAACCTTTCCTGATATGGTTAACCGGTCTAACACAAATGGGCGGGGCGAAAACCTGTAAGGAGAAATATCGAGAGCAAATTCCTCTCCGTATTCCTTTGCCAGTGAAAATCCGATTGCATAATTATAAAGTTGATTTCCGAAACCGCCGGTTGCTTGTGAATAAATCATAAATATTCTCCCTTTTTTATATTACGATACCATGCTTCTGCCTGTAGGATATACCAGATAAGCAGAGTGCAGGAACGGTTTTTGTTAAATTGTTTCCAAAGATGAGCGATAATTTTGGGATTTAAATATCCGTCTCTTACGAGCCGGCTGCCATGAATCAAATCGTCTGCCCAGTCATGCAGCTTCCCTGCAGATAGCCATGCGGGCAGGGGAACCTCAAATCCATGCTTCGGACGGTCAAGAAGCCTCTTAGGAACGTATTGATAAAGGGCTTCCTTTAATATCTTTTTATCGTTGCCCTGAGAGGATTTATAATTTATGGGCAAACTCCAAGAAAAAGCCACCACATCCTGATCCAAGAGGGGGATACGATTTTCCAATGAGGTATACATACCGGTTCGGTCTACCTTGCTCAGCACGGTATCATTCATAAATCCGGTTTGATCCCGATATAGGAGGGAGGACTTTATGTCCGGCATATCCAGATATAAATCACTTTGGTACAAAGCCATATCCGGGAGTAAGGCGCTGTCCGAGCTTAATACAGAACCTGCAAGATAATTTCGTGGATCTGAGATATCCGATACTGCATGGTGGGCATTGTAATTATGCTCGTTACGGAAGAGCTCATGCAGCTGATGGTAATTTTTAAGCCTTGCATATTCTCCTGCATTGTATAGCTTATTATTATATTTAAACGGAGTATGTTGAAGTAGATATCCTCCCATATTACGTAGGCCATAGGGAATTTTACTTATTTTACCCCATAGAGCTTCTAATTGCCGGTAGATACCGTAGCCGCAAAAAAGCTCGTCCCCTCCATCGCCGCTTAGGGTGACGGTTACCTTTGATTTGGCCAGCTTGCTGATCAGATAAGATGGCAGACTGGCAGGGTCGGCATGGGGCTCGGAAAACATATCGGGTAAGATAGGAATCACATCCTTTAAATCCTGCTCCGTAATATATAATTCCGTATGGTCACATCCAAGATGTTTGGCAATATCCTTTGCATATTCCGCCTCATTATATTTGGGATCCTCAAAACCGATGGTAAAGGTTTTAACCGGCTCGGTGCAAATGCTTTGCATAAGAGATACTACAAGGGGGCTGTCAATCCCTCCCGATAGAAAGGCACCGATGGGCACATCGGAAATAATTTGATCTTTGATAGCATTTGTAAGAAGTCTTATTAATTCTTCTCTGGCATCTGCTTCGCTTCCTTTAAAAGGATGGGCTAAACCGTTTAGGGCAGCTTCCTTTACAGACCAGTAGGTGGAGAAGACCGGAGAGGTAAAGGGTGCTTTTATGGAAAGTATATGTCCGGGTAAGAGCTTATAGATATGCTCATAAATGGAGAGAGGCTGTGGTATGGATTTATAACGGATAAATGCTGCCAGGGCATCCCTGTTTATATTATTTTGAAAGCCTTCCATTACGGTAAGTGATTTTAAATCGGAAGCAAAAGCAAATATTCCGTTAATCATACCGTAATATAAAGGTTTTTCTCCCATACGGTCCCGCATTAAGTGAAGGGTTTTTTCCTGACGGTCATATAGAGCAAGAGCAAACATCCCCTTCATTTTTTTGACAGCTTCTAAGCCATAAGCCTCAAAAGCTTCTAAAACGACTTCGGTATCCGAACTGCCTCTAAAACGGGTAACATGTCCTTCTTCTATTAATTGCTTCCCCAATGCCCGATAATTATATATTTCCCCATTAGAACAAATGATAAAGCGACCGCTGGCAGACTCCATGGGCTGTGCACCGGTTTCCGATAAATCGAGTACAGATAGCCTGCGGTGTCCCAATGTAATATCTGTATAGGAATCCAGCCAGTAGCCTTCCGCGTTGGGACCCCGGTATATGATTTGATCGCACATCAGTTTTATTTGATTCTTATTATCCTTTGTATGTCCGCAAAAACCGGCTATTCCACACATGCAAGATACTCCCCATCATTTTTATAGTAACTATATTATTTTACCAGCTCGTATATTTAGAGAGGTCTGATAAGCATTTCCAAACTCTTTTTATAATTAGTAAAATTATATTTTTTTACCACCATTTGATAGCTATATGCTCCAAAGCTTAGGATATCCTCTTTAGAAGAGAGCAGGCTCAAAAGCTGTTCTTCTAAATTGCTTTCATCCATATCCTGAAATAAATATCCGTTCTTACCATTCTCAATATAGCATGAGGTGCCGTTGGTATCACTTATAATAACAGGAAGAGAATAAGACATGGCTTCTAATTGGGAAACCGAAGCAAATTCACCGGTGCTCGGAAGTATGAATAAATCGGCATTGCGATAAAAATCCGCCATATTTTTTGGTTTACAATTCACATGAAGGGTTACATTATCTTCTAAATTGTGTTCTGTTATATAATCCTTTATTAATTTAAGATGCTTCTTATGATACTCCGTAGAGGCTTCCCCTACGATCGTTAAATGAAGGGGGTATTTTGGAAGCAGCCGGTTCACTATTTTAAGAAGCATCAGATGGTTTTTACGCTCCTCATATTTGCCTACACATAAAAGATTGATCTGTTCTGAGGTAAAGTATGTTTTTTCATCGGGGCTTAATCGAGGTTCAATGACAAAGGGGATGTAAGCAGCTTTTTTGTCCAAATAACCGGCGTCCACTTGTCCCAAAACAGGAGTCATACGAACAGAGGGTGTCAAAGCCTTTACAATTTTATGGGCAAAATCGTTGCGGGGAGGTTCATTGTCCCACAATGGAGTTTGGTTATATAAAATACATTTTATTTTTTTAAATTTACAAACTAAATAAGCGAATATGGAATAGAGAGAACGCTCTCGTAAAATAACTGCATGGGGTTGTGATTTTTTTAATAGTCGGGAAAGCTTTATGACGGAAGGAAATCCAAAACGGTCCTTAAAGGCTTCCGGATATGAAGAAAGACGTTTGGACTTGCTTTGCAGTTTTGCATGTAAGAATTCTATTAGTTTAAACAATTTAGAATAGCCCAAAACATAGGGGGTACAGTACTCATGATTTTCGGTTTTCCCCTTATAATGACAAATAAAGGTGACATTATGGTTATGTTCTAACCATCCCTTTACAATGGGTACCTGATTGGTATGGAACATAGGTGCAATATATACGATGTTCATAATGTGATCCTCTCATTCAATAATAGATTCATTATAGTATCGGCATAATATGAAGTCAAGAAAATTGTCTCCTGCCAAGGGTTGTATAATAACCTGTTTTAGAGTAATATTAATAAGAATATGATGTGAAGAAAGTAGGTTATTTATGCTATTTAATTCCTTACAATATGCTGTATTCTTGCCCATAGTGTTTGCACTGTATTGGATAGTTCCTCATAAGCAGCGCTGGATTATTATCTTAGCGTCCAGCTATTATTTTTATATGAGCTGGAATGTGAAGTATTTATTATTAATCATGTTCATTACGGGGGTTTCATTTGCAGGCGCTTTATTAATAGAAGGGGAAAATAACAAGAAAAAGAAGAAAATACGATTGGGCATCGTAGTATGTATTACGATTGCTCTATTATTTATATTTAAATTTATCGGTTTCATAGGACAAGCAATCGTAGCAATACTAAATATGGCATCCATACCCACATCCGAGCCCATATTGACTATCTTACTACCCGTAGGAATCTCTTTTTATACCTTTCAGGCAATCGGCTATATTGTGGATGTATATAGGGGTAACGCCAAGGCGGAGCATCATATAGGACAGTATGCTGCTTTCATTTCGTTTTTCCCCCAGCTGGTATCAGGCCCTATCGTAAGAACCGAAAGCTTAATGCCCCAGATAAAGAATGAAAGATATTTTGATTATGAACAGGCAACATATGGTTTAAAGTTAATGGCTTGGGGTTTTTTTAAGAAAATTGTAATAGCGGATACGCTTGCTGTGTATGTGGATATGGTTTACGCGGATATTCATTATTGGGCAGGATTTGCACGGCTATTAACTATTTTCTTTTTTTCGATACAGATATATTGCGACTTCTCGGGGTACTCCGATATTGCAAGGGGCACGGCAAAGCTGTTTGGGATAGATCTCATGGAAAATTTCAAAAGTCCGTATTTTTCCGCCTCAATCAAGGAGTTTTGGCGAAGATGGCATATTTCGCTCTCCAGCTGGTTTAGGGACTATGTATATATTCCACTGGGAGGTAACCGGGTAAGCAAATTCAGAAATTCCATGAATCTTTTAATTACCTTTTTACTGAGCGGTTTATGGCATGGGGCTTCCCTGACCTTTGTAACTTGGGGCGGCTTACATGGGGGTGCTCAGATTGCAGAAAAAATGGCAGATGGAGGCAAGGAGAAGGAAAAGAAGCATAAAATACCGTATGCAATCAGAGTTTGTTTTACTTTTTTAGTGGTTTCCGCATTATGGACCTTTTTTAGGGCAAAACGAATCAAGGATGCCGGTTATATGCTGATTTATTGGTACTATAATATCAATCATCCCATACAGTGGATTGTAAGCGGCTGTGATAATCTGGGAATAGATGTGTGGATTGCATTGAAGCTTTTGCTCATGATACTATTACTTGCAATTTATGATTACTTTTCGTTAAAGCGGGATGTGATTCATGTAATCAGCAAATGGAAGCTGCCTTTACGTTGGGCTGTTTATATAGGATTGGTTGTACTCCTATTTTTCTGGGCACCTTCCACCAGTGCGGAATTCATATATTTTGATTTTTAGGAG
>CAZJAS010000108.1:0-5693 GCA_964544135.1 uncultured Clostridium sp. | reverse complement strand
ATTACATTACCAGTGAAACAAGGGGTCTGTGGATAAAAGTACGGAAACTCAAGTCCTTTAGATATTGCATTTCCCTCTTAGATATAGTATTATTGGGACGTATGCAAAAATATACAAAGGAAAGGTAATGGTAATTAAAATGAAAAAGTTTCAAAATAAATGGTTGCGTGCGGCAATTCCGGCCCTTCTGCTTCATTGCAGTATCGGTACCGTATATTGCTGGTCTCTCGTTAGCGATTCCATTGTCGAGTATTTAAATAACGGCTCCACTACCCAGGTATCAAAGAGCACTATTGAATGGGCATTCAGTCTTGCTATTTTCTTCCTCGGTATGGCAGCCGCTTTTCTAGGCCCACTTGTAGAAAAGGATATACATAAATCTTCTCTTGTAGCTGCAATTTGTTTCTCGGTTGGTATGGCAGGAACCGGATTTTTTATCTACCAAAAATCCGTAATCGGTATTTTTATATGCTATGGTGTGATCATGGGTATCGGTCTTGGTACCGGCTATCTTTCTCCTGTTAAAACACTGATGCTATGGTTTAAGGAGCAAAAAGGACTTGCAACCGGACTTGCTATTGCAGGTTTTGGTCTTGCGAAGGTTATCGCAAGCCCTATTATGGAATTTTTACAGAACAAGGTCGGGATTGTAGCTATGTTCTATATTCTTGCCGTAGTGTATTTTATATTAATGTTTATCGGTCACTTGCTTCTTGCTAAGCCTGAGGGATGGGTTGAGGTTCATGAAGAAAAGAAGGAAAGTACTTTAAGTATCTTCAAAAACAAAACCTTCCTTGGTATTTGGTTTATGTTCTTTATTAATATTACCTGCGGTCTTGCTCTAATTTCTCAAGAAAAAAGTATTGTGAAAGCAATCGGTCTTGTAGGTATGGCAGGCGTAATCAGTTCCTTAACCGCAGTCTTTAATGCGGGCGGGCGTTTAGGCTTCTCCACTTGGGGCGATAAATTGAAAGACAGAAACACTGTTTTCAAGGTTATCTTTTGCCTTTCCATCGCTTTTACCGCTCTTACCATTTTAACAAAGGGTATTGTAAACCAGCATGTATTTTTGGTGATTCCCCTTTTGTTTGTAGTAAATGCAGGCTACGGCGGCGGCTTCAGCAATGTGCCGGCTCTTCTGTCCGACCATTTCGGAATGGAATCCATCAGCCGTCTTCATGGACTTTGTCTATCTGCATGGGCCTTTGCCGGTCTTGCGGGTAACCAGCTTGCAACCTTTATTGTAAACCATACCGGTAGCTTTGTAGCAGATGCACAGGGAAATCAAATTAATCCTACCGGATATCAAAATGTACTATATGTGACACTTGCACTTTATATTGTTGCTGCTCTGGTTTGCTTCTTCGTGGTCAGGCCTTTTAAAAAAGCAGAAGCAAATAAATAATTTGAATATTAAAATAAGCCTGCTGCCGGCAATTTAAATCGGCAGCAGGCTCTTTTTATTAGATTAAGAATGGGTTCTTATCTCAAACACAGCATCCTTTAATTGTTTAAATGCTCTCTTGAGATGCTTTCTCGGACAGGCAATATTAATTCGCTCAAAGCCTTCACCGCCCGCACCGAATATATCACCGTTATCCAGCCAAAGTCCCGCTTTTTCTTCAATTAATATTCTCCGTTTTTCTTTATTGAGATGTAATGACCTGAAAGCAAGAGTGTGCGTTTTCTTGAAGACCATTTAGAATTTAAAAACCAAAGTATCAGCTACAATGATATTAATACACTAACCAACATTTTGCCTCAGGTCGGCAACACAAATCCCCATGAAGCGGGAGTGTTTCTTCCCTTTTGGCTTCCTTTCTTCTATACTTTAAGTAGTGGCAGGTATACTACAGAGCACGGGAGGGTGAGTAGAATAGTTTCCCTCCATTCGGTCGGATTCAAGTCCGCACACTAACAGGTCGCCGGTTACCTTTTCAAGCACAAATAAGTGTGAATTGCAAATCCGCACGCTAATCTTTGTTAACAAGATCTCGCGTTTTGTCCCGCTGGGTAATCAGTCAATGCCTGCCTTATCTTGAAAGGAGGCTTTTTATGTTACGTATTGTTCATCACAACTGTGCTGGCATCGATGTTCATAAGAAATTCATCGCTGTCTGTATTGCCACTACTGATTTTAAAGGGGTTACCTCTTATAAGTACAGCGGGGAATGTTGACGGGTTGCCATTTATGAGTCTGTTAGATGGGCTTCTGACCGGAAATATTAATATTGTCAAGCTCCCGAAAGAAGAAGGCGGCATTACAGTTTCTCTGCTGGAGGAGCTGTTTAAAATTCAGCCATCACTCAGTGAATACGTTTATGTTTTTGATTATTCGTCAAAGGATATTCATGCCATGAGGAAGCTTGTAACCATGGCGGATGCTGTCATTGTATGGGGTGGCGATGAGGCTGTCAGTGCGGTTCGAAAACTAGCTGATCCAAACACAAAAATTATTGAATGGGGACATAAAATCTCGTTTGCCTATGTGAAAAAATATGGCGCAAAAAAAGATGCCCTTGAAAAGTTAGCATATCACATATGCTTAACGAATCAGCTTTTTTGCAGTTCCTGCCAGGGAATCTATTTAGATACTGATGGTATGCAGGATGTATATCATTTTTGTGAGGAATTTTTACCTGTATTTGAAAAAGCTTGCCAAGATAATCCGCTTGTTTCGGGTGCGGCAGCCAATATTTTTATTCAGGCTGAAGTCACACTTAAAAATTATCATCGTCAGATTGAAGACAAAAACTCAAACATTCGACTTTACCGAGATCAAAATTGCAGCATCACAGCACAACCGGACAGCAAACTAGAACCTTCCATTATGTACCGGAATATTTGGGTGAAGCCGTTAAAAAGGGAGAAGATAATAAATCTCCGCCCTTATAAAAGTTACTTGCAGACAGCCGCATTAATCTGTGGCGAAGAAGAACATGCAGAGCTCTCACAAAAGCTTCTGCAGGCCGGACTTGTGAAAATATCTGACGGCTTTGAAATGTCAAATTATTCATTCGGCGAAGCCCACGATGGAGTGTTTACACTCAGATGCTATACAAAGCTGGTTTCAGTACAGAATAGCTGATGAGTATATCTTACTTCAATATTTCTAAATATTGCTCCAGCCTTTCATCCACATAACCGGCAATTAACTCAACCATCTTCCCGGCATCACCGTCACGGTAATAGGCGTCAAAAGCTTGATAGTATTTTTTTCGGTCCGTGAATTTTACATTTATCGGCGGATAACCATTCTGCATTAAATCAAAATTTAAAACCAACCTGCCGGTTCGACCGTTTCCGTCAACAAAGGGATGGATACCCTCAAAATCCAAATGAAACTTTGCGATGCGCTCAATCGGGTGCATCGCTTTTTTATTTATTTCGTTTTTACTGATTAGATCCTTCATCTGCGGCTCAATCAAATACGGTTGTGGCGGCTCATTTACTGCGCCCATAATTTTCACCGGAATACGGCGGTAAACGCCTTTGTCCTCCGGTCTGTCCATTAAAACAAGGGCATGGATTTGCTTAATTTCACGTTCGGTAATTGCCTTACCATCAGAAACAAGATTTTGCACATATTCAAAAGCATCTTTGTGCCCAACCGCTTCCAAATGATCTTTGAGCGGTTTTTGGTCAATGGTCACACCCTCCAGTACCAATGCAGTTTCTTGCAAGGTTAGCGTGTTGCCTTCAATGGCGTTAGAATTATAAGTAAACTCTACAAGAAATTCATCCTGCAAACGCCGGAGTTCTCCTTTAGTAAGCGGACGACGCTTATTAAGCTCTAATTTTTTAGCGTCAATATATAAAAGCTGCATCGCAAAAGCGCCTGAAAGGTCTTTGCCTCTGAGCGTTCTGCCGTCAATCGGCTTCAGTGCGTTTTTAGGAATCATATACAGCTTACCTTTTTTTATTACACCGGGTATTTTATTTTCAGCGCATAAAATACGGACTCTACGCGGTGAAAGCCCCCATTTTTCAGCAGCCTGCGAAACTTTTATATAGTCCATTCGGCACCTCCCGTATATACGTAAATAGTATAATCCTATTATACGCCGTTTCAGGAATAATATAAAGTGTTTTTGTAAGATATAACGAAATATTATGCAGTATCATTCCTATAATGCAAATTTTATAATACCCTCTTGCTATAAATAAATTGCTCCTTTTTAATGAATGAATAATAGATTATATTCATTCATTAAAAAGGAGGATATACATGCCTAAAATATTCAGCGATCACGAACGAACTGTTATTAAGGAATCTATGCTTATTGTCGGTGCGCTTTTTTAAGAAAAAAAGGAATTCGGCAAGTTACTGTTGGGGACATCACCAAAGAGGTTAATATCGCAACGGGTTCGTTTTATTCTTTCTATCACTCAAAGGAAGAATTACTTTGGGATATTATCAAATGCGAGGAACAAAAGATGGTTGAGCAAATTCTGGCGATAGGGTCGCAGGATTTAGACATGGAAACTAAAATCAGGAAATTTTTTTATGATTTGTACTTGCAAGAGGACAGCATGGTTTATTTTTTACCGCCAGAAGATATTGAATATATTGTCAGAAAAATCCCGAAAGAAATTTTGGAATCAAACATCGAAAATGGATATGGCATTCATAGAACCCTTTTAGAGGCATGCAGCATAAACCCAAATGAAGAAAATATTGAAATGTCTATGTCAATGCAAAACATCATTTTTATGGCAAGCAATAGTAAAATGCCAAGCTCGAAGTCTGCCAAAAAGAAAGTACTGCACATTTTAGTTGAATCATTTGTGGAGCATTTTGCAGGGGGAGGCGATACAACGTGAATTTCACTTGACTCTCACAAGATAAGGGTTTATCCTCAAGATGTTAATTAAGGGATGGTGATAAGAGCGCAATGCTCATTCCTCATATTTTCAATAGGAAAGTTTAAGGAGGATGGTTTATGAATTGGGAGCCGTGGACAGGATGTTATAAAGCCAGCGATGGTTGCACTAATTGTTATTTTTATGGGCCTCATGCAAAACGTTATGGGCAAAATACGATTCAAAAGACAGATAAATTTGATTGGCCCATACGAACGAATGCGAAAGGTGAATTCAATATAAAAGGTAATAAAATCCTAGCAACTTGCTTTGCTACTGATTTTTTTCTTCCTGAAGCAGATGAGTGGCGTAAAGATGCTTGGTCTATGATAAAACAAAGGCCTGATATAGATTTCTTAATATTGACAAAGCGGATCGACCGTTTTCTTATTTCCTTGCCCTCGGATTGGGGTGACGGCTATGAAAATGTGAACATCGGCTGTACTGTGGAAAATCAGGCTCTGACCGATTACCGTTTGCCACTGTTTTTGTCCTATCCCATCAAACGGCGTTTTGTGGCCTGCTCTCCACTGTTGGAGCGGATTGATTTGTCTGCTTATCTGGCTGGAATAGACCATGTCACTGTCAGCGGTGAGAGCGGCAGAGAAGCACGGGTATGCGATTACGACTGGGTACTGGATATTCGTGATCAGTGTGTAGCGGCCGGTAAAACCTTTTGGTTCAAAGCATCGGGTTCTCTATTCAAGCATGGAGATATAACTCAAAAGGTAAATCCATATAAGCAGGGAAGTATTGCAAAGGAGTTAAACATTTCTATCTCTGACGGAAAAAAGTTGTTCTGATTTTATCCTAAAATTTTTTCTAATATT
>CAZJAS010000107.1:0-5733 GCA_964544135.1 uncultured Clostridium sp. | reverse complement strand
CTGGGTGCTTTTTTTCTGATGCGCTAATTTGAGGAATTAAGCTTCACACTAACACGCTAATTTTTAATTTTCTATTCCCGAATTATCCTCAGCATGAGGTTCCACATTATCCAAAATTTCTTTTGCTTTATCAGTGGTCCTTTTACTATCCAACTCCTCGCTTATTACATAATATGCCGGAGAAGCCTTCTTTTCTTCATTTTTACATCCTGAAAGCATAGTGATCGGTATTATTAAAATAATAAATGCCACTAAAATACGCATCCACCGTTTTTTCTTCATACTTGATTCCCCTTATATCAAAATGTTACTGTACCTTTCGCATTTTCAATTATTAACATTCGTAATAATATTGTAACACTTTTCAGAGAAAAAAACTAATTAAGAATTTCTTAAATATTTAATAAATTTGTAACAATTACTCTAATACATGATAAGCAATATATTTTGAAAGGTTAAAATCTCTGATTCCCATATCATGATAACGCTGATATATTTTCTGCATATAGTAATAGCCCCAACTATCTTCGTTATCCTTGTAACCGCCATAAAGTTCATACCGGGAGCTGAAATAGTGAGAATTGCTATATCCTTCTCTTTCTATATGCGCACCCTCTTCTGCGACGTTCATGGAAAAACCTTCTTTCCTAAAATATTCTGCAAAAGCAGGAGCCGCATCCGGTGAGAGTTCTGTCAGGTAATAATAATCATCATAGGCATCCGCATCAAAAAAGGTGCTTCTATTGCTTCCCATATTACTCACATTGCATTTTGCAATCCAATAATCCGGGTGAGAAAAGGATAACAGCAGATAACAGACCGTTACCACTACCATACTATATTTAAATAGCGGGAATCTTTTCCAATAAATATTGATAATAACTCCGGTTAGCAAAATAAATAAAACTAACAAAGACCATAGTACAAAAATCCTTAAAAATGTCAGATAATAATGTTTGATATAAAGGATCATACGGTATGCAGAGGAAGCAATCATGATATAAGTACATAATGACACAATTGTCAGTATCCCTTTTAACAACACATTCTCTTTAAAATAAGCATTTCCAACCAAAACTAAAACCAGGTTAATAATACATACCGCAAGTAATTGAAAAAATCCTTGTCTTGCATATTCGGCATAGGTATAGTTATTTAAATTAATATAGCCTAGGAAGAGGCAGACAATCTGTACACCGCTGAAAACAAGATATAAAAGAGCCAGAGGCACTGTTACTGTAATAGCAAGTATTGATGAGCCCTGTTTCTTTTGACGGTATTCCTCGGAAAACACTCTTTTGCATAGAAAAGACATAATGCAATATGCCATAAAAAACATAAAAACAAGAGTAAATGATATGCCAAAAATATCAAATATTTTAATATTAATAAAAAATCTTTCAGTCATTTTTAGGAACATCATATCAGCACTCATCAGAAGAAACCACATCAATAAAAATATAGGTATCCCAATGCAAAGTCCGATAATCATATAAAAAAACAATCCTTTACTCTTTTTTCCTTTTGCTTTTTGATATGCTGCAAAATCAATAAACGGCCTGGGAATCTCACCTAAACTTCCAAATATAGTAGCAATTACATAACCGGCATATCTACCTATAGTCCAATTATTATCCTTGAAAAAATTGTGAAGCAAAAAGCTGATGGTAAGTACCCAGATACCTATCTTATTCATAAATATAATACTGAGATCTGCTGTGGAAAAAGTGGATATACCCAATAATAAAATACTAATTACGTAAAATATACTGTCTTTTTTCAAGGAAATTTCTAATTTTTTCATACAGTAAAAATAAAAATAGAAACTTCCTGCGAGAAAAAAAGGATAAGATATTCCGCTTCCGCTTTTGTACATACAAAGAGCATAAAAGCATGCGTATAGAAGACTTGCTAACCCCAGCTTTCCGAAACTTCTCTTCAGAATCATAGTTTCTTTGGTCTGCTGCTTTGGAACAGGCTGATAATATTGTGGCCCGGGCATAGAACCTCCTACCGGCTGCCACCGGGAAAATTGCTGTTGCATATTGGGCTGGCCTGATTGATATTGACCTGCTACCATATTTGGCTGCCCTGATTGATATTGGCCTGCTGCCGCATTTGGCTGCCCTGTCGGCTGATAATTGGGTTGCCTTGATTGCATATTGGGGTTACCTGTTGGAATATTAGGATGGCCTGTCGGAATATTAGGTTGACCCCCCGCCGTATTGGGTTGGCCTGTTGGCTGATTACCCTGATACTGATTATGATTCATCGATATTCTCCTCACTTTCTTCTACATATTCCAAAATATCTCCCGGCTGACAGGATAATGCTTTACAAATTGCCTCAAGGGTAGAAAACCGAATGGCTTTGGCTTTATTGTTTTTTAATATGGAAAGATTGGCCATTGTAATATCTACTTCTCCTGCCAGCTCTGTCAATCCTTTTTTTCGTTGTGCCATTACTACATCTAAATTAATTCTTATTGCCATATGGCACCTCCTTATATTGTTAAATCATTTTCTTCCTTGTACTGAACCGCTCTGTCAAAAACTATGGCAAGAACCTTGCTGAATAATCCTGCCACAATAAATACCAAAATCACTATAAGCATGGCAGGTGAAAGATAAATAATGGTACGCATTAACGATACCAGCGAAATCATAAAACTATAGGTTCCCATTCTTTGCAAACTGACAACATTGTCATAGATAAAAAAATTATCTTTTATCACAGTACGAAAGATTTTTCGCAGCTCTCCCAAAATAGCAATCGCCAAGATACCCAGAGCAAAATAAATAACCACACATTCTGCATAATGTTCTGCCATGGGCATCCAATATTTAAAAACTAATTTGGATTTTAATGAAAAAGGTAATGTTACCGTAACCAAAATCCCAGCAAAAAACATGAAATCAAGAAAATATTTCGTAATCCAAACAATGCTTTCTTTCTTCATTTATATTCCTCCCAATACTAATCTTTGTACACTTCATTAAAATAAAAATCCCGTGCTTTCATGAAATGTTCTATTTTCATGAATATAGCACAGGATTTTTCGATTGTCAATCTATTTTTATCGTTTTTCAATAAATATTTATTGTTTCTCAGGTTTGTAGTATGCATATGCATTTTTCCCGGCATTCTTAACAACATACATCGCCTCATCCGCACATACAATCAATTGTTCGCCGTCTATTGCATCCTTTGGATATGATGCCACACCGATACTGCCTTGGATAGTATGGACTTTTCCTACGAGCTTAAAAGGCTTTTGGAATACCTGGAGGCATTGTACCGCTGCAGTATCCACAATTTTACGGTTATCACTCTTTAAAATCACAATAAATTCATCACCTGCATAGCGGTAAGATGTGAGCAGAGGAGTTTTTAATGCCTTTAAGCGATTGGCAACTTGCTTTAATGCCTCGTCTCCAACGAGATGTCCGTAATTATCATTTATCTTTTTAAAATTATCTATATCCAGCATAATCACCGTACAAGGTGTTTTTTGTCCTATGGTTTCGCTCAAGTCTTTCATGAATTTGGATCGGTTAGGAAGGCCTGTTAAAAAGTCCAGTTGTGAAGCATTCTCCAAATATATTCTGGCTTCCTCCAGTTCTTTCATTAATTTCCTTCTCTTGATATTATCAACGCACAACCAGATAAATACCACCAAAAGTATGGGCAATAATATCATAGCCAGCTTTAGAGCTTCTCTGTTCCTCTCGAAAAAAGAGGCTTCATGATTTATAAAAACCGTGTCCTCAGGAAAAAGTGATTTATCAATTCCGAATTTTTTCATAACTGCTTCATCAATACAATAAATATTGGGACCGTCTACAATCACCCCAACCTCTTCCATACCGTATTTTCTATCGCAAAAATCCATGGCTATTTTAGCGGCAATCTCTCCGGAAAGCTGCATGGATACAATATTCCCCCCTAATACTCCATATCCGATTCCGCCTTCTACCATTCTAAAAGCAGGAACCGAAGCAAATGTTTCTATCATTTCAACGGATTCCTTATTGGAATATTGCTTACCGCTTGCATCCTCTGTCATAACCACATAAATTAAAATCGTATCCGGTTCAATATTTAAAAGTGCTCTCTTTAACTCCCCTGTTTTTAGTTCTGATGTATTGATTTCAGAAAATTCCAAATCCGGATATAATGCCGCATTCTGATAAAAATTCTTTCTTTCAGCTTCACCTGTAATGCTATTATCCAAAATTCCGACTACTTTTTTTGCCTCGGGATAAAGGGTTAATGCCAGTTCAATATTTTTCTGAAAGGAAAGCTTCTCCAAAACTCCTGTAATCAAAGGATCCTTTGATGCCTCCATAGCCAACTCTTCATCATTTACACCCTCAAAAATAAGAGGGATACCTGCAAAGAGCTCATCCCTATATTCCAAAGCAAATATAAGTGCCGCATCATCACCTAATATTATGGCATCATAAGGCTCAACCTTGGACAATCTATAAGCAAGCCCCTCATAAAAAAGCTGATAAGCAGTTTCATCATTCACCCGCTTTGTATCCATAAATTCATAATCTAATACCGTACCTTCAGAAAGTCCCTTTTTAATACCATCTATTTGTATTTGAACCGTATCCCATGCATAGGAATAAGAACTAATAAACAGAACTCTGTTGTAATCAGAAGCAGCCTCTACATAGGTTTTCAGTCCAAATATCAAACTGAAGCAGAAGATTATTCCAACTATTAATTTCCCTATAAAGGGAACTACCCTAATGTGCCTTTTTTTCATGCTTCCACCTTAATTATAGAAATGCCTTATTGTTAATATCTTAACTATAAATGCTTATTTTGTTCACATTATAACATATTACTTGACTTTAGGAAACTAAAAGTCATAGCTTTTTTAAATCCGATACAGCCTATTGCCGTTTTGCCATGTAGCTTCCTCAACTTGGTCAGGTGTTATTTGCTTAATCCGTGCAATTTCTTCTATAATATAGGGAAGATATAATGAGTTATTCCGTTTTCCCCTATAGGGCTCCGGTGCCAAATAAGGACTGTCTGTTTCCACAACTATCCTATCCAGCGGAATGTAGCTTACCGCTTCTTTTAACTTTTTAGCATTTTTAAAGGTAATTACACCGCCGATTCCAATATAAAATCCCATATCCAGAAAAATTTTAGCAACTTCTTTGGAATAAGAAAAGCAGTGAATCACACCGCTGATTTCCTCGGCATGGCATTCCTTCATAAAATCTATCGTATCCATGGCTGCATTTCTGGAATGAATCACGACCGGCAGATTTAGCTTACCAGCCAGCTCCAATTGCTTCATAAACCATTTTTTCTGTATTGCTTTGTCCGGCTCCGGCCAGTAATAATCCAAACCGATTTCACCCACAGCCACACATTTTTTATGGCTGCACTGTTCTTCTAACCACAGTAATACCGTTTCGTCCATTTCAGCCGTATCACTGGGATGGATACCCAATGCACCATAGACAAAGGAATATTCCTCCATTAATTTCAAAGTGTTCTTACAGGAAGCAAGGCTTGATCCGATATTAACCACTCTTCCGATTCCACCTGCCTCAAGAGATTTAAGTATTTTGGATTTATCTTCATGAAAAGCCTCATCATCATAATGGGCATGTGTTTCAAATATCATATGATCTCCTCTCACCTCCCCTAAAATAAAAAAGTACCAACCCCCAGGCAATTGCCCAAAAATCGGTACTTAAAATG
>CAZJAS010000106.1:0-5846 GCA_964544135.1 uncultured Clostridium sp. | reverse complement strand
TGGAAAATATGAATAAAAACCCGACAAACTTCCTATTATAGAAATAAAGTATGTCATTTTATAAAAAAAAGTGAGGGAAAAAGATGTTTCCTGAAAGAGTTTATTATGAAAAAAATATAGAGGATTATCCCTTGGGACGTAAGCTGATGGAAAAATACAATTACAGCACATGGATTCCCATAGAAAGCCACAACAATATATTGGAACTACGTTCCAGACCCAACGAAGATTTTGTGGAAATGAAAAAATATTTGATTATCGGTACAAGAAAAACCCTTAAATTTTATACCAATGAAAAAATATCTGATTTTATTGTACCGTTTACTTCTTCCGGTTGCTCTGCCATGTGTTTATATTGCTATCTTGTATGCAATTATAATAAATGCTCTTATTTAAGGGTCTTTGTTAACTATGAGCAAATGTTAGAAAACCTAATTAAAAAATCCCATACTTATGAAAAGGAATGTGTATTTGAAATAGGGAGCAACAGCGATCTTATTTTAGAGGATACCGTTACCGATACATTGTCCCATACTATTGAGGAATTTGCAGAAAGAGGAAGGGGCGCGATTACCTTTCCCACAAAATTTTCCATGGTGGACAAGCTGCTCCCGCTCAAGCATAACGGTAAGGTTATATTCAGGATGAGTCTCAATCCACAAGAACTGATTACTAAAGTTGAAATCGGCACCTCTCCGCTTATGAACCGGATACATGCCCTCAACCAAATGTGTGAGGCGGGATATCGTGTTGGGATATTAATTGCTCCTGTTATATTCGTAGAAAATTGGAAAGCGCTCTATCTTGAGCTTCTCGATATATTGGAAGACAAATTAAGTACCAAAACAAAAAACAGTATTTTTATAGAGATTATCTTTATGACATACAGCTATGTGCAAAATGCCATCAACAGTCAGGCCTTCCCCGACGGACTCAAGCTTTATAACAAGGAGATCATGACGGGCAGAGGCAGGGGTAAATACTCCTACAAGAATAGTTACCGTCTGGAAGGAGAAGCTTTTTTGCGCAGTGAAATTGAGAAACGCTTTCAAAGCGTAAATATATTGTGTATGAGGGCAGCTCTTAATCAACCATTTTACTTCTTCGGAATGGGATTCCGATACCTCAAAGGGGAAATCACATGGCATTCCGTCCAACAGCATATCATGAATGACTTGAAAAGCCTGCTCTGCATTGTCAAAAGCAGGTAATTCACACTGCCTTCCCAAATCTTCCATAAAGCTTTGAAGCTCTGCTAAACGCTCCGGATGACCTTTCAGGGCATTGCACACAATTAGGGCAAAGCGACGTTCACAGTTTGCTACCGCTTCATTTAGCCAACCGTGAATATTGCTTTGGTCAATAATCTGCTCTAATGGAGCGGTAGAAGCTGCCGGGGCCTGGGAATCCACTTTTTCCTGCAGTCCGCTTGCCCAGCCGCTCTCTTCTGCCAAATCCAATATGGCCTGAGAAACCGCATCCTGATATAAAACCCGACCGTACATTTTTACATGAATGGGTCCTAAAAAAGCACTCAAGTAGTCTCCTCCATTTTAGCATTCAGCTTTACTACGATTTCGTCAACATTTACACCGTGAACCATACAGGCTTCCGCCAAAGTTTCACTCTGGGATGAAGGACAACCCAGGCAATGCATACCGATATCCATTAAAACCGATGCAAGATCAGCGTTTATGCGCAATATATCACCAATCAGCATATCTTTATTTATTCTTTCGCTCATCATCACACTCTCCTTATCTTTTTCATTTGTTTTAGTATCCCTAATTCAATCGGTTATATTCTTAAGCTGATTTGGGACTGTTAATTTAAGGTATTTATAGATGATTTGCAACTGTTGTTATTAAATATTTTTAAAATATATATTGACAAATAAGTCGAGAAGCATATACTGTATATATACAGAGGTATACAGTTTGTGTGTCATGAGGTGATAAATTGAAGATAATAGTACAAAATACATCAGGAGTACCAATCTATGAGCAAATTAAAACGCAAATTAAAGCCGCCATTTTTTCCGACGAGCTGAAAGAAAATGATGCTTTACCCTCCATCAGGCAGCTGGCAAAGGATTTGAAAATCAGTGTTATCACTACAACACGCGCTTATAACGATCTTGAGCAGGAAGGGTTTATTAACAGCATCCAGGGGAAAGGATGTTTTGTAAGGAAGAAAGATAATGAACTGATTCGAGAGCAAGCATTACGGGAAATTGAAAGCGGATTGAACACTGCTGTCTCTGCGGCAAAAAATGCACAAATACCTAAGAATGAATTATACGAAGTTTTATCAGTAATCATTAAGGAGGAAGATTATGAGTAACATATTAGAAATCAAAAACCTAAACAAAAAGTATCAGGACTTTTCCCTGAATGATGTATCCTTTGCTGTACCCAAAGGCTATATCATGGGATTTATCGGACCAAATGGAGCAGGTAAGACCACCACAATTAAATCCATACTGAATATGATTCGCCCGGAAAGCGGAGAAATCACACTCCTTGGGGTGAAAGTGCCTTCGGATGAAATCAAAAATGAAATCGGTGTGGTAATGGATTTACCCTTCTACGTGGATGATTGGAAGGTAAAAGATGTGGAATCGGCAGTTGCTCCTTTTTATAGTAAATGGAATAAAGATGCTTTTAATGAACATCTTCGTAATTTCAATCTCTCTAAAACCAAAAAAGTCAAAGAATTATCCAGGGGCATGAAGGTTAAATTAATGCTGGCTGTGGCTTTGTCTCATAACGCGCGGCTTCTTATATTAGATGAACCCACATCCGGTCTTGATCCTGTTGCAAGGGATGAGCTTATCGAGCTTTTGAGCGAGTTTGTATCGGATGATAATAAAGGGGTATTATTTTCCACGCATATAACGACTGATCTTGAAAAAATAGCCGATTATATTACCTTTATTATCAACGGTAAAATAGAATTCACAGGAGAAAAGGATGCATTATTGGAGAGTTTTATATTGATTAAGGGAGGTCTTTCCGATCTTACTGCAGAACAAAAAAAGTATGTAATCGGTTATCGGGAATATAACGTAGGATTTGAAGGTATGATTAAAACGAAAAACAGAAGCAAGTTTCCGTCTCAGGTTTCCTTTGAGAAAATTAGCTTGGATGAAATAATAATTTATATGAACAAGGAGGCAAAAGCACATGAATAAAACAATTCATTTCACAAAGCTTGATTATTTGACTATAAAACCATATTTAACACTTAAAAATCTAATAATAATATTAGCAATCATGTTATTGCTCGGCTATGGAACTGGGCCTTTTATGCCCATAGGAATGTTAATGATGTACAGCAACATCTATTCTTCCTATCCATTTGCTGTGGGTGATAAAAATGGAATAGATACTTTATATGCCACACTGCCAATCACGAAAAAAAACATTGTGACGGGAAGATATATTTTTACTTTATCATTAAATGTTATTGCCGGTTTTGCCGCATTTGCTATAGCGTTTATTATGGCAAATTTATTAGGTAAGGAATTTGCTATGTCAGAATCATTAGGCACTTTAGTCGGTTGTTTTTGGATATTCTCAGTCTTGGAATTCATACAATTACCTATATATTTTAAACTGGGCTATTCCAAGGCGAAGTTCTTAGCTTACTTACCGCTCATCGCTTTCTCGGGTGTTATAATGGCTACATCCTCAATCTTAGGAAAAGAGAAAGTTCTGCCCCTTGTCGGAAGCTTACTAAAGTGGATAGAGCAAAATTCCTCGATTGCCATTTTAGCCGTTATCATACTATGGATAGTAAGTATGATTATCTCTATCATGGTATCTGATGCATTTTATAAAAAGCGAGAGTTTTAATTTTAAAAAATACTACGATAATAGATTTATAAATCAAATTATACTTATGGGAGTTAGGAATTATGTCCTAACTCCTTTTCTATTTAAAATATAATTTCATTTTTTCTTTTGCAAAGTCTACTTGACATATATTGCAAAGCTTGCTATGCTAATAACGCAAAGTATATTTTGCATTTAAGAAAGGGGAATGTGGATTGGATACAAAAATCAAGGAGCTGCGAAGAGAGCGTAAACTGTCACAGGAAGAGTTAGCTTTGGCTGTGGGTACAACCAGACAGACAATTACTTCAATTGAAACAGGAAAATATATAGCATCGCTGCCTTTAGCATATAAAATATCACATTACTTCGGACTTAGAATTGAAGAAGTCTTTGATCTTTCTGAATATAATACCTGAAAGGATTGGTGAACATGGTTAATTACAGAAAAACTATTAAAAAAAGAATTTATTACCTTCTGGCTGTTGCAGTATTTGCCGTATGCTTTGGTATTTATGATGTATTTATTGCTCCCCCTGAAATAAAAGATAGTATGATTTTTGGATTTCAGGCAGGAGTTATTACATCATTGGGCTTAATCTCAGTCATTTTAATGATACGCTTCAGAAAACTACTGAAAGATGATACAAAGCTACAAGTTGAATTTAATAAAGAAAATGATGAACGATATCAGGTAATCCGTGGAAAAGCCGGTATGCCAATGCTGCTGTTTACATCTGTGGCAATGATAATAGCAGGTATGATTGCAGGATATTTTAACAGTACTATATTTATCACTCTAACTATTGCTGCAATGAGCCAGATGCTGGTTGGAGCCATTGTGAAAATGATATATATGAAAAAGATGTAGGTTAGATATGCCTTCTTTTTCTATGGAAACCATAAGGGATTTCTAAAAGCATATGCCTATACTGAACATGCTTTTACACTTAGGGGCTCATTGCAATGGTTAGAAAAACTTGTGTATAATAAGCATTATTTTAATGTGTATCGGAGTTGCATTCAATGGCTATTATATGGGAAAAAGAAGAAACCCGTACGATTTTAAAGGATAATGAAGTAAACTTAGGTGATAATTTGCCTTATGAAATAAGTTAAAGACACTATTAGGAGGACATAGCAAATGAATTATCTCCAATCAACATGAACACCGAAGCGGATTCTCTAAAATATGAGGTGCTTTTTGGTACAATTACTTCCGATGAAGCAATCTCCGATGCTGTTCAAGCACGTTTAAAAAGTGTTGACGCGAGCTTCTCCGATAGCGTTCAACTTGTTTCTTTGCGGGGAAATAATGGCAACCAAATTATGCATTTACATTGTGGATTATTATTTCAACATTCTGAGCTTATATATTTCTTTGAAAAAACAGACCCCATGCTTCCGTTTCAGCTAAGCCTGTTTCCGTCAACGGATATGCTAAAAGAATATCTCCTTAATCGAACAGATAGTTTTGATAATTTAGTGGTTTTTATAAACGATACCGTGTTATGATTTTAAATATAATCTATTAATGTAGAGGTAGATAGATATCGCATAGCCTTAGACTGCTTCTTTAGGCTTTGTTGTATGGAGGATATTTCCCACAAGGTCAAGGCGGTAAGGGGTTCGTTGCATTGCTGCCTCAAGGATGTGGATTGGTTGATATAGTGGAATGACTAATATAGAACATGGCTGAATTATTGGATTGGTTGATTTAATAGAATACTGAAATGGAGATACCATAATGAAAAAAAGGGGCTTAATTAAAATATGGAGTATGTTTAGAGTATTCTTGGTTTTATTTATTCTTAATTTTGGTATTAAAACTGATATTACTCAAACAGCAATGATGTGGCTGGTATTAGATATTTGTATCGCACTTCTATCCATAGTAATGCTGATTAAAAACAAGCTGCCACAAAAAAAGCAAATACTGGTTTCCCTTCTACTTGGGTTATTTATGTTTGTTGCATACCGTGGAATTTCGTTTACAGCAATGAAGAATTT
>CAZJAS010000105.1:0-5967 GCA_964544135.1 uncultured Clostridium sp. | reverse complement strand
TAAGTATATTTAAAGAGTATCTATAGTCATATAGGGATGATCTATAGAATGAGAAAAACAGTAAATAGCATTCAAATAATGTTGAACATAAGGATAAAGGTGGAACCAATAGCTTAGTTTGCATATAGAAAATATAGTCAAGTACAGAAATATATATAGCTTAGGAAGGAAATACAAAAGATGATGCAGGGCTATAATTGTATTTTGATTTTTGATAAAACTGGGGAGAAGATACTTTTTTGCAAGCGCACTAAAAATCCCTATCAGGGAAAATACAATTTAGTAGGCGGAAAAATCGAGCCGGGTGAGGATGGATATGCTGCGGCTTACCGGGAGCTTCAAGAAGAAACCGGTATTGACTATAAACAGGTCAAATTAAAACATATGATGGATTTTACTTATTATAATCAAAATTGCTATGTGGAAGTTTATGTGGGCAGGCTTACGGAGGATGTAAGCCTGCTGGAAGAAAAACATCCACTAGTGTTTTTGGTTAAAAAAGAAGAAGATTTCTTTTCTTTGGACAAGTTCGCGGGAGAAGGAAATATCGGACATATGATTGAACAGGTTCAAGTTTATGGCGAAGGAATTTAATACAAGGCAATAGCCATTACAAAAGAAAAGAGGAAATAGTATGTATCAAAAGGATGCGAAAAACCACACAGATAAAAAATCGGATAAGTCCGATAAGAAATCGGACAAGAAACCCGGTAGTAAAGTAGATAGAGAATCAGGTAGAAGTGATAGAAGGCCGGATAGGAATCAGGATAATACATATAGAAAATCTGTAGGAAAAAGTGATAGAGAAGATAAAGGAAAATCGGGTAGTAATCCATACGAAAAAACTGATAGGAAAATGAGCGAGCAACATTATAATAGAGCAGACAGAAAAGATAGTAGTAATTCAAATAAGAAATATAAATCAGGTAAGACGTCTGAAGTTAAGAGTGGCAGGAAATTTGAATCAGATAAAGATTCAGATGCAAAAACTGATAGGAAATATGGATTGGGGAAAACATCAGAAGTAAAGAGTAATAGGAAATATGGATTAGATAAAATGTTAGATGTAAAAGCTGGCAGGAGTTATGGAACAGGAAAAACGTCAGAAGCAAAGAGTGATAGGAGATATGGATCAGAGAAGGAATCAGAAGTAAAGAGTGATAGGAAATATGGATCGGGGAAAACTTCAGATGTAAAAGCTGGCAGGAGATATGGTTCAGGAAAAACATCAGAAATAAATACTGAGAAGAAATATTATGGTACAGAAATAAAACACAATAGGGAAGATAGCAGTAAATCAGATGGTAAATATGGACAAGATAGAAAGTCATTTGATAAAACTGATACGAAACAATATAGAGATAAGAACAGTAAAGAAAATGAAAGAAGAATAGACGGCAAGTATAGTGATTTAGATAGAAAAACAGTTAAATCAGCAAGTGGCGATTTCAGTGTGAAAACAGATAGGTATTTAGACAAATCGGATAAACCGGCTGGTAGAGGGAACCCACATACCAAAGTCAATCCTGATGCAAATGCCGGTACACAAATGAGAAGAGTAAGATATCCATGTCCCGTGTATGCAAAATGTGGCGGTTGTAAAGGACTTCATGAACCTTATGAGCAGCATCTAAAGCAAAAGGAAAAAAGGATAAAAGATTCCTGCGGAGAGTTTGGTAAATTCGAACCTATAATTGGGATGGAGAATCCTTATCATTATAGAAATAAGGTACAAGCTGTATTTGGAGAGGATAGGCGTCATAATACTATTTCGGGAATCTATGATGAAAAAACACATCGAGTTGTACCAATGGATTCCTGTTTGCTGGATAATAAGCAGGCTGATAAAATTATCGTGTCCATCCGTGGACTATTAAAATCATTCAAAATCCGAACCTACAATGAAGATACTGGGTTTGGCTTGTTCCGCCATGTTCTAATAAGAACCGGGCTGCATACGGGTCAAATCATGGTAGTGTTGGTGCTGACATCTCCAACCATGCCCTCAAAGAATAATTTCGTTAAAGCCATTTTAAAACTGCACCCTGAAATTACTACCATTGTGCTGAATGTAAACGACAGGGGAAGCGGTATGATACTGGGGGACAAAGAACATGTTATTTATGGAAAAGGCTATATCGAAGATAAATTATGCAATAAGACTTTCCAAATAACATCCAAGTCATATTATCAAGCCAATCCGGTGCAAACTGAAAAACTACTAAAAAAAGCAATAGAGTATGCAGGACTCACCGGTAAAGAATCTGTTCTGGATGCCTATTGCGGTATCGGAACCATAGGTCTGATAGCAAGCAAAGACGCTAAAGAAGTGATTGGTGTGGAACAAAACCGTGCTGCTGTCAGGGATGCAAAAATAAACGCTAAGATAAACGAAGTATCGAACATCACCTTTTATGAAAAGGAACCCGACGCTTTCCTTATGCAGTTGACTGAGCAAAACGCAAAGATTGACGTAGTGTTCATGAATCCTCCCAGAGCCGGAAGCAGCGAAGCCTTCTTGGACGCTCTGACTAAATTGCACCCCCAAAAGGTAATCTATATCTCCGGTAACCCAGAAACCCTATCCCGTGACCTCCGGTACCTTACCAAAAAGGGATTTAAAATGACTAAGGGCGTTGGTGTGGATGTGTACCCTTGGACGGGGCGCGTCGAAACGGTATGTTTATTGTCCAAACTTCATGAAGCAAAGCATCATATCAACGTAAAGGTAGATATGGACGAGCTTGATCTTACAAGTGCGGAAGCGAAAGCAACATATAAAGAGATTGAAGAATGGGTGCAGGAGCACTACGGATTCCATGTGACAAACCTGAATATAGCTCAGGTAAAGCAGAAGCATGGGATTATAGAAAGAGAGAATTACAATAAGCCAAAATCAGAAAATAGCAGACAACCGGGATGCCCGGAAGAAAAGGTAAAGGCTATAGAAGAGGCTTTGAAATTTTTTCAGATGATATAAGGCCTGATTTATGGCGCAAGTTCTTTTATAATTATTGTTAAGGTTGAATCGTAAACTGTATTCACGTACAATTTACAAAGATTTTACTTTATTTGATTGGAAAGGAGCATGATTATATGACCATCAGAGTTGTTACCGCTCAGTAGTCTGAGCTTAAATAATAAATGAATCGTAAGCTCAGATGAATCCTAAAAGAAATATCAATTTAGGAGGAGCATTATGAGCTATATTAAGGCAGAGAACGTGCTGCCACAGGAACTGATTGAAACGATTCAGCAATATGTAGACGGTAAATTGATCTATATTCCCTGCAAGGAAAAACAGGAGTGGGGAACCACGACTTCTGCCAAGGTCTTCTTTCGTGAAAGAAATGAAGAAATATACGAAAGCTACATAGGCGGAATAGGAATACACGAACTTGCACACAGGTTTTCCTTGTCGGAGAAAAGCATTCAGAGAATCCTCAGGAATCAGAGGCTGGCCTTAAGCAAAGGTGCCCCTTCTGTCTGATCATACCAAAACAAGAGTGTTCTTTAGATGTGGAGGTTGTGGGAAGAAACAGGAGTTTATCAATTCCTATAGATTTAGAGTAAATGCTAACGGTAAGAGTGTTGATGTATGGCTGATATATCGATGTAAGAAATGTAAGCATTCCAAGAACCTCACAATTTATGAAAGGACTCGTCCAGGAAAGATACCTGAAGAATTGTTTGAGAGCTTTATGAATAACGATATGGAAACTGCCATGAAGTATGGTAGCGATATAGACTTTTTAAAAAGAAACAATGCTGAATTAAAATGAATTTCGGCCGGGCTATGTGTCCGGCCATTTCAATAGGGAGAATGTAATGGAAGAACAATTTTTTTTTCATGTAATATCCGACATTCCCAAGAAGGTCGGTGAACATATCATTCTGGATGACAAGCATCCAAACGGTGTCCACAAGCGTGTATATGAGGAACTCGAAACAGTAAATGATATATATAACAATCCTGAAAAATATAAGGATACAGAACTGACGCACAAGGTGGATGTAGCGCTTCGTGAGCTTGCGTTGGAAATAGTTAGAAAAGAAAAGTATTCGGAGTACCCTTCGAGAATGGCTTCGCTATATGTGTCTAAGTCATACGAGGAAGCTGAGAGGTGGGGAGACTATTTTGCTAAGTTAGGAAGACCTACTTTCGGAATTGCAAAGATAAAAGTGACTGGAAGAGTTTTTGAAGGAGATGCCTACAAGTGTTTTGATGGAGTAACAGACGAACAAGAGAATCTTAGGATGGCTGAAATCTATTGGCAGAATGGAGCTAATGAGGATGGACATGAATCAATCGTGGAGATTCTTGCTGACGGAGATATAGAGATTGTTGAGATGGTAAAAGATATTAATGCGAATACGGAATACAAATATTTTGAGTTGAGAGAAAAACCCGACTTAAAAGATATGGCTGCGGATTGGTTTCACAAAAAGTGGGGAGTCCCCAAGGATGCTTATCTTGAATGTATGACAGCGTATCTTAATAAAGAGACCGAAAATGGTTGGTACCTATGCATGTTAGGAGATCAAATTGTCGGGGGGTTAGGTGTAATCGATAATGATTTTCATGACAGGAAGGACTTAAGCCCCAATGTTTGCGCTGTATATACTGAAGAGGCTCATCGTGGACAGGGGATAGCAGGAAATCTTCTTAATCTTGTTGTGGAGAACATGAATAAAAAAGGAATTTCACCGCTCTATCTTGTTACAGATCATACTTGTTTTTATGAGCGTTATGGATGGGAGTTTTACTGTATGGCTCAAGGGGATGATGAACCGGAGCAGACGAGATTGTACATTCATCGATGATACATTTGAAATAAACAACTAGGAAAAGACGCACTCTATACTTACTAATGGCAGGTATGAGTGCGCCTTTTTCTTGAAAAAGAAAATGTAATAGATTTCGGAAAAGCATTTGACATTGGTTTATTTTTTCTTTTTGCCGCGTCCGGTTCCTTTTACAGGTTTACAAAGATCTGAATATCTCTGGAGGATATCGGTAAAGGTTTTAAACTCATAAGGGTCCATCTTAGTGAAGTTGATTTTAAAGAGTTTGCTGTACATTATCATCTGAGCTTGTGTTGCATTATCGGCAGTCTTTAGTTCTTCAAATGAGTCAAGGATATCATCAACAGGTGTAGTTGCATCACCGGTTTCTGCATCTTTGCTATGAGCATCTCTTAAATCTTTTGCGATTTTTACGATATCATTTCCGAGAAGGTTGTTAAAGTAATTATCTTCGGAAATAGAAGCTGTCGCCAATGTTTTCATATAATGATCTTCATCAGATATGCCTTTGTTTTGAAGACGGACTCTTGTCTGTTCAATCATTTTGTTGAGGTTTCTAAATTGCATTCCGGCAAGATTGTCAATGTAGATTTCCATGTCAGTGAGAAAATTTTTAAACTCTGGATGCTTTATCATTTCGCATATTAGGCGAGCATTCAGCTTGCCACTTTTTAATATTTCAACAGTTTCATCATCTAACCCTAAGTCATCAACAGGGAATCTGTGCTGTTCACGATTCTCGGTAAGTCCTAATAAATAATCGGAAGTTACTCCATAAAAATTTGCAAGGGAGATAATAGCCTTGTGAGTAATTTCTTTGTAATCATCAGTTTCATAATTTCCTAGAGATGCTCTGGATATTCCGGTCTGTTCTGCCAGTTCTTGCAGTGACAGACCTTTTTCTATTCTCAAATCTTTCAATTTTTCCTGAATCGATAATTTACATTTCATGAAACCAATCCCCTTTAACAAAGTTTATATAAATGGCACATCTACATTATAACGGAACGCACGTTTGTGGGATACGGCTAAATCTAAAAACGTGGAATTTTCAATTCTTTTAAAAATATTCCTACCTCTTGGATATACGGATTGGACCGTATGTTTCTTGGATAATGTGTTCATAAACAATGATTTCCAGTCTGGAGAGGAGGTGAAAAG
>CAZJAS010000104.1:0-6500 GCA_964544135.1 uncultured Clostridium sp. | reverse complement strand
ATTTCCCCTTTAAATATAGATCTATCCTTTTCCATCGTTAAAATTCTAGCATTATATAGTCTGATATTCATGTAAGTTTGTCACCTCCGAATCCGTAAGGAAGCAATTCCGAAAATATATACTCCCTAAAGTCCTCTTCCGATTTTGCTACAATCACCAGAAAATCCGCCTTGCAAAACTCCTGCATCACCTGTCTGCATACACCGCAGGGATAAGCATAATCAGAGGGTCTCATAGAGATTCTCCCTCCTATGATTGCAATTGCTTTAAATACTTGTTCCCCTTCACTGACTGCCTTAAAAACAGCCGTTCTCTCAGCGCAGTTTGTTGCACCATAGGAAGCATTTTCCACATTGCATCCACTATATATCTTTCCCGACTCTGCTAAAATTGCCGCCCCCACCGCATATCCTGAATAGGGTATATATGCTTTCTTTCTTGCCTCAAAAGCATGGCTTATTAATTCCCTTTTCCAATCTTCCCGCTTTCCTTCTTTTTTCCCCATACTTCCCCTTTACATTCATTTCTTTTAAGAGCTGACTCATTCCTTATAGAACTTTAAAATGCTTTCATGCAACAACTTTGAAAATAAAGGTGCTGCGGTCATAGCCGCTGCTTGAACCTCTTCATGTGTCAGAGGATTCTCTGTCATGCCGGCGGCTAAATTACAAACACAGGAAATGCCGCATACCCGCATTCCCATATGTCTTGCTGCAATGGCTTCCACTGCAGTGCTCATACCCACAGCATCCGCTCCCAGTGCGCGTGTCATATGGATTTCTGCAGATGACTCAAAGGAAGGACCGGTAAGCTGTAAATAGATACCTTCTTTTAAATCAATCTTTTGCTCAATTGCGGCAGACTTTATCATATCCCTCAGCTCTTTATCGTATATTACAGTCATATCCGGAAAGCGAGTACCTAATTCCTCAATATTGGGTCCGATTAAAGGATTTTTAACAAAACAGGATATTTGATCTGTAATTAACATTAAATCGCCTGCCCTAAATGAAGTATTTACACCGCCGGATGCGTTTGTCAGAAACAATATTTCCGCTCCTAAAAGCTTCATCAACCGTATGGGTAACACCACATCCGTGATATCATAGCCCTCATAAAAATGTATACGCCCCTTCATACACACAACGGGCACTTCACCCAAATAACCAAAGATGAATTTACCGGCATGTCCCGGTACCGTAGAAACAGGAAACCCGATTATTTCACTATAGGACAGCTCCTTTTCTACTTTTATATGTTCCGCAAAATCACCCAGTCCGGAGCCCAGAACCAATGCTACCTTCGGAATAAATTTTACTTTTTCTCTTACCTGTTTATAACAGCTTTGCAATTTATCATATACTTCATTCAAGATATTCAACCCCCATCTTTTTCCTTATATTGTTATTATACTAAATTGAGCCTATAAAAACAATCAAAATAGCAGGGGCGATTAACAAAAGGACTGCAGCCTATCGAAAGGTGCAGCCCTATGTAACTGTTTCTTTATTATTAAATAATAATGCAAACCATACCGCCGTTCATATCGTTTACGATTTTCTGCATGGTTTCCTGTAACTTCACTTGACTTTCATCTCCGATCATAGCAATCTTGCCTGTAATGCCGTCACTAACAAGCTGTTCTACCGTTTTTCCGAAAATATTGGTTTCCCAAATACCGTTATCCTTATCCTCTGCTTCCGCGATATAACGGATTAAATCCTGTGCCTGTTCCTCTGTTCCCACAATCGGTGCGATTTCTGTCTCAACATTGGCACGAATCATATGTATGGAAGGACTTTCCGCTTTAATCTTTACGCCGTATTTATTTCCATGTCTGATAAGCTCAGGCTTTGCCAGAGTGATTTCATCTCTTTCCGGAGTAACCACTCCATAGCCTTTGTACCGAACTCCCTGCACCGCCGTCAATACCTTAGAATATTCTTTGCGCATTGTGGAAAGCTCTTTTAGTTTAGCAATCAACTGGTATTCACCTGTTATTTCGTCACCCACAAGCTCACTGAGCATCTCATAATAATAAGCATTGTCTACATCCATCTGTATTCTTACACAGCCATCCGCCAAATTAACACCATCCACCTTGCAGCGTTTTACGTATTCGCTGTTCATCAGGATCTGACCTTCTATTTGCTGCCTGCGCAAATCCTTAACCGTATTGATACCCTTCATCAAGTCTCTTACACCGGCTACAAGATCTACCTTCATCCTATTATCGAAAGGAAGCATTTCTACCCATTTGGGCATAAAGAATTCCAGACGTGAAACAGGAAACTCATAGAGCACCTGCTCCATGATAGAGTGGATATCATCTTTTTTAAGCTGTTCACAGTTAACCGGATGCACTACCACCTGATACTTCTCTTCCATCTCTTCTGCTAGCTGTTTTGTCTCTTCCGCATACGGTCTTTCTGAGTTAAGCAGTACCAAAAATGGTTTCCGCAGCTTTTTCAATGCCTGAATGGTTTTGTTTTCCGCTTCTACATAATTATTTCTCGGTAATTCTCCGAAGCTGCCGTCCGTTGTCACCACAAGTCCAATGGTAGAATGGTCATTGATTACTTTATCGGTACCGATTCCGGCTGCCTGGGTAAAGGGAATTTCATGTTGAGACCATGGTGTTTTTACCATTCGCTCTGCATTTTCTTCCATATGTCCCGCAGCACCTTCTACCATATATCCCACACAGTCAATCAAACGTATCTTTGCCTCAATATCCCCGCCAAGCGTAACGTCGGCTGCCTCCTTAGGTATGAATTTGGGCTCTGTTGTCGTAATTGTCTTTCCTCCCGCACTCTGCGGCATTTCATCCCGCGCCCGTTCTTTTTCATGCTCATCCTCCATATAGGGCAACACCATAACATCCATAAAACGCTTAATAAAGGTGGATTTGCCGGTGCGCACAGGACCAACTACTCCTATGTATATTTCTCCTCCTGTTCGATATTGAATATCTTTGTATAGATCATAGGTGTTCATAGCAAAATTATCCATAAAAAAACCTCCTGCATATACTGTTACATATATATGCAGAAGGTTTCTGAGATATCCTCACTAATTATCATACTTTACACGTTTAAAATTCTTTTTTCCTCTTCTGATTACCAAACCGTCTCCTGTAAACCGACCGGATTCATATACAGTTTTAATATCACTTACCTTTTCATCCGCAACAATTACACCGCCTTGCTCCACCGCACGCCTTGCATCGGAGCGTGAAGCGCAAAGGCCCGATTTTACCAAAACACCCATAATATCGATGGTATCCTCTGTAAAATCCTCACTGCTTAGGTATGCTTCCGGCATCTGCTCCGCATTGCCGCCTGAAAAAAGTGATCTTGCGCTTTCCTGCGCTTTTTGAGCTTCTTCCTCCCCATGAACCAGTAATGTCAATTCATAAGCCAAAATTTCCTTGGCTTTATTCAGTTCACTCCCCTGCCACTTGTCCATTTCATCAATCTGCTCAATGGGCAAGAATGTCAGCATCCTCATACATTTTAGTACATCGGCGTCAGCAGTGTTTCTCCAATACTGATAAAATTCAAAGGGTGATGTTTTATTAGGATCCAACCATACGGCTCCCCTTTGGGTCTTACCCATTTTATTGCCTTCTGAATTTAGGAGCAGGGTAATTGTCATGGCATATGCATCCTTGCCTAATTTCCTGCGGATCAGCTCAGTTCCTCCCAGCATATTACTCCACTGGTCATCTCCGCCGAATTGCATATTACAACCGTATTTTTCATACAAACATAGAAAATCATAGCTTTGCATAATCATATAGTTAAACTCCAGAAAACTCAGGCCTTTTTCCATACGCTGCTTGTAGCACTCTGCGGAAAGCATGCGGTTTACACTAAAATGTACACCAATATCACGGATAAATTCAATATAGTTTAAATCCAGCAGCCAATCCGCATTATTCACCATCAGAGCTTTTCCATCGGAAAAATCGATAAAACGGCTCATCTGCTTTTTAAAGCATTCACAATTATGCTCAATGATTTCCTTTGTCATCATATTACGCATATCGGTTCTGCCCGAAGGGTCGCCGATGACACCGGTACCTCCTCCAATCAAAGCAATGGGCTTATTACCTGCCATCTGCAATCTCTTCATCAGGCATAGCGCCATAAAATGTCCTACATGAAGACTGTCTGCGGTGGGATCAAACCCAATATAGAAAACAGCCTTTCCGCTGTTGATCATTTCTTTTATTTCCTCTTCATCCGTAAGTTGTGCAAGAAGTCCCCTTGCCTTTAATTCATCAAAAATAGTCATAATACCTTTTACCTCTTTTCTTTTATTTATTACTCATTAGTTTTATCATAGCCTGATTGAGTCCGTCTACAGTTAATTTATACATAGGGAATAGCCCTTTTATTGCCGTTTCCGCTTCCCTCCAAGGTGCATGATTGGGCGCCATTTTGGGATTCAGCCATACTACTTTTTTATAATGCCGTTTCACCAAATTCAGCCACTCCCAACCGGATAAACCATTATTGGGCCCTCTGTAATTACCGGAATCGGAATATAATTCCTCCGGAGCCATAGCCGCATCCCCTACAATCAGTACTTTATAATCGCTGTCAAGATTACGAAACATCCATTCCGTATCGATCCAGTCTCCGTTTTCACATTCAGGCGTCTTATAGAGCTTACTGTAAATACAGTTGTGAAAATAGTAAGTCTTTACTTCTTTATAATGGTTGGACTTATATACCGCTTGAAACAAATCATTCAGCAAGTGACTATAGGGAATCATGGTGCCGCCCGAATCCATCAGTAAAAGCAACTTGACCGCATTTTTACGGGGCTTTTGCATCACAATCTGTAAATAACCTCCGTTGTTACAGGTCTTGTCCACCGTGCCGTTAATATCCAGCTCCGTCTCCGGTATATCCAGCCTTGAAGAGAATTGCCGAAGCTTTCTAAAAGCCATTTGAAACTGCCTGTTATCAAGTACCCTGTCATCACGAAAATCACGATACCTGCGCTCTCCGATTACAGCAAATGCAGACTGATGGCCTGTCTTACCGCCGACTCTTAATCCTCCTACATTACCGCCGCTGCTTCCGAATGAAGTCTTTCCCATACTCCCGATCCAAAAGCTGCCTCCGTTATGCTCTTCATTTTGATCTCTGAGTCTTTCCCGAAACTTTTGCTCCACTTCTTCCTTATCCATATGAACCTGTAAATCCTCCAGTTCATTCAGCTGTGACCTGGCTTCCTCATCCGCGAGTTCCTGCAAATCGGATTTATCCAGCCACCGCATCATCTGAGAAGTGATTTCTCCGTCTCCTGACTTAGCTTTAAAACATTCATCAAAAACCATATCAAATTTGTCAAAGTCCGTTTCACTTTTTACTAAAATCATACGGGCCACATAATAAAACTGTGTAAGACAGCTATTGCATAAATCCTTTTCCAACGCTTCTTGTAAAGTTAAAAATTCACCCAGCGTCACATGCAATCCCTTGTCCCGAAGCTTGTGGAAAAATTTTATAAACATATCGTCTCCTACAATTGGTTTGCATGATTGCGAACGGTTTCTACGTCTTCATCCTTTTTTACAACAACTCCGATAAAGGGCAGGGTTTTCTTTATTTTATCTGCGGATATGCCTCCGAGCTGCAGGGCATTAATCCAATCTATCAATTCCGAAGTGCTGGGTTTCTTACGAATGTCTCGCAGACTCCTAATATTATAAAATACTTCCATTGCACTTTTTAGTAAATTCTCTTCCACTTCAGGGTAATGTACCTTAACGATCTCCTCCATTAATCCATCATCCGGAAAATCAATATAATGGAAAATACAGCGGCGCAAAAATGCATCCGGAAGCTCCTTTTCCGCATTTGATGTAATAATAACGATGGGCCGGTTCTTAGCTTTTACATTACGCTTGGTTTCATTGATATAAAATTCCATCTGATCCAGCTCCCATAAAAGATCATTGGGAAATTCAAGATCAGCCTTGTCAATTTCATCAATCAGAAGCACTACCTGCTCTTCGCTTTCAAAAGCCTCTCCCAGCTTGCCAAGCTTTATATATCTTGCAATATCATCTACGCCTTCTTCTTTAAATTGTCCGTCATAAAGACGCTGAATGGTATCATATACATAGAGGCCTTCCTGGGCCTTGGTGGTTGACTTGATATTCCAGATAATCAGCTCTTTATTCAAAGATTTTGCTACGGCTTCCGCCAGCATGGTCTTGCCTGTTCCCGGCTCTCCCTTAATCAATAAAGGTTTTTGTAACGCTATGGCTACATTGACACTTGCCATCAGCTCTTCGCTAGCCACATATTCAAGGCTTCCCGCAAAACCCGTTCCGTTTAATTGTCCGCTCATATTCTTTTCCTTTCGGTTTCCGTTGAAAATTGCTCACTAACATGGTACGATATTATTGTTGTAAAATCAAGGAAATAGTGTGGAAAGAAATTCTAAGTCTTCAAAGTACGAAGACTAATAATTTCTAA
>CAZJAS010000103.1:0-6684 GCA_964544135.1 uncultured Clostridium sp. | reverse complement strand
CTAATTTACTAAAATAATCACAATTATATTTCCCGATTCTTAAAATATTGAAAATTCCTATCAACATAATTCTATAGAAGAGTAAATCAGAATGTTAAAATCTTATTATATCGTAAATATCAACTACATATTAGTGCCTATATGCAGACAGTCTGCAAGGCATGGAAAGGGAAGTTATGAAAAAGAAGATTTTAGTATTACTTTTAGCAGCGGCAATGGCATTTTCTCTTGCAGCCTGCGGAGGCAAGGATGCCGGTTCAAACAAAACATCCACACAGGCAGCAGACAATAAGACAACTCCTTTAGTAGATACGCCGACGGATACACCGGCAGATGATAGCATGAGCGGGGGCGATAAAAACCTTACTATCTGGTGCTGGGATTCCTTTAATGTAGATGCCATGAAAAAGGCGATCGAAATTTATAAGGAGAAGAATCCGGATGTAACCATCGAGGTAGTGGAAACCGTATCAAGTGATATTCAGACCTTGGTGCAGACCTATGCCATGAGTGGGGAGTTAAGTGCATTACCGGATATCTTCCTTATGGATGATCAGGTTTTTGCAAAGTATCTCCAGAACTATCCGGAGGTATTTTATGATTTATCGGATTCAGGGATTCCTTTCGGTGATTTTGCAGCGTCTAAGGTTGCCAATTCCGTAAGTGACGGAAAAAATTATGGAGTTCCCTATGACAGTAACACGGTAATTGCATGTTATAGAACGGATTATCTGGAAGAGGCGGGTTATTCCATTGCAGATGTAACGGATATCACATGGGATGAATTTATTGTAATCGGTGAGGATGTATTGGCAAAAACCGGCATGCCCATGCTTACAAATGTACAGGGTGAGCCTGACTTGCTTAATATGATATTACAGTCTGCCGGTATCTCTGTATTTGATACAAGCGGTGCAATATCTCTGACAGATAATGAAGGTTTAAAAGAAGCAATGACTGTTTACATGGAATTGGTTGAAAAAGGAATTTTGCAGGAACAGACAGATTGGTCCGGCTATCAAGGTTCCATTAACAACGGAACAGTCGTGGGAACAATAAACGGTTCTTGGATATGTGCAACCATCATGTCTACCGATCAGGAAGAGCAGGCGGGAAATTGGGCTGTAACAAATATGCCGAAGCTGAATGATTATGAAGGCGCAACCAATTATGCCGCACAGGGAGGTTCCACCTGGGCAATCGCATCTAGTTGCAGTGACTATGAGCTGGCGGTAGATTTCTTTCATACAACCTGGGCAGGAAGCACTGAGTTTTATGACAGTATTCTATCGGATTTGGGTGCGATTGCAACCTATCTGCCCGCAGCAAATAGTAATGCTTATAACCAAACAGTAGAATATTTCGGCAATGAAGCAATTTACTCAAAAATCGTATCCTACGGCGGTAAGATTCCTACAGTAAATAAAGGAATTTACTGGTCAGAAGAAAAAGAAGCATTGGGTATCGCACTTGCCAATGTATTAAGCGGTGCATCCGATTTGGATTCTGCAATTGAGGAAGCACAATCTACGGTAGAATTTAATATCGGGCAATAAGATTGGCTGATATGTCCGGAGGATTTCTGCTATGACAATCCTCCGGATATATTTAATAGGTAATTGGGATTTGCCAAGGGACTCTACTCTCCATATTACTTTGGAAAGCCATCTTTTTCTATGGAAATGAGAAGGGCTCATTGGAATGGTTAGAAAAACCGGCTGACAAAGTATTATGGAGAGTAGAGCCCATAGAAAATTCTAAACGCTATATTTTAGCAGACAGAAAGGAAGCAATATGCGTTTCGGCAAAAAAAACTTAAGTGTCAATCAAAAACAAAATATAACAGGCTGGGTATTCTTACTTCCTGCGGCAATTCTTATTTTTGCAATGAATTTTTACCCCATGATTCAAGCTTTCTTTTTATCCTTTAAAACAGGTATCGGAAATAAGCAGGTATGGGGAGCTCTAAGTAACTATAAAAGGCTTTTAGAAGATAAAGTATTTTGGACGGCACTCACAAACAATTTTTTCTACTTATTGATTCAAGTGCCCATTATGCTGATATTGGCATTATTTTTGGCTTCCCTGTTAAATAAAAAGGATTTAAAATGCAAGGCACTGTTCCGCACAGCCATTTTTCTACCTTGCTGCACAGCCCTTGTATCCTATGCCATTATCTTTAAGACATTATTTTCCTTTGATGGATATGTAAATACGATACTATTAAATTTTGGTTTAATCAGCTCCAGAATAAACTGGCTGGGACAAACCCAAACAGCTAAAATTATTATAATTATTGCCTTGATTTGGCGTTGGACAGGATACAATATGGTGTTTTATCTTGCAGGACTTCAGAATATAGATGAATCCTTATATGAAGCTGCCAGAATCGATGGAGCAGGTCCTATTAAGGCATTTTTTAAGATTACTGTACCTCTTCTCAGGCCCACAATTTTATTAACAACCATTATGTCTATCAATGGTACATTGCAGTTATTTGATGAATCTGTAAATTTGACAAATGGCGGACCGGCGAATTCTACATTAACCATGTCCCATTACATATATAAAGTATCTTTTGAATATAATCCCCAGTTTGGATATGCGGCGGCAATGTCTTATATTATTTTTATATTGGTAGCCGTACTGTCCTTTATGCAGATGAAGGTAGGTGATAAACGATGAAGAGGCTGAAAAATGCAGGAACCTATTTGATCTTAACGATTGCATCCATCCTTTCTGTATTTCCCTTATATTGGATGATTTCTGCGGCAACCAATAACAGCACAGATATTTTAGGAGGAAAACTGATATTTGGAGGCAATTTATTGACCAACTTAAAAAAACTGTTGGAACAGCAAAATGTAGGAAGGGCATTTGGTAATTCCTTGTTTAATTCCTCTGTATTAAGCATATTGTCTTTGTTGGTCTGCTCCATTGCAGGATATGGATTTGAAATATATCACAATAAGGCAAAAGACAGGCTGATGAGTGTTTTGCTATTGGCAATGATGGTTCCCTTTGCGGCGACCTTGATTCCTCTTTTTAAATTGTTTACAGGCTTTCGCCTGCAAAGTACTTGGATTGCTTATGTGCTGCCTACTATTTCCACCCCCTTTCTAATCATGCTCTTCAGGCAAAGTGCGAGATCCTTTCCCTTAGAGATTATAGAAGCGGCAAGAATTGATGGTGTTAGCGAAATACGTATTTTTGCCACCATGTTTGTTCCCACAATGAAATCCACCTATGCGGCGGCAATGACAGTTACCTTTATGAATGCCTGGAATAATTATCTTTGGCCCAAGGTTATTATGATGTCAAGTACTTCTCAGACAATGCCCATGCTTGTTACCAATTTATCCACGGGCTACAGTATTGATTATGGCGTATTGATGTTAGGTGTTTTAATTTGTTCCTTGCCCACCGGTATTTTATTCTTAGTACTTCAAAGAAGCTTTGCAAACGGTATTGTAGGTGCAGTAAAGGGTTAACGGGATTTTGGAGGAAATATGCAAAAAGAAAGAAAGCGGAAGGGAAAACAGGTTGAGAATATTAAAATAACCACCAAATTAGCCGTCTCCTACGGTGTTCTTGTATTGTGCATTATTGTAGTAGGATTGGTATCTTATATGACCGCTTCCCATGTTATCATGAAGCATTATGAGCAATCTACTTTGCAATCCCTTACTATGTTAGGGGAATATCTTGAATATGGATTTGAAAATGTAACAGCACAGGCAGTTGATTATTTGGTAGATGACGAACTGGCCGTATATCTTTCCGGCAGAATGGATAGCGGAGAGCGGTTAAGTTATTATAATAAACAGAAAACAAGCTTAACCAATAAAGCATCCGTGGATCCTTTTATTTATAATATCTTCTTTTTGTCGGATGAGGTTCCTTCTCTATCTTCGGGGAAGAAGTCCGTGCAAAATGCCTTTTCCCAATATACGTCAACAGAGCAGGGGAAAGCACCCGGAGCAGATGACCAAGGCTATTACTGGTTTGGGCAAAGCTCTGAACTGGATGAACTTCTGGAAGTGGATTCAGACTCCTATGCCATTCGCCTTGTAAAGAAGTTTTATAAAAAAAATGCAATGATGGTTATTGATATTGACAAACAGGCTATTGTGGATAGCCTAAATCGTATACAGCCGGGAGAGGGAAGCCGGATTATTTTTATTACCCAGGACGGTAGGGAGCTTACCCAGGACGGTTCGGTGGAAGATCAATTCCAAACCACATCTTTTTATGAAAAGGCGAATCAATCCGTGTATATCAGCGGAGTTTATGAAAATATTGTGTATAAAGGAGAAAGTTATTTATTTTTATTCCAAAAATTAGAGAAAACAGGCGCCATGGTATGCGTCTTAATTCCTAATATATTATTGGTGGGTCAAGTGGCCGTGATTAAATATATTGCGGTGGGTATGGTTATTATCGCATCCTTTTTGGCGGTTTTAATTGCTATGGGTATTTCTCTGGGAATGAACAGAACCATAAAAAACATGATTTATAATATGGGACTAATCGCTCAGGGAAATATGAATATTCGGATGCTGCCTGCGGGAAACAGTGAATTTGCTCAACTTGCCGGGCAAATGAATGGTATGTTGGATAGTGTGACAGGCTTACTCACAGATGTAAAAAAAGTAAGCCTTAAAGTGGCAGATTCGGCTAAAAGCGTTAACCAATCCTCCCAGGTGATTGAGGAATCTGCCAGTCACATTTCCTTAGCGGTAGAGGAAATAGAATCGGGACTTTCAAGCCAGTCCCGTGATACACAATCTTGCTGTGTTCAATTAGACGGATTGGCAGAAAAAATAGGAGAAGTGGATGGACGGACAAAGGATATCCAGTCTATTGCAGAAAACACAGAAGAATATATTGAAAACAGCAGGCAGGCAATCGGAAGCTTAAAAGAAAGAGCAGAAGAAACGTCCGAGGCTACACAGAGAGTAATTGATACAATAGAGCAATTACAATTAAAATCAAATAATATTGATACTATATTAAATACAGTTTACGATATTGCCGATCAAACTACCCTTTTATCTTTAAATGCATCTATAGAGGCAGCCAGAGCCGGCGTACAGGGAAAGGGATTTTGGATTATTGCAGAAGAAATCCGCAAATTAGCGGAACAATCCATGTCAGCAACAAAAAAAATCAGTGTTATCGTAGAGGAAATATCACAGAATACCATACTGGCGGTAGAGACAACCAAAAATGCCGGTGAGATCGTCTTACGTCAGGAGGATGCAGTAGACAGTGCCACAGATGCGTTTCTCAATATGAGAATACAGGTGGAGCAATTAATGGGCAATGTTTCGGATATCACAAAGAGGGCTTCTGAGATGAGCGGGCAAAAGGAAGAAGCTCTTAAAAATATGGAGAGTATTTCCTTGATTACGGAGACCGCCGTTGACTCTGTAATTACGGTAAATGAAAAGGCTTTAAGGCAAAAGGATGAGGCGGGTCAGTTAACGGAATTATCCGGTCAGATGCAGTCTCAAGTAGAAAAATTAGAACAATCCTTATTGAAATTTAAATTATAATAGAAATATTAGCTTATTCAATAAAAGTATAGCAAAATGCTCTGCTTGGGCATATTTATTTAATAAGTTTCATATTTTAGATTATAGATAATCTTGGAGTGTGAAACTGATATGAAACCACTGAATAAGAGTGCCCTCATAATCTCAATTTTAATCCCTTTGGCTGTTGGGTTTTCTTCTGCGGTATTAAGCGGTAATATGACTAATTATGCTTCATTAAATAAACCCCCTTTAAGTCCGCCCGGATTTTTATTTCCCATTGTATGGATTATACTTTATATCTTAATGGGAATATCATCCTACATAATTTGGAGTTCCGGTAGTCCCGATGCTCCGAAGGCTTTAAAAACATATGCACTTCAATTATTTTTTAACTTTGGGTGGAGCATTATTTTCTTTAGATTTTCTCTCTATTTATTCGCTTTTATCTGGCTGGTAACGTTGATCGTATTAATTGCTGTTATGATTAAGCAATTCTACCAAATCAGTAAGATAGCGGCTTATCTGCAAATTCCATATTTAATCTGGTGTTTATTTGCCGCCTATCTAAATTTCTCGATTTATGTATTGAATTAAACAAATTACAAACCGATCGGATATGATATGCTAGCATATTATAATCGGTCGGTTATTTTTTCGTTCGGCATATCCATTAATTCCCCAAAATATCCCATATAAGTTTATAATTTTTACTTGCCTTATTCTGCTTAACCATTTAATATATAAATATGTTAAAATAATAAACAGCAATATACGGGGGCGTAGCGCAGTTGGGAGCGCGCTTGAATGGCATTCAAGAGGTCAGGGGTTCAATCCCCCTCGTCTCCACCATTGACGAATCTGTTCGAACTATTCGAACTTTGATATATAGAAATCAATCGAAATGATTGATTTTTTTCGTTTAGAAAAAAATCATAAGAAAGGTTGGTGTCTATGATAAATATTATCAAGAAAGAAATTGATGTAGAAGAATCATTAAGAAAGAGATTAGAAATTATATGTGATTTTTGTAATACTACTCCAACTATAATAAACGGTAGTATTAGAAAAGTAGATAAAACTAATTTATCTTATATTGAACCGCATAAAATAATGAGGCATTACAATTAAGGGTTGATACACTATG
>CAZJAS010000102.1:0-6725 GCA_964544135.1 uncultured Clostridium sp. | reverse complement strand
ATATATTTAAGAAAATTTTTCTTTTAGTATTGACTTTTCATAGTTGGTCTCCTTTTTGCATTAGAATCCCCCAACATCCTTATTATAATACAAATGAGTTCAAATTAACAAACTATTTTATAATTCCTTTTTACCGAACCAATAATACATAAATATTTCATATCCCAACTTTCCATACCATTTATCAAGAGTGGTGAAATGTATAAAAACTTCATCACAGCCCTGTTTTTTTAATTCTTCCGTTGCCAGTGCAACCAATGCCAATCCACTGCCCTTTTTCCGCTCCGCAGGAACGGTACCCACACAGCCGATACTGCCTATTTTGGCACCTTCCTTACAGAGAATATTATCATCCTCATAATCCAAAATAGCAAGGCTCATAATCTTTCCTTCATTATAAGCACAAAAAACATGCTCCGAATCCAGAAAATACTGCACCCAGTCATCCTGCACATCCGCTACCGCATCATATAAAGGCTGCCTGTCCTCTAGGTCATAATAGCGAAATATGATATCCTCCGGTATCTTGATTTTAACTTCTTCTAATTTAAAATCCTGTAACGCAAGCTTCATTTCAACGCAGCCTTCATCCGCCTTATATCCCCTTTTCTCAAAATAAGGATTTGATTTCTTTAGATAGTCCTCTTTGCTTGTTACTGCACCGATGAATAATTTGGAAGATTCACCCCCCAGCACAGCCACCTGATAGCCCTCTGCGGCGATTTTTTCTTCACTCATAGATAAAAGACGGCTCCCATAGCCTTTGTGTCTGTATGAAGGTCTTACGCAAAGCAGACGTATGCTATTATCCCGCACCGCCGAGAACCCCACGGTTTCTCCCTCCTCCTCAATGGTTAAAATACTGCAGGCTTCATAATCCATGCAAATCATGAGTTTTTCCATGGGCATGGGAAATTGGGGAAAGCATTCCCTAAAAATTTCAAATACTGTTTTTTTCATAGTAACTCCAATCTGTCCGCTTCAGCGGACATAAATTTACGCGGGAAGAACGGCTCGAAGAGACATTCTTCAGTGTGGAACTTAGAAATTATTAGTCTTCGTACTTTGAAGACTTAGAATTTCTTTCCACACTACTCCAATCTGTCCGCTTCAGCGGACATACACTTTCCTATAAATTAAAAAAGAGTCAGTTCATATGAACCAGCTCTTCTCTCATCGGGGTGACAGGATTCGAACCTGCGGCCTCCTGGTCCCAAACCAGGCGCTCTAGCCAAGCTGAGCCACACCCCGTCAATATATTATTGCCCGTCACATATGACGCAAATCATATTATATAATACCCTTCATCCGATGTCAACCGCCAGATTGCATTATATTTTTCCATTCATATTTAAACGATATTAAAATAAATACAGGGCATACCATTGGCTTTTCCAAGCAATATGCCCTGTGATTTAACTGATATACATTTTTATATTTCTTGCATTTTTAATTTCTGAGCACTTTCGTTCAAATTAGCTGTGATACGGCTTACTTCATTCACAATATTTCTGTTTTCACGACAGGTATTCATGGTCTCACTGGAGTGAGCGGTTACTTCCTCGGTAACAGCAGAAATTGTCTGGATATTTTGTACAATATCTCCGTTTGCTTTCGCAAGATCCGTAATCAACCCTTCCATACCACGGGTTTTTTCTGTTATGCCATTAGTCATTTCCGTAATTAATTGCAGGCTTAAATCCAATTCACCGGATTTAACATCCTGTGCCTGGGTACTCTCCTCCAATACTGCAACTGCTGAAGTAACCTGCTTTAGTTCGCTTGCAACCGTCTGTATCATATCGGTAATACTAACAGCCGCCTGTTTGGTCTGCTCGGATAAATCCCCTACCTGTGTTGCCACCACTGCAAAGCCCCTACCGGCATCTCCGGCACGTGCAGCTTCTATACTGGCATTGAGTGCAAGCATACCCGTACGATTTGCTACGCTGGTAATCAATGTAATGATTTCATTCATCTTTTCTGCCTGTTCCAGCAGCTCATTTGTAAGTTCTACCACTATAGCATTGGCTTCCTTGGATTTTGATGCCTGAAGTGCCAATTCTCGCATATTGGCAAGACCTTTATTTACTTCTGTGGATGCACTCTCCATCCCTTCGGTAATATGTATGCCTACATCACGCACATTATCAATGAGTCTCTGAATCTCTTCGGTACGTATTAACTGGTTTTGAACAGATTCAGCAGTTTCTAAGGTGCCGGAATTTACCTCTTCCATGGCAGTTCCCATCTCATCGGTGGAGCTGTCCAATATATTCATATGCTTGTCTACCTGTATAATACCATTGGAGAGTTCGCCGGTAAGATGCATCACTTCCTGTAGAATATTTTCTGCTTTTTCTTTCTCTTCAATGATTTCTTTTCGTTTATCGGCGTTAATTTGATTCAATACACGTGTGGTCAAATAAGTGAAAAGACAAACCAATACTATTAGGAAAAGCCTAATTTCCAAATCCGCTATCGCATCCTCTGCATACCCTACTGTCACACCTTTATAAATTGCATCCGCAAAATTTAATAAAGCAACTCCGATTCCGACTTTTAAACAATATTTCTGCTCGGAATATAGGGTTATAATCAGCAATATAGGAATAATATAAGTAAATGTTAACATGCTTTTTGTGGTAAATATGGCAAAAGCATATAGAGTAAAATAACACCATGCCAATACCGTTTTAATAGCCCTGCTGTCCCTGTTTTTCCTATACATAATGATTTCAATTACAACCGGTACGATAGCCAACAGGGAAAAGACAGCAAAGTACAAGATTGTACGGCTCCCCTTAATCACCTCCACCAAATAGGAAAGTATTAGAATTGAATCTACCACTCCATGGCATAGTATTGCTATTTTGTTGGTTCTTGCTGTGTCTGACATTTTTGCTTGTAGTGCATACATTTAAAAATCTCCTTTCATAGATATCTTATTGTAAAATGTACTTCTCCAAATCTATCAAAATCCATCAATACATACGATGGCTTACGCCCGTCCTGCCTTGGATAAGATATACTGCCCGGATTTACTACCATTACATCATCGCTTAAGTCTATTTTAGGCCTGTGGGTATGACCGCATAATACAATATTCACCCCCCGCGCCCTTGCTTCCTGCTTGAGTCTCTCTGTTCCCATAGATACATAGTAATTATGCCCATGGGTCACCCAGATTTTATAGTTACCGATTCCGAATTCCCTTTCCATGGGAAGCACTGAAAAATAGTCATTATTACCCGCCACCATTTCCAATAAGCAATCCGTTTTTTCCAATAAAATATTCTCACTTCCTTCTATATCTCCGCAATGTATCACCCGATCCGGTTTAACCTTTTTCAATACACGAAAGTAATTTTCATTTTTTTTATGTGTGTCACTAACAACCAGTACATTCATCTTCTGCTCACCGCTGCTTCTTTTTTCTTAATTCTTCTTTCATTGCCCTTAATGCCCGCCCTCTGTGGCTGATTTCATTTTTCTCTTCTTCACTAAGCTCGGCCGTGGATTTAAAAAGCTCGGGAACATAAAAAATGGGGTCATAGCCAAAACCACTGTTTCCTCTTTCTTTGTCAGCAATCCGACCCTCCAGGATACCTCTGGTGGTTAATTCAATACCTCCGGGCAAAACTGCAGCAATGGCACAAATAAACCTTGCTGTTCTCTTATTCTCCGGCACACCGGAAAGGCGCTCGATCAAATTCTTGTTTTTTATCCTGTAAGATGTATTTTCTCCCAGATATCTTGCTGAATAAACTCCCGGCTCCCCATTCAGATAGTCTATTTCAAGTCCGGAATCATCTGCCATAACAATATCCGTCTCCTTAGCATGAGCAGCGACCGCCTTCGCCTTTATCATGGCATTCTCTTCATAGGTCGCTGCATTTTCCTCTATGGTTATATGAATACCGATATCACCCATAGAAACTACTTCCATCTCCAAATCAGCCAGTATTTCCTTTATTTCTTTTATTTTTCCCGAATTATTCGTCGCAAAAACAATACGCTTTTTCATTTGCCTTCCGCTCCTTTATTCGAATGCTTCTAATATAGCCTGATACAGGCCCTCTGCAATCCTGTCTCTATAATCCTCTTTCAGTAAAAGCCTGGCTTCCTGTTTGTTGCTTGCATAGCCAACTCTAATCACCGCCACCGGAACCTTGGCTTCTTGAATGAGTACATCGGTCCCCTCTGCCGCATACAAACCGTTACCTTTTCCGCTAATGCCCGTTACTACATTTCTCTCTACCATATCAGCCAATTCCACGCTGCCGAAGCCGGGAATAAAATAATTTTCATTGTACAATGTATCCGTACCATAAACCGTTGTATCCTCATTTGTATTTAAACGAACTCCGATAAACATATCCGCACCCACGGCATTTGCCAGTGCAACCCTGCTTTCCGAAGAATAATCCACATCTTCCGTCCTGGTATAATAAACCTTGATATCGGTCTTTTCTAAGAGCTTTTTTAATCTCTTAACAATATCAAGCGTAATATCCTTTTCCACAATATCATTGATCCGACATCCCGCATCATCTCCTCCGCAGCCGGCATCTATTACTACAATTTTATCATATACCTCCCGGGGCGGTACAAATTCAATATATAAATAATTTTCTTCCATGACACTTTTATATTCAAAAACATCAGTAAGTGAAAATTTTAACAAAACAAATTCCGATAATGCCTCAAAGGTCCCGGCCTCTATATTAGAAATATCACCGGATACTGCTTCCTTCTTATAATAATCAACACTGCTTCCCTTTATATAAATCCACATCTGACGCTCCATGTAATGATTCTCCATGATTACGTCCTTTGCCGTTATTTCTTTTTCAAGAGGAATACATAAATATGCGGTATCTTTTTCTCCCTCCCTAAAACGAAGAAAAGAAACCTCTTCTCCTGTTTGACCTTCCTCTCCTCCTGTAAAATCAATTTCCTCCATTACCTGATCCTGAGCAACATTTGATATTGTTATAGCCTTCTGGTCCGCATAAGCAAGCATTCCTCCCATGGATACCAAGCTGAACAGCATCGCATATATTAATATCCTTATCCTTAACCCTGTACTCATTTATTCACCCTTCCGGTAATCTTACCTTAGCCTCGTCTTTCTCCACGCGGTCTGGGTCCCATAAACTGATAGTAATAGGTTTTCATCATGCCATTGTATATCTTACGGTTCTTGTCTGCCTTACGCCCGATATCACGTTCCGCCTGCTCATATGCCGTAATCAGGTACAAGCTCCATGCATCCAGTCCGCCAAACCGCTCTCCTAAAGTCCTATATAATGCAGGCAAAGCTGCCTTTTCTTCAAGCCTCTCCCCATACGGAGGGTTGGTAATAATAAAACCGTATTTTTTAGCATGACTAAGAGCCCCTACATCTCTTTTCTGAAAATGTATCAAACCTTCCACTCCCGCCAGTTTTGCATTTTGCCTGGATGCTGCTATCATATCATCATCTATATCATATCCCTGTATATCCAGAGAAGATGGTAACTCAATTAAATCTTCCGCCTCATCAAATGCATCATACCATATCTTCTTTGCCACTATATTTTCCCAATTCATGGCCGTAAACTCACGCTTCATACCCGGTGCCATATTGGCTGCCATCATAGCCGCTTCTATCGGAATGGTTCCGCTTCCGCAAAAGGGATCTACCAAAATCCGGTCTTTATTCCATGGCGAGAGCATAATAAGTGCCGAAGCTAAATTTTCCGCAATCGGTGCCTTAGCGGTTACCTTCCGATAACCTCGCTTATGTAAGGATTCTCCCGTACCGTCCAAACCCACAGTCACCTCATCCTTTAATATAAAAACCCTGAGGGGATAGCTCTCTCCGCTTTCTTCAAACCATTTTTTATGATAAATATTCCCCAGCCTTTCTACCATGGCTTTCTTCATAATAGATTGAATGTCGGATGGACTAAACAGCTTGCTCTTTACACTGCCTGCCTTTGCCACCCAGAACTTGCCATCAGCAGGAATAAACTCCTCCCAGGGTAATGCCTTGGTTCCCTGAAAAAGCTCTTCAAAGGTTTCCGCATGAAAGCTTCCTATTTTAATCAGGATTCTTTCCGCTGTGCGTAAAAATATATTGGCTCTGCATAGTGCTTCTTCATCACCAAAAAAAGTAACCCGTCCATCCGTTACTTCCGTTACATCATATCCTAAATCAATTATTTCTTTCTTTAAAACAGCTTCCACTCCAAAATGGCAGGGTGCTATCAGTTCAAACCTTCTCATTTTCTTTTCCTTTGAATTATACTTTATTAATTATAGCATCTTTTATTGTTTCTTCCAAGATGTTTTTACGTTCCAACACAGAATAATTAAATTTCTATAAGATGCAAAAAGGGGCGCTGATGCGCCCCTTGCAACTTACATAATTATAAGTTGTTCTGCTTATTTTGTTTGTTCTGCTTATTCTGGTTGTTGTTCTGGTTATTGTTCTGATTTTTATTCTGGTTTTTATTCTGGTTGTTGTCCTGTGTGCTGTTTGAACAGTTATTATACTTGTTCTGGTTTTCATTGTTATTATTAGACATATGAAATTCCTCCTGTTAATTATTAGTTACACAAGTATTATGCCAAGTATGTTTCATAATTATTCTGCATTTTTATAGGACTTTTCTACTATTTTTTAATTAAAAATATAATAATTAATTTATTTAATTCCCCTAAGATCTTCGGACCAA
>CAZJAS010000101.1:0-6932 GCA_964544135.1 uncultured Clostridium sp. | reverse complement strand
CCGAAGTACAGCAAATTAAGACGAGTGCGAAGAAGGTTGAAGAGGGAGAAATACCCCATATCCCGATTCTGATTTTTTCCTCTAACGGCAGCGGAACAGGATTTCAAGAAGAGGACTGGAGGGCATATTTGACGGATTTTATAAATGCCTGCCCCAATGGCTCCTTAATTGAACTGGATTGTTCCCATTATGTACATGATATAGAATATGAAAGAATCGCATCAGAAATCAGATTGTATTTAAATAATTAGGGGCTCATTGGAATGGTTAGAAAAACCGGCAGACAAAGTATTATGGTGAGTAGAGCCACTAGAAATGAATTTAGCAATTTCCTAGATTTTATCAATAGAAAGGTAAAATAAATGAGACATGCCCATCAAATCGGAGAAAAAGAAGTGATCACAACTTCCATTATTGAGCACGAGAAGAAAGAATCTGTTTGCCTGAATAAATATATCAGCAGCTCAGGCTTCTGTTCTCGAAGAGAAGCGGACCGTTTTATAGAAAATGGGAGTGTCATGATAGATGGTGAGTTAGCAGAAGTAGGAACGAAGGTATTTGGGCACCAAGAGGTGTATGTAAACGGTGTTAAAATTGTGCCCAGGATAGATTTTGTTTATATAGCCCTCCATAAGCCCATTGGAATTACTTTTACCACGGACCCCAATGATGCTGATAATATCGTGGAATATCTAAATTATAAAGAACCCTTATTTCCAATCGGCCGTTTGGATAAAGACACATCGGGACTTATCTTAATGACTAATGATGGAGATAAAGTATGAAAAATACAGAGGGCAAAAATTTGATTACATTATTAAGAGAAACCAATCCTCAAACGGCAGTTCAAATTGCCAGCGAAACCATTAAAATGGTCTATCCGAAGTATTATCCTTCAGGTGCTGTTTCCTTTTTTCTTGATTTACATAATGAAAACCGGGTAAAGGCAGCCATGAATACAGAGGAAGTATATCTACTGGAAATAAACAATGTTGTGGTGGGAACCGGAAGCATACGTGGAAATGAGATTTGTAGGCTATTTATATTGCCAAAGTATCAGGGCAAGGGATATGGAAGTAAGATGATGGATTTACTGGAAGAAAAGATTTTTAAGAAATATGAAGAAGTGAAAGCGGATGCTTCTTTTCCTGCTGAAAGCATGTATTTCAAAAGAGGATATCAGATTCAAAGCTACGAGAGGATAGAAACGGAAAATAAAGATGTTCTCTGCTATCATACGATGATAAAAAAGAAAAGGTAAGAGATATATCTAGGGCTGACAAGCGTATCGATCGCATTTATACAAACAAATAGAGGTGCTATGATTGTGGCCGGAGTATTAGCTAGCTGTGTAATCCAATATTGCGATTGTTGCTTATCGCAAAAGGAAAAGAGGTTAATTTTTCTGAGCAGTCTAAGAGCATAAGTAAATTTTCACTTATGCTCTTCTGCATATTTAAGGAATTCAGGTGTTTTTGACCAATATTGAATACCCCAATTTTCAAAATTCCATTCTTCCATATAATCATTACATTCAAAATCAATATAATATATTTCGTTGTTTTGCACGATAAAATTTGTTGGGAAATAATCAATGTTAATTTTAGCGGGGTAGAGCAGTGCGCACATTTCATACATTTGTGCCAAATACTCAGGCTTCATCTCATCATTTAATACCAAATCATAAATGGTCTCGCCCTCTATATATTCCTTTAAAATGCGCTCATTCTCCATATCTACATCCAACATTTTAGGCATCTTAATACCGGTTTCCTGCAGCCGCTTATAGTCATAGAGTTCAGCTTCTATTTTATTACCAAATGAATAATAGTCGCAAGGCTCATGATGGATTTGCTTTAAAACATAGTGTTTCGTACCATCATAGGCAAGATAGGAATATCCGCCTTTTCCTTTCCCTAACAACTTTATAATTTCATATTCTTTATCATTGACTTTTAATGATGTTGGTATCATTTTTCAATCTCCTGTTAACGAATTTTATGACGATTGCATGTTTCAACCATCACTATCATAATTAATACAAATGCCAACTGAAATACCGGATAGATGGAGATGCTGATTTTTGTGGTAAGGAATCCTATAACCGGTGGGGAAAAGGTACTTCCCACGTAAGCACATGCCATTTGCAGTCCCATCATAGCCTGTGACGCAGCTTTCCCGAATCTTTCGGGAGTCTGATGTAATAGGCTTGGATAAATAGGGGCACATCCCAATCCGATGCAGATTAATCCGGAGCTGATCAGTACGGTATGAGAGGAGAGGAAAAATAATATGACTCCGAATAAAGCAATGCCTTGCCCCAATCTAATTAAATTTTTAGAATTTAGTTTATAAGTTAAAAATCCGCTGAGGAACCGTCCTGCGGTAATTCCCAAATAAAACATACCTAAAAGAGAAGCAGCAGATTTGGCAGAGATACCTTTTTGAAGCACTAGATAACTGCTTGCCCACACGCCCGTAATTTGCTCCAAGGCACAATATGATAAAAATGCAATTAATATTTGCTTGGCTCCGGGCAATGAAATTAGCTCAATCAGTTTTTTGTCGGTAGGAGCTTCCTCCTCCCCCGATTCGGTTTTGCCGTTACTCTTTTTCCAGAGGGGTAAAGAGAGCAGGAGTAATCCTGATAAAACAATTTGAATAAAGAAAATTGCTCGATATCCGAAGTTCCATTCTAAATTTCTTGTTAAGGCAGCTCCCATTATATATGGGCCAAGTGTGGCTCCGATTCCCCAAAAGCAGTGCAGCCAGCTCATATGCTTTGCTTTATAATGCAATGCCACAAAATTATTTAAAGCCACGTCCACAGAGCCAGCTCCCAGACCATAGGGTATCGCCCATAAACAAAGTGCGATAAAGGAATGAGAGGTAGAAAATCCCAATAGAGCTATGGCTGTCATCAATACACTAAGGGCTGTTAGTAATCCGGTTCCCAATTTTCTAACGATACGATCACAAAGCAGACTGGATATAATTGTGCAACCTGAAATAATCATGGATATGATTCCCGCATAGGAAATGGGAACCTTAAGCCCCTCATACATACTGGGCCATGCGGAACCCAGTAGAGAATCCGGCAGTCCTAAGCTGATAAAAGAAATATAAATAATCACTAATAGTATTTGAAACATAATAATCATGCCTTTCTATTGTTAAAATGATGTAAATTTAAGTCTATTGCAATAATACCGTCTTTTATCTATTGAAACAATCCGATTATAGACATATGATATAAGAAAACCGACAAGGAGTTAGGTATGGGAATTCAAATATGTGAATTGAATTTAGATAAAGATAATAGAGAGCTTCATCCACATGGAACATTGGATTTTCCATGTGCGGCTTACCTGGCACCCTATACAGATAGTGAGGATAGTGCAATTCCTTGGCATTGGCATGAAGAAATGGAAATGGTATACATACAATCCGGGCAAATGAAACTGCAAATACCGGGAAAAACATTCCATCTAAAAGAGGGTGAAGTTTTTTTCATTAACAGTAACATCCTGCATTATGCGATTGGGGAGCCATTTTGCCAATTACATTCCCTGGTATTTCATCCGACTCTTATCATAGGCCATAAGGAGTCTGTTTATGCAACAAAATATATTAATCCCCTGAGGGATTCCAATATTGTGGACGGATTCAGGTTGACCCCAAAAGAAGTAGCTGATAAAAAGATAATTTACTATTTTATAGAAGCATTTCAGAGTATGGTATCGGAAACAGGAGGATTTGAATTTATCGTAAGAGAAAACCTATCCCGCATCTGTTATTATTTATATGATAAATATAAGGATAAAATAGAAACAGATGATACAAGTCCCGGACAGGACCAAATACGGATTAGAACAATGCTGGATTTTATACATGAGCAATATACGGAAAATATAAACCTTGCTCAGGTAGCGAAAGTAGCAAATATCGGCGAACGGGAATGCTTACGCTGTTTTCAGAGAGTATTGCAGGTATCGCCCATGCAGTACTTAATAAAATATCGTATTATGCAGGGGGCGGCATTGCTCACATTACTACCCGATAGTACCATATCCGATATTTCTATGCAGTGCGGTTTTGCCAGTCCAAGCAATTTCACCTTGCTGTTTCAACGTTTTTTTAGATGTTCACCCAGAGAATATAGAAAGAGACAAGGAAACTTATGATTTATTTGCCTACCAAATCCTCCTCGGTCATTTGAAATATTTATTGTTTTATGTCAAAAATATAAGGTTGGAACGCGCTTATTATATAGGTTTAGTATATAAATACATATTTTGTAAAAAAAAACATAAAATCAACAAGGGAAATCCAAATAATTTGCTAAAATAATTGCTATTTTTAAATATATTTTGTATAATATCACTCAAAGGCTTTAAACAGGAAAACCAAATTTCATTATTATTTACATAAGTGGGGAAATCTTAGGAATATCAGGTTTTAAACGATATTCTAATATATAGATTTAAGGAGGAGTAGATTCTAATGGATCAAACAGTATCTATCATCATTTCAATTGTAATATCTTTTATTGCATTTGGTTTAGCGTTTTGGCTGTATGGTTGGGTTAAAAAGCAACCATCCTCAAACGCTCGTATCACAGAGATAAGCGGATATATCAAAAAGGGTGCAGCTACTTTTTTAAACAAAGAGTATCTTGTTTTAGCTAAGTTCTGCGGGGTTGTATCATTGCTTATTCTAATTTTCCTTCCGATTCCTATTTGGAAGGGCAATCCTTTTACGAATATACAAATGGCTGTTGCCTATATCTTCGGTACTGTTTTTTCAGCTGTTGCAGGAAAAATAGGTATTGCGGTGGCAACCATTGCCAACGGCAAAACGGCAGAAGCGGCATTGAAAGGAATTCGACCTTCCTTTTTATGTGGTTTCCGTGGCGGAGCAGTTATGGGTATGGCAGTAGTAGGATCTTCCTTATTGGGAGTTGCTCTGGTATTTTGGCTTACCGGTGATACAACAACCTTACTTGGATTTAGCTTTGGTGCCAGCTCACTGGCTTTGTTTGCTAAAGCGGGTGGCGGTATTTTCACAAAAACAGCGGATATTTCAGCAGACCTTGTAGGAAAGGTAGAATTAGGAATTCCGGAAGATGATCCTAGAAATCCTGCGGTTATAGCAGATAATGTAGGCGATAATGTAGGTGACGTGGCGGGAATGGGAGCCGATTTATTCGACTCTAACGTGGCATCTATGGCAGCGGCCCTTGTTATGGGCGCGGCACTGGATGAAGTATCGGGTGGAACAGGTAATGTAGCCATGATATTCTGTTATGCGGCGATTGGTCTTTTAGCATCAATCATCGGTGTTGCCACTGCTCGTATGGGAAAGAACGACAATCCCACATTTGCACTTAATTCCAGTACATATGTGACCACAGCTATATTTGCGGCACTGACAGCAATTGCAACTGCAGTATTTAATTTTGAATGGCGTATCTGGGGTGCCAGTGCAGTGGGCCTTATAGTAGGTGTAATTATTGGAATTGCCAGTGATTATTTTACGGATGATAGAAAGAAACCCGTGCATCTAACAGCAAAAGCCAGTGAATCGGGTCCGGCATTTACGATTCTATCCGGTGTATCATACGGATTTTTATCAACCCTTCCTGCTCTGATTGGAATCGGTGCATCCGCATTGATTTCATATAAGCTTTGTGAACCTTTGGGAAGTGACTATGCTTTATTCGGAATTGCTATGGCTGCGGTAGGTATGCTTTCCATAGTAGGTATGATAATATCTAATGACGCATACGGTCCCATTGTAGATAATGCCCGTGGTCTTGCAGAGATGGGAGATTTGGGTGACGAGGTTTTGGAAATTACAGATAGATTAGACAGTGCGGGTAATACCGTAAAAGCAGTAACAAAAGGATTTGCAATCGGTGCTGCGGGTCTTACCGTTATCGCCCTGCTTGGTGCCTTTATCAGTGAAGTAAATGTTGCGGCAGTAGAAGCAGGTCTTGTAGCAGCAGGTGAAAAGTATCTGAACGGATTTGACATCATGAATCCCACTGTATTTTTCGGTATGCTGGTAGGTGCAGCAATCCCCGCAGTCTTCAGTGCAATGTTGATGCTTGGAGTAAACCGTAATGCACAGCGTATGGTAAAAGAGATTCATCGTCAGTTTGATGAGATTCCCGGACTCAAGGAAGGGAAAGAAGGGGTTATTCCCGAATATGATCGTTGTATCGAGATAGCAACCCATGGTTCAATTAAGGAATTAATTCCCGCAGGACTGATGAGTATTATTTCTACCTTGGCGGTTGGCTTTATCGGTGGTGTTACCGCTATCGGAGGATTCCTTGCAGGTAATATCCTAAGCGGACTTTTACTGGCATTATTCATGAGTAATTCAGGCGGTTTGTGGGATAACTCCAAGAAGTATATTGAATCCGGCAATAATGGCGGTAAAGGCAGTGAAGCTCATAAGGCAGCAGTAATTGGCGATACCGTTGGCGATCCTTTCAAGGATACGGCAGGTCCTTCCATTAATACACAGATTACGGTGGTTTCCTTAGTTGCTTCCTTAATGTCAGGATTGTTTTTACTGTTCTCATTATTCTAAATAATATTAATAAGCAAATAGATCAAGAAACGATACGGGTTATTCGTATCGTTTCTTTTTTCTATTTCCGCATAATAAACCATTGCTATGCAGGTGTATGACCAAATAGCTTTCTCAGCAAGTATAAAAACTTCCATGGTATTATAAATGCAGGTTGGTGTAATGCATAAATACAACCAAGGAGGTATCCGAACGGATAAAAATAGTTTATTACACACCAAATTAGCGTGAAAAAGCATTTCACGATCTTGTATGTCCGCTGAAGCGGACAGATGGGAGTAGTGTGGAAAGAAATTCTAAGTCTTCAAAGTACGAAGACTAATAATTTCTAA
>CAZJAS010000100.1:0-6932 GCA_964544135.1 uncultured Clostridium sp. | reverse complement strand
GCAGCATACATGCCTTCGGGGTCCTGCCTTCTGCCAAACACATTAAAATAGCGCAGGCCATAGGTATCAAGCCCATACAGCACCTTGTAAAGCCTGCCGTATTCCTCGTCCACCCTCTTGGTCAAAGCATAGGGAGATAATAATTTTCCCTCCTGCCCTTCTTTTTTAGGCAATACGGGATGGTCTCCGTAAACGGAGGAGCTGGATGCATATACAAATTTCTTCACACCGTTCTGTCTGGATGCCTCCATCATATTTAAAGTACCCTTAATATTGATTTCTTCATACAAAACGGGCATTTCTATACTTCTGGGAACACTGCCCCAGGCTGCCTGATGCAATACATAATCCACATTCTTTGTGGCCTCCATACAGGTCTCCAGCTCTCTGATATCACCTTCTATAAAGGTAAATGAGAGATTCCCTATAAATGGTTTGATATTCTCATATTTTCCTGTAGACAGGTTGTCCAGGCATCTAACGGTATATCCCATATCCAGTAATGCTTCACATAGATTTGAGCCGATAAAGCCCGCTCCTCCCGTAACTAAAAATACACTCTTTTCATCAAATTGTAATTTACTATATCCCATCTTATTTAAACCCTTCCTGTATATTATGATTGAGTTTTATTATAATCTCCAGTATAAATAATCCTCAGCGGAAAAATCTTTCCTATCAAACAGTCCCTTAATATCCATAAATACTTTTTTCTCATGTATTGGATTAAAGAAGGCGCTGATTTTTTCTTTATCAAAGGAAAGAAACTGCGAATGTGACACGGCTATTATAACTGCATCCATATCTTTGATGGCATCCACGGTATCAAGGGTAATACCGTATAGATGCTTTGCTTCTCCCGCATCCGCAGCAGGGTCAACCACGATTGGTGTAATACCGTATTCGCCAAGCTCGTTGTAAATATCAATGATCTTTGTATTTCTGGTATCGGGACAATTTTCTTTAAAGGTAAAGCCTAATATTGCAATCTTAGCACCTTTTACGGAAATATTTGCCTTGATCAGATTCTTAACAAGGCTTTCCGCTACGTATTTTCCCATATCATCATTAATACGGCGGCCGGATAGGATGATTTGAGAATGATATCCAAGCTGCTCCGCCTTATAGGTCAAATAATAAGGATCCACACCGATACAATGTCCCCCTACCAAGCCGGGATAAAATTTAAGGAAATTCCATTTTGTACCCGCGGCTTCTAACACAGAGAGGGTATCGATACCCATTTTATTAAATATAATAGACAACTCATTCATAAAAGCGATATTAATATCTCTTTGGCTGTTTTCAATCACTTTTGCCGCCTCTGCAACCTTAATGGATTCGGCTCGGTAAACACCTGCTTCCACCACCAATTCATAAACCTTTGAAATCTCCTCCAGAGATTCCTCATCCATACCGGAAACAATCTTAATAATGGTTTCCAAACGGTGTATCTTGTCTCCCGGATTAATCCTTTCGGGAGAATATCCGATTTTAAAATCAACACCGCATTTTAACCCGGATTCCTTTTCCAATATAGGGACACAAACATCCTCCGTCACACCGGGATATACCGTGGATTCAAACACTATGATAGAGCCCTTTTTCAGGTTTTGTCCTAAAATGCGGCTGGCACCTTCTAATGGTGATAAATCAGGTGTATGATCATTATTAACAGGAGTGGGAACCGCAACAATATGAAATTTAGCTTCCTTAAGCTTGGATGAATCAGCTGTAAATTCCACCTTGGTGTTTTTTATCACATCATCCCCCACTTCATTTGTAGGGTCAACACCGCTTTGGTAAAGCGCTATTTTATTTTCATTTAAATCAAATCCCACTACCTTTACTTTTTTAGCAAAAGCAACCGCTATGGGCATACCAACATAACCCAGCCCTATTAAGGATAATTTTTCTTCACCGTTTACCAGCTTTTCATATAAACTCATATTACATCTCCACCTTTTCCTTCAGCCTTAATTTTTCTTATTGCTTTTATATAGGCATCTACCACATACTCTCTGGAAAATTCTTCTTCCATCTTTTTACGACCGTTCAGTCCCATATGCATTCTATCATTATATGATAATTGTATGAATTTTTCAATTTTTTGTATGAGATCGGCACAATCATTGTTTTTATGCAGATATCCCGATTCCTTGTCCAATACTGTTTCCCTGCAGCCGGGTATATCTGATGCAATAACAGCCCGTCCCGATGCTGCGGCTTCCAAGCAGATATTTGACATGCCTTCACTCTTGGACGGATGAATGAGGCATTGACATTTTTGTAAAAAAGCTCCTACATCATCCTGCATGCCATAATAAAGAACCACCTCTTTTTTTACATACTCCTGAATTTTTTCTTTATAATTTTCTTCTAAAAAACCAAGTATATAAAATTCCGTATCGGAATATTTTTTCTTTATAAATTCAGCTGCCTCTAAATATAAATCCGTCCCTTTATCTTCGGTCAGTCTTGCAATAAAAATAAAACGGATCGGTTCTGTTTCTTTCGGAAATTCTCTTACATAGAAAGTTTCTAAGCTCACTCCCGAGCCATGTACCAGCTCATTGGTTTTTTCAGCTATCCCATGTTTTATAAAAAGTTTCTTATCTTCCGTATTTTGAAAAAATACTTTTCCGGCTTTTTTTAGTGCAAACCGATACATGATAAAAATTAGCTTGGTAAGGAGACCGCCGTCCGTTATGCCTTTACCGACTCCCGTAATGGTACCGATATACGGAATTTTTAATATCCGGCAGGCCATGCCTCCATAAATATTGGGCTTCACGGTATATGTCAATACAACAGAAGGATTTATTCTTTTCAACTCTCTTTTGTACCGGAAGTATAGTCTTAAATCTCTGATTGGATTCATTCCTCTTCTATCCACGGATATATCAATCAGCTCACAGCCCAGTGCCTTTATCCTATCTGACTCCTGCGTGATAGGAAGCATCACCACTACACGGTATCCTTCTTCCACCAAACGCTGTATCAGTTCTTTTCGAAAATTATAGATAACAATATGATGATTCCCGATTAAAACTATTGTTTCCTTTCTATTTATCATATACTCAACCCTCTGATTGCTTAATCGATTCTTCAAAATCCACCACACAGTATCGGAAATCCCAATCATCAGACATTTCCTTTGCATATGCCAGATTTCCGAATACCTTATTAAGGATCCCAACAAATCCTGCACAAAGATAGATAATCGGATTAAACAGCTTTGTTAAATGTAATCTTTTGTTATGGCATGCCGCCATTTCTTGAACCATTTTGCTAGTAGACACATATTCTTTGTTTTGGGGGAAAAATATTCCGTTACTCTCATTTTCAATCAGTAACCTTACAAACTCACATAAATTATCTATATAGAGCATGCTACGGCAGTTTTTAATATTGGGGAAAATAGGTATCTTTCTTGCCAGACCGGAAAGCCTTCTATAATTTCCCTTGGAACCTTTGCCATATATCATAGGCGGTCTGATAATTGCTACCTTAAAACAATCCTCTGCCAAGGGCAATATCCCCTTCTCGGCCTGCAGCTTACTTTCTCCATAAAAATCGGCAGGCTTTTCCTTAGTATTTACAGAAATGATTTTTTCCCTGCCAACTTTTCCGCTATCTCCGTACACTATCAGGCTGCTCATAAAAATAAACTGCCCAACACCATCTTCTTTGGCTTTTTTAGCGGTTTCAACAGCCAAATCCCTATTGACTCTAAAATAAAGCTCTTTCATCTTCACATCTGAGGAAACATGTGCAATGCCCGCTACATGAAAAACAGCATCATAATCTGTGAAGGATTTTTCCTTCCAGGATGCCGATTTCATATCTATGGTATCCACCTGATATTCATATAGAGGATCGGATAGCCATTTTTCCACATTGGTACCGATGTAACTATCCATACCCGTAATCAAAATTCGTTTCATTTTATTTATCCTCCGGATCATCCTTTAAGGTTCCGGTTCCGCCTTCTACTACCCCGTCACTTTTAAGGACGCAAAGCACCGTCCCAATCAGGCATTTCAGATCAAAGAAAAACCCCATTTTCTGTACATATTCTCCATCCAGTTTGGCTTTTTGTGCAATTTCCAGTTCATCTCTGCCATTTATCTGGGCCCAGCCTGTCAGTCCCGGTAAAATATCATTGGCTTTATATTTTTCCCTCTCAGCAATCAAATCCTCTTGATTCCAAAGTGCCGGTCTGGGACCCACAATTGCCATATCACCCTTTAAAATATTGATGATCTGTGGCAGCTCATCCAAACTGGTTTTCCGCAAAAATCTTCCCACTTTTGTAATATATTGTTCCGGATTTTCTAATAAATGTGTGGGCACATCCTTCGGGGTATCCGTCCTCATGGTTCTGAATTTATAAATCATAAAATATTTCTTGTAAATTCCGATTCTCTTTTGTTGAAATAGAATAGGTCCCTTTGACTCTAATTTCACAGCCAAGCATAAAATAAGAAATAACGGAGAAACAAGTAAGCTCCCCATAAACACAAGAAAAAAATCTATTCCGCGTTTTATACTTTGATATATCATTCTTATACTCACACCTTTCAGATTTTGTATAAAAATTTAAAGATAACCTTTACTCTTCCTTGGGAAGATAAGTAGGTACCATCTCCTTTATCATGCACTTAATATCCTTGCATTCTGTCTTCGTGGCCTCATCCAAATCATGAAGCTGCTTAAAAAACAGCTCTTCATCAAACTCAATCGGCTTACCTATGTGTATCAATGTATTGTCCGTACTCTGCAAGCCCTCCTCATCCATTAATAATTCCTCGTAGAGCTTTTCTCCCGGACGCAATCCCGTAAATACGATCTCAATATCCTCGTCCACCTTATACCCCGATAAACGGATTAAATTTGTAGCCAAATCTAATATTTTAACGGGTTTACCCATATCCAAGACGAAAATCTCTCCGCCTTTTGCATAGGCACCTGCCTGAAGCACCAAAGAAACCGCTTCCTGAATGGTCATAAAATAGCGGATAATATCCGGATGGGTGACAGTAACCGGCCCGCCTGATTCTATCTGCTTTTTAAACAATGGAATCACACTTCCGTTGCTTCCCAACACATTACCGAACCGCACCGCTACAAACTCCGTATCATAACACCTGTTATAAACCTGAATAATCATTTCACAGATTCTCTTTGAAGCACCCATGATATTGGTAGGATTGACCGCCTTGTCGGTAGATATAAGTACGAATTTCTTTGTACCGTTCAAAGCGGCTGCCTGTGCCGTTTTCCAGGTTCCCATTACATTATTCTTAATGGCTTCGTTGGGACTGTCCTCCATTAGCGGTACATGCTTATGTGCTGCTGCATGATAAACAATATCCGGTTTGTACTCTTCAAAAATGGCTTGCATCCTATTGGTATTCCTTACGGACGCTATGAGCACAATCAAATCCAACTCAGGTACCTTCTGCTTTAATTCCTGTTGGATGTCATATGCATTATTTTCATAAATATCTACAATAATAAGTCTTGAGGGCTCATGAGAAGCAATCTGTCTGCATAGCTCGCTTCCTATGGAACCTCCACCGCCTGTAACAAGCACAGATCTGCCTTTTACATACCCCAGTATGGATTCCAAATCTACTACAATAGAATCCCTGCCAAGCAAATCTTCCACATCCACATCCTTAAGCTGACTCACATTTACTTCTCCGTTAACCAGCTGGTACATACCCGGGAGAATTCGCAGCTTACAAGATGTATCTTTACAGATATCTATTATGCTGCTGATAACAGAGCGGGATACGGATGGCATTGCTATAAATATTTCATCAATTGAAAAGGCATCGACACAGCTCTTAATTCGTTCTCGTCCTCCGACTACCTTAATCCCTTGAATATATCGTCCATGCTTATTCACATCATCATCAATGAGGCAACGAATCTGCATATGTGTATATTTGCTGCTGATTATCTCTTTTATAATCATATTGGCCGCTTCCCCGGCGCCTATTATCATAATATTGGTGCTTCTTTCCCTTTTACGGTTTTTCTGTTTGAGACCCCTAAAAAAGCGATAGCTAAATCGACTTACAAAAGTGAAGCCAATCAGTAAAAACACAAACATAAAGTAAAAGCTTCGGGGTACCGGATTATCAGTAAGCAAAAGGCCGATTCCATATAAGGCAGCCGTAACACCGCATGCAGCCACAATATTTTGCATTTCATTAATTCCTGCAAATGCCCATAAACTGTCGTATAGTCTCAAGATTGTAAATACTACAATGGTTATGATAATAGCATAGGGCATGAAAGAATAAATTGAATTCAAAAATTGGGGATCAATCTCCCCATATATAAATTCATAACGCATAAGGAGTGCCAAAAGAGAAGATGCCAAAACAGCAAAAGCATCATAAATAAATAAAAATATTCTTCTATATAATAATGCCGGATTAAATGTACGCTTCATACTAACTCCCATTCGTCCGCTTCAGCGGACTTCCTGTTTTGTCTTATCAAGCATCTTCTGAGACGGTATTAATAAGACTAAAACAAATAAAAATGCAAATCCCATTGACATATAAGGAAAAAATACTTTTTCTACCATACCGCAAATACCAAAAGCCCCTAAAAGCACAACGGGAATCATACCCGTGCTTTCCTTCCTATGACGGATGTAATAATAAATACTTCTAACTCCTGCAAAAATACAAAATACAAGGAAATAGATACCGGCTCCCAAGCCAAAATCATAGGCTGTCTGTATAAAAGAATTATGTGCATGCATAATGGTTTCTTCTTCGGTCTGCAGACTGACACTATCATGCCCCTTCCAGTCAAGGGCCTGCAAATATGCTTTATATATATCCCATCTGCCATTACTATAATCTGTGTTTGCACCCATAGCTGTCAAGTCAGAAGGCAGCTCTTTA
>CAZJAS010000099.1:5479-7004 GCA_964544135.1 uncultured Clostridium sp. | reverse complement strand
TCCTTAACTGAATTTGACGTAAGCATCAGCGAAACCGGTTTTGCTCTTCCTTACAGATACTATTCTACGGCGTTCTATGGATTTTTTAAAATCCCAAAACATGGACTGCCTGTCGATGTAGCATCGACTTTTGGGCAAAAGAAAACCGCTATCAGATTTCTCTAATAACGGTCAGTTTCTATAAATCTATGAGTTCCGGGTTTAATAAGAAATCATACACATTCATCATTAAAATCCCTTCTTCTGTATAACACGGCTTTGGTGTATCGGAGGTAATGACAATCTTTTTAAATGAGTCATTTATCTTGAGAAACGGTCTGATTTCCTGTGCTAATTTTTCCTCTGTACCAATCTGGTATGCAGATTGAATGTAATACTTCTTAGAACCCTTATTACATATAAAATCCACTTCTAACTGCTTCTTTACAGCCTTGCCATCCTTTCCATTCTCCAATATGGTAAGATTTCCTACATCAACGCTGAACCCCCTCTTTCTAAGCTCGTTATAAATAACATTCTCCATAGAGTGAGTCACCTCAATCTGTCTATAATTGATACGTGCATTTCTAAGTCCCATATCCATAAAATAGTATTTCAAAGGCGTACCAATATAAGACTTACCTTTTATGTCATACCTCACAGCTTCTTCAATTACGAACGCATCCTCTAAATACTCAATGTATTTTGTGATGGTAGTAGCTGTAATCTTTGAGCGGTTCACACTCTTAAAAGTTTTTTGAAGCTTATTGGGATTGGTCAATGCACCAATTGCAGATGAAAGGATATCCAATAGTGCTTCCATTTCTCCCACGTTTCTGATTTTGTTTCTCTTTACAATATCACTGATATACGTTTCCTTAAACAGATTGTCTAAAATTGCCATTTTCTGTTCTTCCGTCTCAGCCAAAACGACAAGTGGAATACCGCCATAGGTAATATATTCATTCCAACCATCATAGCGGTTACCATCATACACAGACATAAATTCGGAAAAGCTTAAGGGATACATATGCACTTCATCCCCTCTGCCTCCAAACTCGGTAGCTATATCTCTCGACAAAAACTTTGCATTACTTCCGGTTACAAACACATCACAATTTTTCTTATCAGCAAGCCCATTTAATACGCTTACAAATTCATCAAGCAGTTGCACTTCATCCAACAGGAAATAATATGTGCCATCATCCTTTATTTGCCCCTTCGCCCATGGGTAAAATACCTTCGGGTCTCTATACTCTATATTATCGTATAAATCAAATGCCATCTCAACGATATGCGCCTCGTCCACTCCGCTTTCTATGAGATGTTTCTTAAATATGGTACGCAACAGATATGATTTTCCGCATCTCCTGATACCGGTCACTATTTTTATTAAACCGTTATTTTTTCTTTTTATCAGCTGGTCCAGATAATAGTCTCTTTTTATCTCTTTTTCCATAATGCTTTTCACTCCTAAAAGATATTTCGGTTAGTTTTTACTAAAATTTCTTCTATTATACATCGCGCCTGGTTTTATTTCAAGCAT
>CAZJAS010000099.1:0-5379 GCA_964544135.1 uncultured Clostridium sp. | reverse complement strand
TTCAAGCATCATCGCAATCTGCATTACCTCCGGGCTAAATCCGTAGGATCAACATTCGCATACACTTTTGGAAAATCTACATAGTGTAATTTGTATATTATAATACACTAGTTATGGTACTTCAATCATTATTTCATAGTATATCAAAAATAAGCAAAAATAGAAGCTTGAAATTTAAAATTACAAGCTTCTTGCCTACTACATTATATATTATTCTATCCAAGTTTAGTAAAAATAAAATAAGCCCTTTACTTGGAATTAGATTCCTTAAGTAAATCTCTAATTTCTGTGAGCAAAACTTCTTCCTTTGAAGGAGCTGGAGGAGCTGCTGGTGCTTCCTCTTTTTCCTTTTTCTTAAACTTTTGAAATAATCGAACTACCATAAAAACAGATAGGGCGATGATGAAAAAGTCTAAAATATTTTGAAAAAATTGCCCGTAGTTCAGAGCAAGCTCTGGTTGGGTTTCTCCCATTGCTTCCCGCATCACCCACTTAGCCTGGGTAAGATTAATACCTCCAGTTAAAAGTCCTAGAAATGGCATAATGACATCATTTACAAGAGAAGTAACAATTTTACCAAAGGCACCTCCTATAACCACACCGACTGCCAAGTCAATTACATTACCCTTTAACGCAAATTTTTTAAAATCCTCCCACATAGTGAGAAACCTCCTTTGTTGACATAATTTTTTTTATGATCATATAGTAATCATAACCATTAATGCTGGATCTCATTTTGCCCAGCCATGAATTGAAACTTCTAATTTACTTATCCTCCATTTTCAAGCGTCTTATCGACAAGTCGATATATTCCTCTTCTTCATCAGGTTCAATACCATCATTATATTTAGGTGCAACTTCTATATCTGCTACTACATCCACATATTCTACTGCTTTTACACAAGGAATTCCAGAGCATGAATACTCCTGAACAAAAATCTCCACGCTCTCCTTCTGTGCTTTGGAATTCACAACGTCAAATATACGTGTAACATCCCACACATTTAACTCTACAGTTCTTCCGGCAACTTCGTCATCCTTAATATTCTTTTTACGCTGCTTATTATATGCATCTGTCAGCAAATAGAAACGAAACTTGGTGATTTCTTCGTTATCATAATATAACGTTCTTGCAAATTCATACTCTTGTGTACTTTCTTCCAGTTCCAAGTACAATTCATATTTAATTGCCTCTTCGACAAAATACCTGATTCTTCTAAACAGCTTATTAATGTCCTCAGCTCTGATTGCATCATCTTCATAAGGTCCATGATAATCAGAAATGAATACACAGCAGCTACCATCTGTATCATCGAAAGCATATCCATCAATCATCATATTCGCATTATTTCTTGTAATGCCTTCATAATGACACTCAGTAAAATCATCAAATTCTTCACCTGCTATCAGAATATCCGTAACATAATACAAAAATTCATCTTCTGGTGTAGAGAGATTTGCACTCGCCGACAATTGTATATCTTCATGTACTTATTATATTCATCTGCTGCCTGAAAGTCAATCTGCAAACCACCCCCATTATAAATGTATATAAATAAAGAGAGCATACTTTCCGAAACAGATTGTATGCTCTCTGTCTATTCGATTGTTACTGTGCCTTGAAATAATTATCAAGTCCTTTGAACTCTGATGTTTTCAATTCTTTGGTAACATCGGTGTAGATATTCAGCGTGGTTGAAATATCCGTATGTCCGAGTGCGTCCTGAATGACCTTTATATTTACTCCGGCTTCGCACATTCTCGTTGTGAATGTATGTCTGAGTGAATGGCAGCTAAAATGGGGCAAAAGTACCTCGGGTTCTTCTGACTTTTCAAACTGCTCATCGTTGCAGTCACGAATAATACGGCGGATTGCTTTATTCAAGGTTGCTTGGTGCTGTGCCTGTCCAAAACGATTGATAAAGATAAAGTCTGAGTATCCGTCTATCGTAACTTCGCAATGAATGTCCAAGTCTTTCTGTTTCTGCTTTTCAAGCTCAAATGCTTCTTTGACAAAATCAAGCATTGGTACTTGTCTCATACTTGCAGGAGTCTTAGTCGTATTCACATTGAAATAGCAGCCTTTTTTGCTTCCTTCGGTACGATGGTCATAATATACAAGTGTATGATTTACATCAATCATTCCGCTTTCCATATCTATATCGCACCATCTTAACTGCTGTTTTTTTATTGCAGCTTGTACAGGCTTCTTTATTCTATTAGTTTTGTTTTACAATACTTTAAAGTATCTTATTATCGTTTTTCTTTTCATCTAGTATACACCTACAATACTTATAAACACATAGGAGGTACTTTATGGCAACAAACACAAAAAATATTGAACATACTGAAAAAATATATCAGGATATTGATGCAAAGTTTTTAGGGCGTATGCTGAAATATCGGCGGGAGGCGGCCCGCATGACGCAGCAGGAAGCTGCCGACAGAATTGGGTTATCTCTTTCTTACTACAAAAACATGGAAAGAGGTACGAACAATCCAAGTATACCATCGCTGTATGCTGCTTTGTTTACTTACAACATTTCCTCTGATTCTGTACTGTTTCCTTCACTGGAGGACAACAATAACACTACATATAGGCAGATTATCCGCCTGCTTGACAGATGCTCTGAATCCGACCTGAATTTGATTCTCTCTATTATTACTGCTATTCTCAGCAATAAGGACAAAGCTCCTGCATCTGTACCAGAAGAATCTATTATGGACAGTTATAAGAAAGCCTTTAGCGAAACCATGGCAAGGCATAAGAACAGCCGATAATTATTAAAATTAGCACTCTCTATCTACTTTACATACATAATGACCTGGGTAAGATCACTCAGGTCATTTCTACTTCTATCCCCAGATTGAAAGGATGATATCTTTTACTGCATAGAATATGTCGACAGAATAAAAACCCATTTTTATTTCCTCCTTCGTTGATAAGCTGGAGTTAACATACCAGATATTTTCTATAAAAACGAAAACATACAGCGTAATGTCGTTTTTATACAGCAAAATGTAATGTTGATTGGTTTTAGGAAGATTTCCCATTGATAAAAAGACATAAAAAAAGTACACCAGTATAAAAACTGATATACCATTTTACTTTTCGATTATTTCAAATGATGTAATTTTTTTGTATTCCTGTCCTCTGATATATTGCTCTTTGTTCCTGTCTTTACAACTTTTCACAATAAATGAAATTGGACTGTATTGATTAGAGGATTCATTTTCCTTCTTTAGAAACAAATGTAATATGTACTCTTTCTGATCCTGATAAATAATAAAATCCGCTACTATTGTCGTATAAGGAACTGTCCTGTATTGATAGAACTTAATAAATTGTCCAACTTTCAACATTTCAGATATCTCCTGAAAATGATCCAGTTTAATTGCAAGCTTATTATATTCCCGCTTATTATGCTTCTTGAGGTCTTTTCTGCTTATCTCCTGATTTTTAATCTTGTTGTACCCATTTACACCCAGATACTTCTTTTCCTTACCATATATATGTTGTATTCCTAGCAAATGGCAAAAATTCTCTAAATAAAATACAATATTTATATCAATTTTATGGTTAAGCTGATATCTGAAAATTTTATTACATAAGTCTCTTTCGTATCCTTCCAGCAGCTCAGACAGATCATTCGTATCCTCACACATTACATCTCTCCACTTTCTGTAAAAAAAATGAGTTGCGGAAACCGCAACCCATTTTTGAATAGCAGATTGGTTCTCCTACCCCAATCAGGTCAAATTCTGTGTATATTTTAATTCCTCACAGAAAAGGATGGCGTGGCTATTCATTACACACCAATAAATGAAAGGCTGTAAGCCTATACATACTATAACCAATTTCACATTTCTTATTACAATTAAATCATATCAGATAAGTTCACTTATTTCAAGCACTTTTTCAATTCAAATTGCTTAATTCATATCTATCTGTATATTTTATTATATTCTTTTTTTTCAAAATTGCAACCATCAATTTTCACTTTCCTCAACCACCTTCACCAAAATATCCAGTACAAACCTGCCGCCTTCTGTCATCACGCTGACCTTCCCCTGATTTTTCTCCACGCACTCCTGCAGGTTCTCCAGTCCCAATCCATGATTACGCCTGTCAGCCTTTTTTGTCCTCAAATTTACATTTTCCGTTGATGAATTGCTAATAACCAGATGAAGATACTCTTGATAGGTTCCTATGGAAACTGTAATCCATTTGTTATCCGACAACACCCGCTCACAGGCTTCCACAGCATTATCCATGGCATTGACCAAAATCGTACAGATATCATAATCACTGATTAAAAGCGAGGCATAAATAATTCCCTCTACCTTCATGGAAATATTCTTTTTCTTACATTCCTGAAACTTCTCATTTAAAATGGCATCTATAATATCATTCCCTGTCTGGATTATCTTTTGTACCTCCGAAAATTGTCCTATCATTTCCTTCAGATATTGCTTTGCCTGATCCTGCTTATCCTCCTGCAAAAAACCTGATAATACAAAGAAATGATTTTTCAGGTCATGTCGAAATTTTCTTGTTTCCCGGTCAATCTCCCTTAGCTGCTCGTAATACTTTTTCTGCAACTGTAGCTGCTTCTGGTTCATCTCATGTAGGACACGATACTCCTTCACATTCATAATCGCTGTATAGAAAATCAGCGTAATGACACTTAACAACATGGACAGAATGATTACCATAATCAGCATAAGATTTCCATAGCTCCCAGCACTGCTCTCACTCAACATCCCAAAGAAGGTGCCCATGATACCAAGATTGATAAACAAGACAAATATCTCCAATGCAACAAATGCTTTCTTGTGCTTCATATTCTTTTTATAAAAGGAAACATCATAATACTTACACGCTGCAGCAACAAGGAATATCACCAAAAGGCTGACTGCACTTGCACGCATATTGTTGAGGGTAATATATCTGACCCTGTTTACAACTTCATCAGGTGGCAAGCACCCAATGTCATACATTGTCAGATTGTCTGTTCCAGCTGTGTAACTGCCTGTGTTTGACTTGATATTCCTATAGGCTAACAGAATGTTATATACATTTATTATCCAATACGTAAAATGATGTATATAACATGGAATGCTGCTCACTTTTACTTTATTCAACATTGCGACCTCCTTCTGGGCAAAAAAATAAGAAGATATGGTTTTTGGCTCATAACTTCTAAGTTACATTTTGTGTGTATTAAGTTATTATTGCATTGGATTCCAAGTTAAGGTGGAACCTTTTGGCGTAATCGTATCTTTGTCATACTACCTCCTTTCCTCCTTAACGGATGTATGAGATTGTTTAGGTATAACAAAAGCCGGGGATTTCTCCTCGGCTATGATATCACTTTC
>CAZJAS010000098.1:0-7058 GCA_964544135.1 uncultured Clostridium sp. | reverse complement strand
TACCACAAAAGGAGCCATAGAACGGCTCCTTTGCCTAACTAAATATTTTATTACAATCAGTCTATACTTACATACTGCGATACAAAATCATGAATTACTTTAGAGCATTCCTTTACTTCTTTAGATGGCTCATAATTCGTATCACCGAATAAAAACTCATGGAGCCATTTTACATTATCGTCCAAATTAATTGCATATACATAACTTCTGGAGCCCAAATTGCTGGAGCCTCGCATGGTTTTTTCAGGGAAACCGTTCTCATCCGCAATACTGTATTTTGATACTTCACCTAACAAAGATATGATTTCATCTAAGCTGAAAGAGGTATATACATAATCGGAAACATCATTAGCAACCTTTACCAATGTTGCTAAATCAGCCTTTTTGGTTTCATCAACAATTGCCTGAATTACTTCACGCTGAGAGGATGCTCTTGCAAAATCGTTGCCGGTTTTGTAACGAATACGGCAATATGCAGTAGCCTGTAAGCCGTTTAACAGCTGATATCCTGTTTCCGTAACCGGCTCCCATGAAATTTTCAAATCTTCTGCCATGGTTTTTTGATAGCTGTTGATATGCTTTAATTCTTCATCATCCACATCCAGGTAAACGCCTCCCAGGGCATCTATGGTTGCGGTCAGACCTTCAAAACCAACCGTAACAAATTCCTTAATATCCAAATCCAAATTCATATTCAGCATTTTTATTGCCTGCTCTGCACCGCCTGCGCTATAAGCCGAATTACATTTTCCATACTTATCATTACCCAGATTCAAGTATGTATCCCGGTATACACTTACCAGCTTTACATCCCCTGTCTCCAAATTGATCGATGCAATCATGATGCTGTCACTCAAAGTACCCTTTGCCAGCTCCCCGCTTCTGGAATCCACACCGAACAGTGCAATATTCCGATAGCCTTCCATATGCTCATTATCTTTTACCTGCTCATTAACCGTGATTTCGCCTTCATTGAAATCCACCGCAAAGAGAGGACCTTTTCCACCTTTACCGTCTTTACTGGTTCCAAAATCCTTCAATATCCACAATGCTCCCAATAATACTGCGAGAACCATAATTTCCACTGTAAAAAGAATTATTTTATTGCGCTTTCTTGCTTTTGCTTTTTTTGCTGTTGCCGGCTTGGAAGCTGGTCGTTTTCCATTACTTGCCATTTTCTTATCTCCTTGTTATTTGCGTTAATACGCGTTTTTATTAATAAATCCTATAAAGAAAGTTAAAAATATTATTTTAATATCAAAACCCAATGTCCAGTTTTCAATATAGAATAAATCGTACTCTACTCGTTTGCGTATAGAGGTGTCCCCTCTATAGCCGTTCACCTGTGCCCATCCGGTTAATCCGGGACGCACCTGATGCTTAACCATATATCTTGGAATCTCTTCTTTGAATTTTTCTACAAAAAGAGGTCTTTCCGGTCTGGGACCCACCAAACTCATATCGCCCATTAGAATATTAAAAAGCTGCGGCAGCTCATCCAAGCTTGTCTTTCTTAGTATCTTGCCTACTCCCGTTATTCTGGGATCGTCTTTTACGGTCCATGCCTTCTGCTCTTCCGAAGGCTTTTGCAATTCCATACTCCTGAATTTGTACATATAAAACCGCTTGCTGTGCAATCCTACCCGCTCTTGCTTAAAAATAACCGGTCCCCTGCTGCTTACCCTGACTGCAATAGCAGCCACCAGCATAATAGGAGAAGTAATTATAATTCCGATCAGCGAGCCAACAATATCAACCGTTCGCTTTATTAATTTGTTTATAGTATTACTCAGTGGCACATATCGTATATTGATAACCGGCAATCCCATTAAATCTTCCGTATACGGCTTACTGGGAATCATACTGTTATAATCCGGTATGAACTTAGTATGCACACCATACTTCTCACAAATGCTTACAATCTCTTCCAGTCTGTCATAATCTTTTAAGGAAAGTGTAATCGCTGTTTCATCCAATTCATTCTCCGGTAAAATTTCATGTAGATTATCAATCCTTCCCAAAACCTTGATGCCGCGATATAGGGTGCCTGCAGGTACAAAATCATCTAAAATACCGCAAACCACATAACCCCATTCAGGATTTCCTAAAATACGATCAATGTATTCCTCGGCGGCCCTAGAATAGCCTGCCAACAAGACATGTCTGAGATTATATCCTTTCGCTCTGAAGTGCCGCAATGTTTTTCTGACAATCAATCTGGATAATGCCGTAAGAAAAATATTTAAAACATAAAACATGAAAATCATCTTACGGGAGTAATCATTTAATTTCAAAGTATATAGAAGTACGATAAAAGCTACAAGACCAATGGTATTTGCAGTGAAAATCTTGTAAATCTCATGCGCATACCCGGATGCCCGTTGAGGTTTATAAACATTACTGTAATAATAGAGCAGTATATATGCCGGTACAATGAAAAAAAGTGCTCTCATATAATGTTCCATGGGTAATATGCCAGTCTCCGGCCCAAAATAGTTAAATACCCGAAAGTGTAAAACCCAGGCTGTTGCGTATGAAATTATTACAATCAGTGCATCCATAATCAGGTGTAACCTGTTAAAGACTTTCTGGTTATCTTTTATCATTCCTGCCTCACCTGCCAACCAGCGAAGAATGGCATATACCTTTCTCCGATGCGGGGCATCTGTCTTTTCAGACAACATATTAGTGCCCTGAATCGACTTCTGTTAATAAGATAAAAATATTTTGTATCATTTTTGTATCATACACGTATCTATGTTGTTAATTGTAAATGCGCCGCACCATATTCAGCCATAATACCAGCTGAATCCTTCCATAATTAACCAAATGACTTGCTTTAAAAGGTATTTTCTTTTTTTTGCCCTCCACCGAAAAGCACCTTTTCAGTCCGCGCATACATCCTTTAAGATAGGTGAAGCCAAGTCCTTTCAAAGTAAAAAACAGTGTTTTTATAAGAAACCCCAAAATTAAAAAGGGTAGATTCAATACTATTTGGAACAAAGGCATATTCTTTCCTATTATATAGATACTGTTGGCAGAAGCCAAACCCGCTTTAAATTTATTATGCTTGGAGCCGCTTACCGCACTCCCTGCATGGAGCACCTTTGCACCCGGTTCATAAAGGTTCCGGTAACCATGAATCTGAGCGCGCCATCCTATATCCACATCCTCAAGATAAGCAAAATGCAATTCATCGAAATAACCTATTCTTTCAAATACAGATTTGCGATAAATAGACGCACCTCCGCAAGCAGAAAATACCTCCACCGGCTTATTATAGTTAGCAGCGGGTTTTCCTTTGCCTCTGCCATAAGCCCAACCTAAGGCACAGTATAAATCTCCCGCACTATCTATGATACTTTCATCTTTCATATCCAGCATCTTTGCACTGACAGAAAAAATGCGCCCCGATGCATCGATTGCACGTACCAGCGCCTCTATAAATCCCGATTTAATTTTAGTATCGTTGTTTAATAATATCACATAGGGCGTTTTTGTGTTTTGAATCCCGATATTAACCGCTCTGCAAAAACCGGTATTTTCATTTAGGCAAATAAGTTCTATATCAGGATGGTTTTCTTTTATCCATAATACGCTACCGTCTGAAGAACCGTTATCCACCACCACTATACTTGCGGGATAGGACTGCTCCTTTAATGACTCCAGACAATCCTTTAGATATTTCATTCCGTTATAATTTGGAATAACAACTGTTACTTTCATAATTAAATCCTCTTTTAATTAATCTATAAGTAAAGATTTATATGGCTGTGTCAATTTTCCTTGTCCAGGAGGGATCCCAAACGATACGATACCCTCTCTTCTTAATCTCTTTGCAAATTATAAAGCTGATTTCCCGATATTCATCTTCTGATAAGATCAGATTATTGCAATCGATCCGATGATCGGAATGCTGTAAAAGTAAAACATCCTCTCTCATGCTTTTCCTAAGAATATTTACTATATGAGGAAAAAGCTCCGGTCTGATTTTCATCAAACGTATATCCACGGCTTCTGCATCCTGTAAAAGTGTTGCCCTTTGCATATAGCCGCTAAAGCCTGCACGCAGTCCTTTATAGGGACATTCTCCTGAACGGGAATAAATTCCGCCCGTTATTTTATTGCTTCTATCATAAAGACAACCACCCAGAGCACCTATATCCGGTCTTGCCGATAATAGATCCGATTCATACTTCACCTGATAAAATCCCAAATGCTTCGTAGAACTGACCTCTCCCTTTATCGCATTCTTGTTCAAAAAATCCGCAATGGCCCTGCCTCCCGCATCATAGGCATACTGCTTACTCCCGGGGTTTTCTGCCGTAGAGCCTCTATGACAACGCCAATGATACAGCACCTTGGGAATATGGAAGATTTCTTTTTCTGCTTCCACGGTAAATAAACCTTTTTCCTTGCCATAAGCATCATAAATTTCTTTGATACCCCGAAGCACCAAATCATAATCCTGAGCCCCGTCATACTCCTTGCGAAACAAAAGCTTCTTCATCAGCTCTTGCTTCATCACTGTAAAATGGCAAATATAATTATTGGATAATATTAAATCTAAATTAAACTCTGTTTTGCTATGGGGTTCATAATAGTGTTTCCCAAATTCATCGCATTTATCTTCGTCAGAATAGATTAGCTGAAGGGTAATACCTTTCTCCTTTGCTCTCTTAATAGCCTCTGCCATTTCAAAAAGTGCATCCGGCGTCAACATATCATCATGATCCAGTAGACCGATATAATCCCCTGATGCTTCCTTTAATGCAGCATTTGTATTTTCAGAAATCCCTTTGTTCTCATTTAGGCGGAAATATTTAATTCTATTATCCCCATATTCCTTTAGAATATCTTTAATTCGATTGTCTTCTCCCGCATCTGCTATGACCAATTCAAAATTAGGATAGCTTTGTACCAATACCGATTCTGCCATATCACGTAAATAAGCTTCGTCGGTGCGGTATGCAGGCACCAAAATACTGAATTTAATATTTGAATCTTTGGATTTTTCTCTCTGAATTGCAAGTGCCTCTTCATCCGGTGCTGCGTAAGTATACGCATTTTCTTTGTTTTGCTGCATCCGTTCTAAGGCTGCGAAATAAGTATCCCGCAGCCCGTTTCTTTTCAGATAATTTATAGTTTTCTTCAGATTGGCACTATTAAACATAGTTATAGCTTTCCTTTACAAAATATCTTTTAAATCTTCCGTTAGTCTCTCCACTTTATTTGTGGCATCTTCCAAGCTGTTTCCCTTAACACCCATATAAAACTTGATTTTGGGTTCCGTTCCGGAAGGACGCGCACAGCACCAGAAATTATCCGGGAGTTCAAAATATAATACATTAGAACCGGGAAGACCCGTGGGTGTGACCTTACCTGTTTCCATATCCAGAATTTTATCTTCTTCATAATCACGGAAACGAAGGACTTTTAAATCACCGAATGCTTTGGGGGGATTTTTACGCAGCTTGTCCATGATTTCCACGATCTGTCTGGCACCATCCGCTCCTTTTAAGGTTATTGTATACTGGGTTTCCTTAAAATAACCGTATTTCTCATACATTTCCATCATCATATCCCAGAGGGTTTTACCTTCGCTCTTACAGTATGCGGCAACCTCACAAAGACACATAACAGCCACAATGGCATCCTTATCCCTGGCATGTGTTCCCGCCAGACAGCCATAGCTTTCTTCCAGTCCGTATACATAATTATAAGAACCGTTCTCTTCAAATAGCTTAATCTGTTCACCGATATATTTAAACCCTGTCAATACCTCAATCAACTTCACATCATAGGCCTGCGTAATCATCTCCGTCATCTTCGTGGTAACAATGGTGGTTACCAGAGCCGGATTTTCAGGCATCGTGTTCATTTTCTTCTTTTCCCGTAAAATATACTCGGCAATGAGCATGCCTGACATATTTCCTGTAAAGGGTATGTATTCCCCTGTTTCCGTATCCTTTGCGTACACACCCAAGCGATCTGCATCGGGGTCGGTTGCCAGTACAATATCCGCATCCTTTTCCTTCGCCAGTTTAAGGGCATAGGTGAATGCTTTGGGATCTTCGGGATTGGGATACTCCAAAGTGGTAAAATCCGGATCCGGATTTTCCTGTTCGGGCACTACATATACATGTTTGAATCCAAGCTCCGAAAGCACCCTTCTAACAGGCTTATTTCCTGTTCCGCACAGGGGTGTAAAAACAATCTTAATGTCATCGGCTACTCGGGCAATTACTTCGGGATGGATAATCTGCTTCTTCAATTCTTCTATATAGGCATCGTCAATCTCCGAGCCGATTACTTCATAAAGCCCTGCCGATAACGCATCCTCCATAGTCATGGTTTTCACATTACCATAATCCGTTATTGCATTCACTTCTGCAATAATTTCTTTGTCTCTGGGAGATGTTACCTGTGCACCGTCTTCCCAATATACTTTATATCCGTTATATTCAGGGGGATTATGACTTGCCGTAACTACAAGACCGGAAATACATCCCAGTGTGCGAAGTGCAAAGGATAGCTCCGGTGTAGGGCGGAGTGACTCAAATACATATGCCTTGATTCCATTTGCAGCCAAACAAAGTGCAGCGGTATCCGCAAATTCAGGAGACATTCTTCTGGAGTCATAAGCTATGGCAACACTGGGATTGCTTCGGCCCTGCTTTAAAATATAATTGGCCAGACCCTGAGTTGCTTTCCGCACCGTATAGTAATTCATACGATTTGTGCCGGCACCGATTACTCCTCTCAGCCCTCCCGTACCAAATTCCAAATCCTTATAAAAACGGTCTTCTATTTCTTTTTCATCTCGGATGGCCAGAAGTTCCTTTTTGGTATCCTCATCAAAATAGTCATTTTCCAGCCAAAACTGAAATTTGCTCTTATATTCCATAATAAATCCTCCATAAATATAATTATAAATTTTATTATTTACTTTAACACCTATCTGTCCGCTTCAGCGGACATACAAACCAAGAGACATTCTTCGGTGTGGAATTTAGAAATTATTAGTCTTCGTACTATGAAGACTTAGAATTTCTTTC
>CAZJAS010000097.1:0-7148 GCA_964544135.1 uncultured Clostridium sp. | reverse complement strand
TAATAATTCAACCAATTCGTATATAGATTATTGCTATGGGAACGCCACTGTAAAAGAGGTTTTGCCTCCGGGTTATTATCGGGGTAATAATTGATCGGGACATGAATGGGCAATCCCCTTTCCAAATCCCGGCGGTATTCATTGTGCAGGGTATAGCGATCGTACTCGGGATGACCGTTTATAAATATTTGCTTTCCTTCCTTTGTCATCGCCAAAAAGACACCCGCTTCCTCGGACTCCGCCAAAACGGTAATATCAGGACAGGCATGAATTGCAGCAGCCGGTGATTCGGTATGTCTGCTGTGGGGCGCTAAAAAGATATCGTCAAAGCCTCTGACAAGCGGCACCCTCCTATTGGCAACCTTATGAGAATACACACCGAAAAGCTTTTCGGGAAGTTTATGCTTCTCTATGCCATAGCGATAGTATAGGGCTGCTTGTGCTCCCCAGCAAATATGCAATGTGGATGTTACATTCTTATCAGCCCAGTCCATAATTTGACAAAGCTCTTCCCAGTAGTCCACCTCTTCAAAAGAAATATCCTCCACCGGTGCACCCGTAATAATCAGTCCGTCAAATTTTCTATCCTTAATATCATCTATGGTAATATAAAATTTATTTAAATGCTTTACCGGTGTGTTCAATGAGACATGACTCTTTACATTTAAAAAGGTCAAATCCACTTGCAGTGGTGTATTGGACATTGCACGAAGTAATTGCAACTCCGTATCTTGCTTTATTGGCATAAGATTTAAAATGCACACCTGTAAGGGCCTGATATCCTGTTGTGTTGCTCTGTTTTCATCCATAATAAAAATATTCTCATTCTCCAATATTTCTTTTGCAGGTAAATCACTTTGTATCTTAATCGGCATTTTTAAATTCCTCCCAGGTACTTTAATATAAACTCATCTTCCGAAAGAATGGGCACTTGCAGTTCCTTTGCCTTCTTATTTTTGGAAGAGGATGAGGTAACCTCATTATTAATCAAACATTCCGTTTTGCCGGTAACGCTTCCTGTTACCTTTCCGCCTAACTTTTCTATTTCCTCTTTTAGCTCATTGCGGCTGGCATAATGAGTTAAGGAACCTGTTACAACAAAGGAAAGCCCGTTTAAAACTTGGCTGTCCTCATTTACAGCAGGTGTTTCTATCTTCAATTCATCACAAAGTCTGTAAAGCCTTTCTTTGTTTTCTGTATTTTGCATATAATTCACGAATGCCGTTGCTATTATTTCACCGAATCCTTCCACTAAACTTATTTCCTCTACACTTGCCGAGGTAAGTTTTTCCAAGTCATAAGAAAAATGTCGGCAAAGCATTTTAGCGTTCGCAAGACCGATATTCGCTATACCCAAGCTGTAGATTACCTTAGGAAGTGTGGTCTTTCTGGCTTTTTCAATACTGTTTATCAGATTGGTATAGGATTTTTCACCAAATCCCTCCATCGTCACAATTTCTTCCTTATGCTCTTGTAAATGAAACAAATCCGCAAATTCATGAACAAAGCCCATCCGGATAAATTTTTCCAATGTCGCTTCGGATAAACCCTCCATATTCATGGCATCTCTGCTTGTAAAGAGGGTAAATGCTTTTATCTTTTTGGCTGCACAATCCTGATTGGTACAGTATAAGCTTTCAGTCCCATTGATGCTTTTCACCTCTGTTTTACTTTGACATACCGGGCACATTGAAGGAATTTCAACATCATCCGAACCTGTCAGGTTCTGGGCTATCTGGGGAATGATCATATTGGCTTTATAAACAGTAATTTTGTCTCCAATACCCAATTTCAATCCTTTTAAAATACTGATATTGTGAACGGAAGCTCTGCTTACGGTTGTCCCTTCTAAATCCACGGGTTCAAATATGGCTACGGGATTAATGAGACCTGTTCTGCTGGCGCTCCATTCTATTTCCTTTAATGTAGTTTCCATTAGCTCGTCGGCCCATTTAAAGGCTATGGAATCCCTGGGAAATTTAGCTGTCCTGCCAAGCTTCTCTCCGTAAGCGATATCATTATAGGTAAGTACCAGCCCATCCGAAGGAATATCATAGTGCTTTATTTTCTCTTCAAATCCGTCAATGGCCTCTTGAATGGTATCTTGATTCACAAGCATATAATCCACCACTTCAAAGCCTTGTTCCCTTAAAAATAATAATTGCTTTTCTCTGGAATTCATAAAATCTATGCCATCTGCTTTTACCAGTGAAAATGCATAAAACCTTACCCTGCGCTTATCCGTGATTTCATTGTTAAGCTGCCTAACGGAACCGCTGCAAAGGTTACGCGGATTTTTATATTTAGCAGCTGTCTCCGGTATTTGTGCATTTATAATTTGAAAGTCAGAATAGGTAATGATTGCTTCCCCACGTAATACTAATTCTCCCTGATAAGAAATGGACAAGGGTAAGTTCTTAAAAGTGCGGGCGTTATTGGTAATAACCTCTCCCACTTCACCGTTTCCCCGCGTTACAGCTTTTGCAAGTTTTCCTTCATGGTACGTAAGTACTACGGTTAAACCATCTAATTTCCAACTTAAAATGGCAGGCTGTCCTTGCAGCCAGTCCTGCATTTCTTCACGGCTTTTTGTCTTTCCCAAAGAAAGCATCACGGTTTCATGCCTCTCCTTGGGAAGTGTATCTACTGATTCAAATCCTACTCTTACCGTAGGGCTATCAGAGAAAATAACACCGGTTTCTTCTTCCAGCCTCTCTAACTCTTCATACATTTCGTCATAGTCATAGTTACTGATAATCTCTCTGTCTTCTGCATAATATGCCTGAGCGGCTTCATTCAGCTTTTTAACCAGTTCTTTTATTCTGCTTAATTGATTGGATTTCATGCAAACGCTTCCTTTACTGTCTTTTTAATCCACATTGATTATATAATAACACCAGTTCTTTTTCCTGCAATTCCCGAAACTTTCCTTCCTGCAGATTTCCCAGTGTAATACTCATGATTCTGATTCTTTTCAAATGCTTAACTTCATATCCGAATGTCTTGCACATTCGCCTGATTTGTCTGTTGACTCCTTGAGTCAACGTTATATGGAATGTAAATTTACCGGTCTTTTTTATTTTGCAGGGCTTTGTAGTAATTCCCAGCTCTTCCAGATAAACCCCCGATTCCATATTTTTAATGAAATCATCTGTTATTTCCTTATTTGTCTTAACGATATACTCTTTTTCATGATTACCGGAGCCCTTCATCATTGCTTGGATTAGGTCTCCGTCATTGGTAAGAAGCAGCAAGCCTTCGGAGTCCTTATCCAGACGACCTGCATAGGTTACCCTTACAGGATACCGAATTAAATCCATTATCTTTTTTTCCGCATGCTTGTCTCTTTCCGTACATACAACTCCCTGTGGCTTATAAAAAGCCAGAACAACCCGTTTCTTATCTGTTCTGGCTTCTTTCTTCCCCACAAGTACTCTATCTTTTTCTCCTACCAGCTCTCCCATCCCGGCAATCCTGCCATTGACGGTAACAACTCCTTGTGCAATCAGTTTATCAGCATCCCGTCTTGAACAGATGCCGCTCATAGCCAAATATTTATTGATTCTTATTTTTTCCTGTTTCATAATCTTCATATCGTTCTCCATAGGAAAAGCGTATTCCATATATAGATTAACTCACTTACCAATGAATTCATTATATCAAATAACGAGCAGGAATTCCACATGAAAGGAAATCTTTCTATTTAGGGTTCCCCTGTTGCTTCACAGTATTCTTTTGTACCCACATCTTCCCATGCACGTCTCCCCGATATATATACTTCTCCGGATTCCCTATCTACCGCATACATCTCCAGAATAGTGGAATATGAATCATAGTTCCTATAATATACAAATAAATGACATTTCTCATTTTTAGATAATCGATCATACACGATTGTTTCAGTATATTTTTGGGGTTCGGTCATATGTTCCGGTTGTTCTTCTCCATCACATAAAAATGCATAAAAATTTCCTTTGGCATTATGCCTGCAATCATAGGGATAACCACTGTCTGCAAATAAGCTTTCATATAAAAATTTATAAGCACCTTCCACATAATCAGGAGAACTTTCATTCTTTTCCAGATTAGCTTTAGCTAAATCATCTTCATATGCTTGCATTTTCTTTTCTTCAGCAAGCATATTTTCAAGCCAATCAAAGCTTGATTGCAACTCCTTATATATTAATGTTTCATCTGTATAATAATCTGCCTCATATCCATATTCTATACCGTCCATTTCATAACCATAGGCTCTGCCGTCCGCTTCATTGCCAAAATATAAATAAGTGGTTGCAGCTCTGTCCTCTTCATCAATACAATTTACTACAAGCATGATACTCCTTCCCTCTTCCAGGAAAAAATCATCTTTCAATACCGTGGAGATTAGCATCGCAATATCACCGGCGCAGGCTTTTGCATCTTCTCTTCCATTGCAATCAATAGTAAGTCGGTCACTTAAGGTATTGGGAAGTAATTTCTCTTGCGTCTCTACGCTTCTTTCAGGACAGTTCTCCGCTATGGCCCTATCCATAATAAACTTTGCACGTATCACACTATAATCATCCTTAAAAAAGCCCAGAAACTCCCTTACCAAAAACTCCTGTGACGAATTAGCTTCCGGGTAAACCCGGTAAACAGCTTCGCCTTCTATGGACTCCTTACTCAGTTTAAATTTTTCACCATATTTTTCTTCTAAATAAATCAATACAATATCCGAAGCAGGTTCATATTCTTTTTTCAGGAAAAGCCCCATGTCCTCATGATAAACAGATACTGTCACACTATTAGTAACGCCTTGTGAATACTCATCTTGCTTCTCTGTTCTGATAATGCCTTCCGCATATTTTGTTTCTGTTCCCATATCCAAGCTTGCCACCCAAATCAAGATAACCGCAAAAATAGCATACATCATAAATACAAATAAAGCTGTTACAGTCAATACGGTTCCCAAAACAATATGTTTTTTTATTACCAGCTTCCACATAATACTTAGGAGAAAAACCAAAAAACTGAGCGGCATCACTAAGAGGCTCCATATAGTTCCTGCCATCTGAAGCCATACTTTATATTCAACTCCATTTGGGAGCTGTTCTTTTCCGATATAAAATGCAAGCATAACCAATAGTGTAAAAACCCATATGCACCCGCTTATTAATACTACTTTTCCTTTTTCCTGTTTTTTAGACATCCTGCTCTCCTATACTTCCTTTTGTACGTTTTATAATTGCTGTTTATCTATTTATTCGGCATTTGCTTAACATTATTATTTTACGTCCAAACAGCCGCCTTGTCAATCATTTTGAACCACAGATCATGCACAAGGACCAAACATTTCATTTGGTTAACAGACTAAATACGATAGACCTGGCAATTAAGAATAAGCCTACCTGTCAAATGACCAGATAGGCTTATCAAACTCATAAAAACATTTCAACAGGTTTTCTGATTAACTAAACAACGCCTTGTGCAAGCATTGCTTCTGCTACCTTTAAGAAACCGGCTATATTAGCACCCGCTACATAATTACCTTCTTTTCCGTACAGCTTTGCCGCATCATCTAAATTATGGAAGATATTTACCATAATGTCCTGTAACTTCCTATCTACCTTTTCAAAGGTCCAGCTTAATCGCCCGCTGTCCTGACTCATCTCCAAGGCTGAGGTAGCCACACCTCCTGCATTGGCCGCTTTACTTCCTTCACTTCTTTTAACAATGAAACGTCAATGCCTTCCTCATCATATACCCATCCTGCGGAATCGGATACGGTAATTACTTTTGCGCCTAATTGCTGTGCTTTCTGACAAGCATAGATTGCCACGTTACCGGATCCTGATATAGAAACCCTCTTACCTGCTATATCCATTCCGTTGCATTTTAGCATTTCTTCTGTCAGATATAATAGACCATACCCGGTAGCTTCTGTTCTGGCTAAAGATCCGCCGTATGTAAGCCCCTTACAGGTCAATACACCTTCATATAAACCGGTCAGTCTTTTATACTGGCCATACATATATCCGATTTCTCTAACACCTGTACCGATATCACCGGCAGAAACATCCGTATCCGCTCCGATATATTTATAGAGTTCCGTAATAAAACTCTGGCAAAATGCCATTACTTCTCTGTCTGATTTACCCTTAGGATCAAAATCACTACCGCCTTTTCCGCCTCCTATTTGCAAACCGGTCAGTGAGTTTTAAATATCTGTTCAAATCCCAGAAATTTGATAATACTTAGATTAACGGAAGGGTGTAGCCTCAGACCGCCTTTATATGGTCCGATCGCACTGTTAAACTGCACGCGGAACCCATTGTTTACCTGTACCTGTCCTTTATCGTCCACCCAGGGAATCCGAAACAAAATTTGTCTTTCGGGTGTACAAAGCCTTTCTAAAAGAGCTTCTCTTTTGTAAACCTCTTCATTAGCGTCAATTACAATACGTAAAGATTCCAATACTTCCTTAACTGCCGATGGAACTCGGGCTGTGCAGGGTTCTTTGCAACTACAAGTTCAAGTACATCATCAACATATGACATATTCCTATCCTCCTTATTGTAAAGCATAAGGCTTTCATTATGCCTGCATTTTTTTACTGTTTTATTATAATATAGAGTCTTAAAATTGCAAAGTACACTTTTTAGCAAAATTATTATCATTTTAACAAATACATTTATGCATATTTAACAAATGTTATAGAAACTTTTTCATAATATTGATATTCTTCTCTTCAAAATCCATTAATTCCTTTGCAAGCTCCACCGCATAGGAATTTGACATCGATTTGTCCTTTGCATTGTGATTGAGCACTTTATACATTTCCGTAATTCCACGATTACTGCCCTGAATCATCATTTCTGCTAAATGGCTGGTACTGGTATCAAAAAACGTATTCATATGCACCGAGCCCTTTAGCATAATATCCGACAGATAGTTTTGATGAACAGGTTCTGCCTTTGCTCCCAGAAGCTTATCCATTGCCCGATTACGGATATCAGAATATTTCAGTGCCTGTCTTGATATCTGTAAAGCAAAATCATCCTCATATGCCTTGTCACTTAATGTTTCAATAGACTTGATCGCCGTCTCTGCATTTTTCTGTATTTCCCTAAACACTTTTATTTCTTCTGGTTTCATGACACCACACTCCT
>CAZJAS010000096.1:0-7254 GCA_964544135.1 uncultured Clostridium sp. | reverse complement strand
CTCCTAAACCCTATTAATTTTGCCCAAAAACAATAGCAAGGTACCTTGCTATTATATGCCCGAGGGGGATCGGGTGTCAAGGTGCCTTGCTATTTCAAATTATATAAATAAATATGACATTTGGGCTATTTTATGGTATTTCCTTTTATCACATTAATAAAACCATTTTATCATATCTTTAGACAAAATTCTACACAAATAAAGATTCTAGACAGCGTAAAGTGCCGAATCCACCTTTTCATCATAACCGGCTTTAATATAACCTTCCAGTATGCCACCTGATCTAAATTCTTCCGGCACGTCCTCCTGGTCTTCCAGTTTCACATTTTGAATCTCTTCTTCACTGCTCCAGTAATGCAGCTTTAGATATGGTGCAAATACTAAATACAATTGCACAAAAATAAGAATGGCTCCCATGTAAAATACAGGATTCTTTAGGTAATTTTTAATTTCTCTTTTTATGATTGCTCGCACAATTTCTCCTCCTTGTATTCCTATTTTAGGTGTTTTGCGATTTTCTTAGGAGCTCTACTCATCATATACTTTGGAATGCCATCTTTTTCTATGGAGATGAGACCATAAGGGATTCCTAAAAGCATGGAAGCCTTTGCTGAACATGCTTTTACACTTAGGGGCTCATTGGAATGATTAGAAAAACCGGCTGACAAAGTACTATGAAGAGTAGAGCTCCCTTTAAATTTGCAAATGCCTATTCCTATCTTAAGAAACAAAAGACAATAAAAAAGCAACGAGATAAAATTTACTAAACAAAAATAGAAAATGGCGGCTTTGATTTTCTCAAAACCACCATTTATAAACTGAAATCTTATTCTAAATATTACTTCCGACTTTCAAAATATGCTTTTACGCAAGCGCCTCCCCCATAGGCATTTCCCACAAGTAACTTTCCGCCATGTTTACTGCAATACATATTACATAGATAAAGCCTCAATCCAAAATGTTTTAAATCATCTGATAGCCCCGAGCGGTAAAAGGCTTCTCCAATCTCTCCTTCATTTCCTGCAAAGCCCGATCCGTCATCACGAACCATCAACATGAGCCTACCGTTTTCTGACTGTAATTCAATACTGATGACCTTTTCCGCAAAACGTATCGCATTTGCCAAAAGGTTTTCAAACACTTCATAAACAATATTAACATCCTTTGCTACATAATCAATCATCAGACCATTCTGATATTTCATCCTGCTTTTACGTTTACTGCGTTCCTCACGCTTTAAATGTGCTATAATCCGTGCTTCCAACTCCTTTAAGCTAAAAGGTTTGATAATATAATCATCTCCTCCGCTTAAGAAGCCGTTTATTTTATCTTGTTCCTCTACTCTTGCCGTCAAGAAGAGTATGGGACAGGAAATCTTATCCCTAATTTTTTCACAAAACTCCAGCCCATCCATATGGGGCATATTAATGTCCAATAGAATTAAGTCCGGCATTTCCTCAATCTACTGCATAGCCTTAAGACCATCTGCTGCCGTAAACACCAAATAGCCTTTTAATGTAAAATAGCTCTTTAACATCTTTATGAGTGCGTGGTCATCATCCACGATTAGAAGCCTATCCATTTAAACCTCCTCAAAACGGTATGTAATCCGTAGTCTGTCTTCCACAAGATTGGCTTCTGCACTGCCGCCCATGGCCTCAGCTAATAGCTTGCTGATTGTAAGTCCCAGGCCCGTGCTCTGACTGGTACGGGACTTCTCCTGCATAAAGAAACGTTCAAATAAATGGGGTATATCTTCGGGATCTAAACCATCCGTATCATTTTCAAAGGAAATACATCCCTTACCCTCTTCTTCAAATACAGTAATATGCAGACTGCTTTTTGCATACCGCAGGGCATTTTGCATCATATTATTGAAAATACGTCCCATTGCACCGGAGTCTGCTAAGATTAGGAGTGCATCCTGCCTATGCTTCACGGAGAATTCTACAGTAATTCCGTTTTTTTCAAACTCCTGATAGAAAAGAAGGATTGTTTCCCGAGCAAACCTTGTAAGATCCATTTCATCCGAATGCAATTGATAATCATTCATTTCCAAACGGGATAAATCATAAAAATTATTAATAAGTCCCTGTAAAAACTTTGCTTTTTTTTGTACCGCAACTAAGATTTCTTTATCTTCCTTGCTCATATTATCCAGCTCTAAAAGGTCCAGATAACCGATAATGGCGGTTAGGGGGGTGCGTAGATCATGGCTTATATTTTCAATCTGCGCACGCAGCTCCTTTTCACGGCCTTGATAAAATATCTGATTCTTCCTCATAAGCAAGATATACTCATTCATGGCTTCCAGAAAACTTTCTGCTTCCTTATCCGGATAAGAAATAAGTAGTATACGGTTTTCTTCCTGATTGTGTGCTATCCTTTGCAGCTCCTTAGCCGAATTTCTTAAATTAGCCTTCAGGCGATAGTAACGTATCATATAAATACACGCTATGATAATAACCAATCCCAATATCCATCCCATATGATACGCTTCCTTTCTATAATCAGCAGTAGGTATTTGCGAAACTTATTTTCCAAGGGGCTCTACTCCTCATAGTACTTTGTCAGCCGGTTTTTCTAACCATTCCAATGAGCCCCTTCTCATCTCCATAGAAAAAGATGGCTTTCCAAAGTAATATAAGGAGTAAAGCCACTGGAAAAAAGTTTCCCAATTACCTACAATCAACAATTACCTATTTTACTTCTTTTCTCCGTACTCCCAATAGACCTATGATTAAAAATACAGCTATTCCCATGAAGCCTGCTAAAAGGCATCTGTATAGTCCATCCTGCGTCTTCCATAACATGACAAAACCTTGGGTTTCGCTGACTGTGCCATTTCCTATTAAATTAAACACCAGCCATTTTGATAGCTCTCCAAAAAATGCAAATTTCATTTCAAGAAGGGAGCTTATCATGGGAACTCCCATAAATAATCCAATCCAAGTCCAAGTTGCACCAGCCACATTTCCAATCAGAAACGATAAGGTAATCGCTGCTATTAAGCCGGTAATTAATATGGGCGCATAAACACCAAATACCTTAATGATTTCCAGTATTAGTTCTCCCTCTTCACCGCTGTTTTTTAAAAGCAGACAGCCGCTGGCAATAAATACACTCAATACTATAACCAGTGCAGATATGGATACAATAATTCCTACTATCATTTTGCCAATATAGATACTTGTCTTGGAGTAGCCGGATGCGATACTGTTCATAATGGTCTTGTTTTTGTACTCATCCGCAAAAATCATACAACCCAGACATACCGTAAGAATAAAAACAATTCCTAAACTATTTTCCACCATAGAAAAAGAAAACAAGGTTGTATTATATTGAAATATGGGGTTATCACGTTCTACAAAATATAGTATTAAATTCATGGCAAGCAACAATCCCCCGCAAATACCCATTAGGATATAAATTCCCTTTGAATGAATGACTCTGTATAGTTCACTTTTTATATAATTCATCATATCCTACACCTCTTCCTGCAAATTTTCTGCACCGATTAAATTCATATAATAATTTTCTAAATTAATTTCCCTCATTTCAAAGGCAAGTAACCCTATGCCATGATTGATGGCAAGCGCACTGTATTCGCTGATATTATCCACATGCTCTAATATGTGGATACAGCCCTCCGGCATTACCTTGTAGTTAGAGCACAATAGCTCGGTTTCCAATAGTGCTGCATAGGCTGCCACATCAGTAACCTTGATTTCAAGGAAGGTACGGCATTTTTCCTTCAGCTTTTCTGCTGAAACCTCTTCTACAAGTTCGCCCTTATTTAGAAATCCATAGTCGGTTGCAATATTTTGCAGTTCTGTAAGAATATGACTGGAAATCAGTATGGTAACATTATTTTCTTGATTCAAACTTAATAAAAGTTTTCTTATTTCAATAATACCTGCGGGATCTAATCCGTTAATGGGCTCATCCAGTAATAACAATTCCGGTTCTCCCATAAGTGCCAAGGCAATACCAAGGCGTTGCTTCATGCCCAGTGAGAGATTTTCATATTTCCTATTCTTTGACGGGATTAATCCAACCAGCTCAAGCATTTTGTCTGTAATTTCTTTTCCGGGTATACCTCTTTGTATACGATAATATTCCAAATTCTGCTTTGCGGTAAGCTTGGGATAAAAGCCCGGCGATTCTATAATTGCACCGGTTCTTCTTCTTACCTGCCGATAGCCTCTTTCATTATCGGCTCCCATTAGCTCAAAACTTCCGTCGGTGGCATGTATCTGGCCTGCCACTATTTTTAAAAAAGTGGTCTTGCCCGCACCGTTGTTCCCAACCAGTCCGTAAATACTTCCTTTTTTAACGGAGATATTCGCATTTTTTAAGGCTATACTTTTACCATAGACTTTAGTAAGGTTTTTTGATTTAACTATCAATTCTGCACTCATATATACTCTCCTTGTACTTAATTTCATTCACTTGGGAACCGTTTTCCCAAGCACATATTGATCATACCTCTTGTATCTTAAATAAGTACTTTAGAAAGTTTAAAGAAATCATAAAGTTTAATTATTATATAAAACTGCTTATGCCATCTTAAAACCGATACCCCAAACTGTTTTTATATACTCATCTTTATCAAATGCCGCTATCTTTTTACGAAGGTTACTCACATGGACATTTACGGTATTATCCTCTCCATAGTATCCGCCCTCCCAAATCTGTTCATAAAGGCTCTCTCTGGAATATACCTTTCCCGGATTTTGCACCAGAAGATATAGAATATCAAATTCATGAGCTGTAAGAGGAAGATCCTGCTGATAAATCTTTGCCTCTCTTGCCTGTGGATATATTTCCAGATTCCGATAAACCAGCTTAGGAAAATCATTCTTCCTTTCTATATGATTTGAAGAATCTATGCTATTTCTATGAAAATCGCCCTTATATCGCCGCAGGGCACCATTCACACGGGCAATCACTTCTTCCTTTTCAAACGGTTTTACCAGATAGTCATCCGCTCCCAGATTTAATATCCGCACTCTGTCCTCTAATGCTGTTTTGGCTGAAATAACAATGATGGGAATATCACTTTTTTCACGAATACTGCAAATTAGATCCTCTCCCATAACACCGGGAAGCATCAGATCCAATAATATTAAATCGTAATCTCCGTTTATCTTTTCTGCTGTATCGCCCGTCTGCTTTGTAAACAATAAAAGCTTGGCTTCACTTCCCGAAAAGGCCTGAATCGGTTCATAACCTTGTTTTCTCATTATCTTAGCCAATATCTCATTAATATCCGCATCATCTTCCACAATTAATATTTTAATCATATCTATCCTAACCTTTCCGCCTTATTTCAGAGATTACTATTTCTATTATATACTCCCAATTTGGTTCGACACAGATATTCGCCCAATCCTAATATAATAAACATTTGTGTTACATTCATCGTTTGCTGGAAGCTGAAAATATTATTGATACAATAACAAAATAATCCGATTCCACAGGCTTTGCACAGAATTTGCATAAAATGCTGCTCCTTCACATGATATTCTGCCCTGGGGATTCTGATAAAGCGAAGGATGCCGCTAACCATCATCCCCGCAAAGCCCAGAAGACCTAAGAGACCCAGATTTGCCAGTATGGTAATCCATTCACCATGGGCATTGGTCAACCGATTATTGCCGAACTGTTTCTGTACAGCTTCTAACAGATTTTCATTCGAACCATTATAAATATATGCCGCCATTCCATCCGGTCCTACCCCAACTACTTTATGTAAAGTATCCTGAGAGAGCCAGGTCCTTATGCCGGCCAGCCAGGTGCCCCCTCTTGAGCTGCCCCATGTTTCATTAAATACAAAGAAAGGATGATCGGATAAAATACCGATACTGCCATGCCAAATTGAATTAATCAGTAAAAGAAAGAAATATGACGCTCCTGTCAATATAATAAGTAATATGAAACCAAACCAAGCTTTTCGAAGCCCGCGGTAAACAGGCTCCCTACCCTTGGGATGAGCTGCCAATCGCTTCTCTTCCCTTTCCAAAAGCAGGTATAGAATTATGATAATTGCACCCAGCACCCAGGGCAGGGGTGTTTTTGTTATCAGAATATAAACGGCTGTTACATACTGATTTCTATCCGGCCAAACCCATTGTACCAAAGACAATGCTTGCATGATCACACAAAATATAAGCAGCATTTCTAAATAACGCTTTCCCAACCTGCGGTCTCCAATCGCCAGGCATCCCAGCAAAAGCAGCAAGGCGGCAAGTGCCAGTATACCGCTTTGGCTTCCCTGAGTTAAACCCGTAGCAAAGCCCACTGAAATAAACAACGCCAACATGATTCGTTTTATCCGAAATGCTTTATCGCTTTGCTGTGTCTGTTTTTCATAAAATAGAAATAGACCTGCACCCACGGGAAATAATACGGACCAATAACCGCAATACCAGTTGATATTACCGATTGTAGAGACAAAGCTGGGTCCGCTGGTTATCATACCCAGAGGATTGATTTGGTACCGGTTTAATAATCCAAGAAGAAAAACCACAAATGAGGCAGCAAGCATAGCTCCTGCCAGCCATTTAGCTAAGTCCTTTGTAAGCAGTTTGGAGATTGCAAAATAGGAGCTTATCAAAAGCAGTTGGGGCATAAATCCCATATACCATCCTTGGGCACCCAGATAAAGCGATTCGGGATAAGCGGTATAGTAATAGGAAAGACTCAGTCCGATTGTAAAGACCAGAGTAAATTTATCCGTCACTGATAGACTGTCCAAAAGGGCATTCATTAAAATACTGAATTTACCCTTTCTTTTTTTATTCTCCTGCCACCAACAAATCATTGCAAATACCAGATAATAAATAAATATATGTAAAAACAATCTAAGAACAAAAAATCCTATTGTCCTAAAAAAATAGGATTTATTACTCCCTATTTCAGTATAATAGGTTTCTGTACTAAAATAAAAAGGCAATACAACGACCATGGCAACTAAGTATAATACTGTTACCAATCGCAATAGCATTAGCAAAAAAGACCTGCAAACTTGAGGCAGGCTCATTTCCTTTGCTCTAATTCTTGCTGCCCTGTATTTTTGCTTTAATTCAGTTAATTTATTCATCAAGCTGCCGTGTATATTTTATACACTCTCCTCTTTTTGTATATCATCTTTTTTATCATAATTCATTTGCCGCCGACCGTCAATATAACGGCAGTACTTGAGTTTCCGTACTTTTATCCACAGACCCCTTGTTTCACTGGTAATGTAAT
>CAZJAS010000095.1:0-7272 GCA_964544135.1 uncultured Clostridium sp. | reverse complement strand
ATCCCACCCGCTTTTGGTCATTTTATTATTATTTAATAAACTGCTAACATTCCTATCATTGACAATAAAAAGGACAACCCTTAAGATAAGAATTAGTATTATTTTTAAAAATATGAACCGGGAGCGATACCATATGGCATTAATGGACGAATTTAAAGAAGAACGGGAAAAGCTAAAAGACCAACCCTTCAAGAAAAAAGTCTCTTATTTTTGGACTTATTATAAATGGTATGTTTTAGGCGGGCTTTTGGCTGTAATTATATTGGTAACGGTGGTAAACGAAATTGTGACCAGCAAGGATACTGTACTTTACGGTATTACATTAAACGGTTATCCTATGGGTGAGGAAGATGCCTTTGAAAATGCCTTTATGGAATATGCGGGTATTAATCAAAAGAAAGACACTATTTTTATCAATTCAACCTTACGTATGTCAGATGATCCGTATGACACATCCTCCTTGAGCTCAACTCAGTTTATTATGGTATATATAGCCGCCAGCGATTTGGATGTCTGCATGATGGACCCTCAGCGGTTTGAGAAATATACCTACGGTGGAATTTATATAGATTTGCAATCATGTTTAAGCAAGGAAATGCTTGCGTCCCTTGACGGGAAGCTTTATTACATGGACAATGCTGTTTTTCAGGAAATAGATGAATTAGAGAGAAATGGTGATTATGATGCCGCCGCAGAAGTGAAGCTGCCCAACCCCTTAAAGCCCGAAGAGATGAAAGAACCCATTCCGGTTGGGATTGACATCAGCGGTTGCAGTAAGTTTACAGATTCCTACTATTATGAAGATGGTGTGTATCTTGGAATCTGTGCCAATACAAAGAATCTGGAAAACTCTTTAAAATTTATCGACTATATATTTTCAGAGTAATGATATAAGCAGATATTAATATAAAAAGTCCCCGTAGAATTCATCTTCCTGAACGGAATGTTCTACGGGGAATTTTATGCTCTTTTTTTCTTACCGCTATACCACCAGCAATAACCCGCCACAATGGCACTCACAATCAACAGCATATAAAAATTAATTCCTCTTGTCACACACATGGACACGGTAAGGCTACTGCCTACAAATACATTTTTAAATACCGCCGCATACATAATTTCCGTAATTCCCTGTGAACCGGGCAGAGGAAGCATATCCACAGCAATATAAACCACAGCCTGCAAAGCTATTATAGTAAAGGCATGTGTTCCCTCCATTCCCATTCCTTTATAAATAAAGTAAGTAAGAACAAACACGCTGCACCTTTGTATAAAGGTAAAAACCACCACAAAGAAAATAACTTTAAAATGTGATTTTAAGAAGGAAACCGTATCCTGATATTGTACTACCATGGTATGAATACTATCCCTCCGCTTATCGGAAGGCTTCATCAAATGTATTTTAACAAGCAGACGTTCCGCCCCAATCAGGAAACGTTCCATGCCGGGTCCGTTCAGCATAATGGCCAGCAAAATCACTACCAATACCACATTTAAGAGCAATCCCAGAAAATAAAGCGGCATATAGGATCCCAGATAATCCCTCATATTACGGTACCAAAACACACTGAGTCCTAATCCGATGACTACCAGTACAAATTTATATGCTACGGCTAAGGTCATAAGCACTACCGTACCGGACGCAATTTTATGACCGTCTTTTTTCATATAATACAACTGCATAGGCTGCCCTCCGGTTGATGAGGGCGTAATACCCGAATAAAAGAATCCCACAAAGGAGTATTTCAGACAACTTATAAATCTCGGCTTTTCATCAAAAACCTTAAATAAATACCAAATCATAATGCCTTCCGCAGAAACAAAAAAAACAGCAGTGAATACCGCCAGTAAAAGATAACCTTTTCCCATATTTCTTATTGCTTCTAACAGCTCAACAAAATCCTGGTTTTTAAAAACAATATAAAAAGTGAGTGCCGCAAGTCCTAAAAACAATACCGCACTCAGTATTTTTTTACCCTTCATACAAAACTCCTTTTTTGGGGGTTGGATTTGTATTCTTCACAGACTTCTTTATTCAGAAATTCTGCCAGCAAACCTTCAAACACAATATCTTCATCCTTTAAATCGTAAAAATCCGCCGGTGTAACCAGGGAAAAATGCTTCTGAAATAAATTAATATCATTTTGGGATAGCAAGCGTGCTATAAAAGAGGAACAGGTGTAATGTCCCTCCTGATAGAAGGGTTTTTGCAGCATTAAATGGGGCAGTCCCAAAATACAATAATGATAGGAAAATCGATTCCGGTAACAAGCCTTAAGCTGTTCCCAAATATTTTCCTTCTGCTCCTTTGTACAATCAAGGCTGTATATCCTGTATCTTGCTGTGGGAAATGCCTCATCTATTTTATGCTTATCTTCTTTTTCAAACCCTGCAAAAAAGGGAATAAATGGATTGCGTCTTCCCACACTATATGCTTCCTGTAATTTATCATCCATAGACAACACTACATGGACATAATCTTTTTGGATAACCTGACGGATGATACCGGCAAATAAACCCGGTGTATCTACCAATGCTATATATATTTTTTCCATTTTCCACCGCTTCCTAATTTATCCGAATTGATATATCTTTTTTGCTATTTTGTATCCTTTTAGTGTTAATACCCTTCCCGTCTTACCCGGAAGATAGGTGAACCCGCATATAGTTGTATATCGCATTTTCCTATATAAAGACTTGTCCTTTTCTTTTATATATTGCCAAAGAGCACGCCTTTTTTTCAATGCCTCATTTGTATTTATCATAAGTAGATAAATACAGCATATGGACAGCATGACAGATACATTCCGCATCATATACGCCGCCAGCTTAGGTGATACATTTTTTACTTCCCGCAAATCCACGGAATCCGCCACCATTTTGGTGACTAATATCTGCTGGTCTATCCGCTTTTTATAGCTCTCTTCCGTCACTGATTGGTCATCCCTGCCAAGAAAATAATGATAGAGCTCTTCTTTTATATACAGAATATTTTTTACATTGGGAAGGGGCTTATAGGCAAATAGGTTGTCTACATAAAAAGTATGCTCCGGAAGGTTCACATTGCTCTGCTTCAAGATTGCGGTTCTAAAAATAAGAGCATGCATAATCAGATACTGGGACGGACCAAAACGGCGCATATCCTGCCATCCGCATATTCTGTCCCTTGGGAAAACATTACCGAAACCGGCACTCCTTTGTCTGTTTTCATAGAGATGGTCATAAACATAATCGCATACCATCATATCTACCTTGTCTTCCCACATTTGTAAACATTTTAATACAGTGTGTAATGCTTTTTCGTCCAGCCAATCATCCGAATCAACTACTTTAAAAAAGCGTCCCGAAGCTAACCGAAGACCGGCGTTCACACCGGATCCATGTCCCCCGTTCCTTTTATGCACTACTTTGATGATTTCGGGATAAAGAGTTTCATAATGATCCGCAATCTCTCCGGTGGCATCGGTTGAACCATCATTGACAATAATAATCTCTCCTGCATTCCCGCAGCCAAGCAGCGAGTTAATGCATCTTTTCATATATTCCTGTGAATTATAACAGGGTACTACAAATGTAATATCTTTCATTTTAATTTTCTCCAAAGGTATTTTAATTTCATACCTGTTCATTATAACGGAAAATGGTTAAGATATAACGCGAAATTTCTAAAAAATGACTTAACTTTTTCTGTATTTCTCTTCATTTTTAATTATTAAACCGATTTTTTTAATAACTTTTTATAACTTAAGTCAACACCCAATGCTCCCAGAGGTGCCGTTATGAGAATTGCAAGAACCGCAACAGTCAATACAATATTACCACATGGTAAGCCCATTGACAAAGGTATTGAGCCAATAGCTGCTTGGACGGTAGCTTTAGGCATATATGCTATCATGCAAAATAATTTTTCTTTACCTGATAGATTCGTTTTAATCATGCAGACAAATACTCCCAACATACGAAATGCCAAAGCTGCGAATATCACTATGATTGCCATAACACCTTCTGCAAGGGCATATTTTAAATCAACGGTAACTCCTACAAGAACAAATAAAATAATTTCTGCCGCGACCCATAATTTTGAGTATTTATTGGATAATCTGGTAGCAACTTCAGTGTTTTTCTTTTGCACGGCAGCACCGATACTCATGACCGCCAAAAGTCCTGAAAAAGGAATCATCTTGAGATTCTCTATGGCTACCAATAAAAAAGATATGCTTAATAATATAATGACTTTTGATGAGTCGCGCAAATGTACCATCCGATAGAACTGATTCAGCAGAATGCCCAAAATGATACCAACAATAATTCCCATAACAATAGAAACCGGTATCTGTAACATACTTACTGCTGAAACACCCTCCCCCTGAGCCAATCCAACTGTTGCAGTAAAGATAACAATTACAAAAACATCATCAACAGAAGCACCTGCCATAATCATTTGCGGAATTGATTGATCCGTACCATATTCATTTTCCATCAGATGCAGCATTTTGGGAACCACTACTGCGGGAGAAACGGCAGCAATAACGGCACCCATGATGGCAGCCTCTATAACAGAAATATGCAATAAGCTTGGAGCAATCAATATCATACCGGCTATTTCAAAACAAGCAGGGACAAAGCACATGAGTATTGCAGGTCTTCCCACCTTTTTTAAATCATTGATATCCAATGATAACCCGGCCCTTGTCAGTATAATGATCAGAGCTAATTGTCTTAAATCCCCGGATATTGCTAATAAACCGGAATCTAAAAGATTAAGCATATGGGGACCCAAGAGTATTCCCGTTATCAACATACCAAGTAAACCCGGTAAACCGATCTTTTTAAAAATACCTCCCAAAAGCATACCGCATAAAAATATAAACGCTAAACTTGTAAGCATAACTCATCCTCCTAATCTGATATCCTATGATAGTTTCAATAAAGTGCATTTACCATTGGCTTAGAGGTAATATAAAAAAGCTGACGGTATCTGCATTATGCAGAAGTCATCAGCTTAATAAGCGGTTTAGGTATTCACCATGGGAGAACTTCATTCCCAAAGTCATTTTACTTCTAAATTATAATTGTGTCAATTACTATTACCAATCCTTTACCGATACCTATCTAACCCGTTTCCTCTCTGTCTTGCAAATCCTCTTTAGATTGGTTAATATAATACTATTAAAATTAGGAGGTAATCTATGGCACTGCTTCATGTAAACTTCTTTTCAAATGTCCTTAATATGTGCATGGACATGGATGTTATTTTACCGCAGATAAAATATTCTACTACAGAAACGGATGGGGGAAAACGAAAAGAGAAATATCCTACCATGTATCTTTTACACGGCATGGGAGATAATCACACCGTTTGGCAACGCCAAACCTCCATAGAGCGTTATGTGAATGATCTGGGTATTGCCGTTGTTATGCCCACCACACATTTAGGCTGGTACACCGATACGACCTATGGAATGAATTATTTTACTTTCATATCGAAAGAACTGCCTGCTGTCTGCCGGGATTTCTTTCCGAATATGTCGGAAGAACCAAAGGACAATTTAGCGGCCGGTCTTTCCATGGGAGGGTATGGTGCATGGAAGCTGGCGCTTTCTACTCCCGATACCTTCGGTATGGGTGCTTCTCTTTCCGGCGGTTTGCATATGGCCAGCAGCAAAAGGATGAAGGAAGAGCTTACCACCAAGAATCAAAGTCTTTGGAAAGGTATATTCGGTGATCCCATACAGATTGCAGGAACCGATAATGATATTTTGCATCTTGCGGAGAAATTAAAAGCCTCCGGCACACTCCTTCCAAGACTTTATGCCTGGTGCGGTACCGAAGACTTCTTATATGAAGAAAATAAAATTGTATGGAATCAAGTAAAGGACATGGGATATGACTTATCCTGCCACGAGTCGGAAGGAAATCATGTGTGGTCCTACTGGGATGCTCATATACAGGATATTTTAAAGTGGTGGCTTTCCTAGCCGCCGCTTTTTTCATTCATTTCACTTCTTCTATGATATATTCCCAATCAGAGGCATCCGCTGCCTGTAAGGTAAAAAGATAGGTTTCTCCCGGAATCAGCTCATGCTCCAATTCTTTCGAAAGAACTGCCGTAATTTCCCTGCCTTCTAATGTCTGCAAAGTATATATGATATCCATGCCTTCTTCGGTACTGCTTATTACCTGCATGCTTTCTTCGTAATAATCCTTAACAGCCATTTCCGAAAGGTTCATCAGGCTATCACGATCCGATAAGTCTTCCCGCAATGCTTCCTCCGGTTCGGTTAGTATAGCCTCCTCATCCGGCTCTTCTCCTAATACATCCATACTCTCCTGTGACTGCGGTATACCGGCATCCGGCTGATTATCCTGAGGTGATGCTTCATACATTTGATTACGAACTAAATCAGAGTGATTGCTGTCCTTTGTTAATCGTAGCAAACCCGGTATGAGTGTAAAAAGAACGATAACCGCTGCTGCGGCACTCAGATAACGGGTAAGATATATGATTTTTTTAGATTTTACTTTTTTGGGAGGCAGCTTGGCTTCTATACTGTCCCATAAATCCGGTGTATCTTCCTGTTGGGATTTTTTATATTCCTCTTCCAGGTTATTCATACCCGCACCTCCTTAATTTTTTAAGCGCTTCCCTATAACGCCAGGCAACCGTTCCGGGCGGTTCTTCTAATATGTCCGCTATCTCCTGAAAGGTCAGCTCACCCATAATCTTCATATGTATGATCTGCCGTTCCGCTTCCTTTAAACCGGTAAGTGCTTCTTGTATGCTGATATTTGACAATACCAAATCTTCCACACTTACATCCTTTGCCGCTTCTGCCATCAAACCCACGCGAACGCCTTGCCTATTATCCTCTGTGCTTTGCACTTCTGAAAAATCTGCCAATTCCTCTCTTTTATGCTTACGAATATAGTCAATGGCAAGATTGCGGGCAATCGTTGCCATCCATCCCCTATGTCCGTTGCCCGGTTTGTAAACACCTGCTTTTTCCCATAAACGGATGAAAAAATCGCTGGTGATATCCTCTGCTTCTTCACGATTTTGCAAAAGCCGTCTGACAATGGTATATATGTATGAAACATATTCTTCATACACTTCCTTAAGCGCGTCTGTATTGCCCCGGTTCATTTCGCGGATGCAACTGTTAAATCTATCTTCTGTCACATCGGTCCTTTCCGAATGATACCGCCGTAAAAGCCCTGTAAAAGCAACCTCTATTACAGATACGGACAGTAAATCCTTTTTTATGGTAGTAG
>CAZJAS010000094.1:0-7397 GCA_964544135.1 uncultured Clostridium sp. | reverse complement strand
CACACTATTCCCTTTTTGTATAAAATGGGGTAGAATAAACGAAACAGCAAACAAATAATGGAGGTATCGAGTATGTTAGTATCAGCAACAGAAATGCTTAAAAAAGCAAAAGCAGGACATTATGCAGTTGGCCAGTTCAATATTAATAATCTGGAGTGGACCAAGGCCGTACTTATGACAGCACAGGAATTAAACTCTCCCGTAATATTGGGTGTATCTGAAGGTGCAGGAAAATACATGGGAGGCTATGATGCAGTAGTGGGCATGGTGAACGGAATGATGAAGGGGCTTAACATTACGGTTCCCGTGGCACTACATTTAGATCACGGTTCTTTTGATGCCTGTTATAAATGTATTGAAGCGGGATTTTCTTCCATCATGTTCGACGGTTCTCACTATCCTATTGAGGAAAATGTTGAAAAGACTAAAAAGCTTGTAGAAGATGCACATGCATTGGGTATTTCTATTGAAGCGGAAGTTGGTTCTATCGGTGGTGAAGAGGATGGCGTAGTAGGTGCCGGTGAATGTGCAGATCCGGATGAATGTAAGGCAATTGCTGATTTAGGTATTGATTTCTTGGCAGCGGGTATCGGAAATATTCATGGAAAATATCCTGAAAACTGGCAGGGATTGAGTTTTGAAACATTGGATGCTGTTCAGCAGAAAACAGGTGACCTTCCTCTGGTTCTTCATGGCGGAACAGGAATACCTGCAGAAATGATTGCAAAAGCAATATCTTTGGGTGTTGCAAAAATAAATGTAAATACGGAATGTCAGCTTACATTTGCAGAAGCGACCAGAAAATATATCGAAGCCGGCAAGGATTTGGAAGGTAAGGGATTTGATCCTCGTAAGCTTTTAGCACCTGGCGTTGAAGCAATTAAGAAAACAGTTAAAGAAAAAATGGAGCTTTTTGGTTCTGTAGATAAAGCTTAAATATAAAAAGAGCCCTAAAAAGGGAGGATGCCAGGCAAATTAATTTGCCTGGCATTTATTATGAAAAAGTTATTTATTAAATAAATACTGTTATAAGCGTTAAAGAAGATGACTGCTTTGCATCTTATATACATAGTATAGGAAAAAGAAGTGTCTAAAGAATGAGTTACAGGTGAAGATTCCTTTAATTTATTGTAAACAAAATATGAACGTGACTGCACTTAGGTGCAAATCACGTCCATATTTTAACAAATATATTATTTATTTTAATAATCTAATTTTTCCGGTTCCGGATAAGTTTCCCCGAAGGTATCCACAACAACTGTTTTAATCACCTGATCTGACAAGGGTCTGTCATTATAATCCGTAGGTGTTTCAGCGATTTTATTTACAATTTCCATCCCTTCCATAATCTTACCGAAAGCAGCATAGCTGCCGTCCAAATGAGGAGAATTCTTATGCATAATAAAGAACTGGGAGCCGGCTGAATCAGGATGCATGCTTCTTGCCATGGAGAGAACACCTTCCGTATGCTTTAAATCATTGTCTACGCCATTGGATGAAAATTCTCCCTTTATACTGTAGCCCGGACCACCCATGCCGGTACCTTCCGGGTCACCTCCCTGCAGCATAAAGCCATTAATTACCCGGTGAAAAATCAGCCCGTCATAGAATTTCTTTACAATAAGACTTATAAAATTATTGGTGGAAACAGGTGCAATTTCAGGATAGAGCTCAAACTTCATTACATCATCATTTTCCATTGTAATTGTCACAACTGGATTCTGTGCCATTTTTTTCTTCCTTTCCTGGATAAATTGAATTACAATAAAAATAGTACATCATTTTAAAGGAAAAAACAAGCATGGAAGAATATGTATTTAAAGAGTTAAAAATATATGCAAAAACCGCTAAAAAAGATGCTTTAAAACTATTAAATAAACTAAGAAAGTTTGGAATAAAGACATCCATTTTAGATGAGAAGCCCATAGAAGAAATTTTAAAAGAAAAGCTTATCAGGGGAGAGGGCGGAGGAAACGGTGTTCTGTATCTGACCGACTGTGATCAGACAGCAGTTAGGCTGGCTTCTGCAGGCTTACCTGTCTGCGGCTGCCTTACGGAAGAAAACAGCCGGAATTCTTTTGCAGGATTACGCTATTTAACGCAGGGAATGGCAGATTTGGACAGGGAATATCTGGAATATGTATACAGACGCCTGCATCAGCTTCCTCTGTGGATATTAGAAACAGCACGCTGTAAGGTAAGAGAAACAACGGTAGAGGATGTAGATGCTTTTTACCGTATTTATACAGAGCCTTCCATTACCCGTTATATGGAGGATTTATTTACTCAAAGGGAGAATGAAATAAAATATACCATACAGTATAGAAAAAATATCTATGAATTTTATGACTTTGGTATATGGACCATTCTATTAAAAGAAACTAATGAAGTAATCGGCAGAGCAGGATTTACCATGCGGGAAGGATTTGCTAATCCTGAGCTGGGATTTCTGATCGGAGTACCCTGGCAGAGACAGGGACTGGCAAGAGAGGTATGCGAAGCTATTTTGGAATATGGTAGGAGGGAGCATGATTTTTTACAGGTATATGCTTTAACGGAACCCGAAAATACGGCGTCCATAAAACTGTTGGAGGGTTTGGGATTTATGTTACAGGGTGAATATACCGAACACAATATTAAATATAATAAGTACATAAAAGTTTTTGATTCGTTATAATTTTATTATGAATTAACGATTGTTTCGTTATTATTGGTAAATTAAGTGCTTTGGATTAGGAGGTGTATGATGAAAGAATTAACTTATAGTGATAATTACAAGATTTGGTATGAATATGAAACCGTATTTTTACAAATAAAGGACAAGGATCAATTAATTGTAATCGGAGAATTTTATGGTGATCCTCAAGTTGCGATCATTTCTAAATCAGAGACCTTCTGTGTTGTTGGGGGATGTGGTATTATTATTTACCATCTCAAAGAGCCTTATGAGAGATATCTCCATGATGTTCCATCACCACAATGGAAAGAGTGGAGACGAGAGGATGAAAATAATACAATATGGGTTAATGATATCAGATATATAGATGAAGACATGATAGAAGTTGAAACGGAGGATTCAGAAAAAATTCTGATATCAATACATGAGGATAAGGAAGATTAAACTTTTAAAGATTGAGAAGCCCAGGGGAAGAAAGATTATTAGGATCATGTGGTATAAAAAGGGTTTATGCGGTATAATAAATGATATGAATCAAAGGTACAATCAAATGAAATGGGAGGCGATTTTATGAAAGAAGTTAATTATGCGGCAGCAGAAGAGCGTTATGATAAAATGAAATATAACCGTTGCGGTAAAAGCGGATTAATGCTACCGGCGGTATCTCTGGGTCTGTGGCACAATTTCGGAAGCAATGCAGATTTTGATAATATGCTGAATATGTGTCATACGGCTTTTGACCATGGAATCACACATTTTGATTTAGCTAATAATTACGGACCCATAGCGGGAGCAGCGGAAGAGAATTTCGGTAAAATCTTAAAAAGCGGAATGGATTGCTATCGGGATGAATTGATCATCTCTACGAAAGCGGGCTATGATATGTGGCCGGGACCTTACGGCAATTTTGGGAGTAAGAAGTATTTGGTGGCCAGTTTGGATCAAAGCTTAAAAAGAATGGGACTGGAGTATGTGGATATATTTTATCATCATAGACCCGATCCCGATACACCGTTGGAGGAAACCATGCTGGCACTGGATGGTATTGTAAAAAGCGGTAAAGCACTTTATGTGGGTATTTCCAACTATAATAAAGAGCAGACCAAGGCAGCGGCGGATATATTGAAGGAATTAAAAACACCCTTTATCATTAACCAGCGCCGTTACTCCATGCTGGACCGTACCATTGAAAAGGATGGGCTGAAGTCTTATGCGGCGGCAAACGGAATCGGTATTATTGCATTTTGCCCTCTGGAACAAGGCTTGCTGACAAATAAGTATTTGCATGGTATTCCGGAAGACAGCAGGATGAAGACGGACGGAAGGTTTTTACAGGAAAGTGCAATTTCAGGGGAGAAAATAAAACAGATTCAGGCACTGGATACGATTGCCAAGGGAAGGGGACAAACACTGGCACAAATGGCCTTATCCTGGATACTCAGGGATGGGGAGGTTACCAGCGTACTGATCGGTGCATCCAAACCCTCACAGATATTGGATAATGTAGGAATCGTACAGGGTGCTTCGTTTACAAAAGAAGAATTAAATGAGATAGACCGGATTGTAAGAAGTTAAATGTAAGGGGTAATGGAACTATGTTTGAGGCTTTTCCAATGGAATTGAGGCGTGATGTATCCAGTGTTGTGCCAAGATTATGAAAACGAACTGAATCAAAAAGTGAGGGCTGGAATTGAATTATTCTAAAAAGAAACAAAGAGGACAAACACGAAAATTAAATAGATTACTTGCTCACATAGATGAATTTATACCTTTTTCAGAACTATCTGAAGCATATGAACATTTTCATGTCCCTTGCTCAAACACCTTTATAAATAGTACAAAAACTCGTAGCAATATTAAAACAGCTTTTATTCACAAATGGATTCAAACAACAGAAAATTTTATTAGAATGAAGCCTAAACAGCTTCCGTTCTGTAGAATTGTAGCAGTAGTTTGTGAGAAGAATTTATGGGATTCTCAAATAATTATTTTTTATAGTGAGAAGTATTTTCAAACATTTTGGTTACGTAATAGTAATGAGCAAATGTGGGAATTAATTTCTCCCACTACTTCTTTCATAGGAAAACGGAATATAAAAACAAGTCTTACTGAAACTTGTTATAAAGAAACCATAAGAGATGATGGTATTGAATATATAGATAAACTGTGGTTTTATAGTGAAATAGATGGTTAAAATGGAATTTGTAGAATAGCTTTAAAGGATATAAGGCAAATCAAAATATAAACGATATTGGCGTATTCCAATAGGTGATTATTTGAAAAAGAGGACAAAAAAAGGGTTATGGAAATATAATAATTATTGGCTGAAAGCAGGAATGCTACTTCCTCATCGGTGTAAAGTATGTGGAGAAAATTTGATCTATTTCTTTAAGTATGATGCAAACTGCTGCCCCCGATGCGACGAATGGCTTGATAAGAAGTGTAGTGATCTCAAATGCGAATTTTGCAGCATACGACCGGATCTTCCGTCATCTGGCTTGTATTTTTATTCATCGCTTGATTAAAGGAAATAAGAAAATATAGTTTGTCTACAGTCTGAGGGGTACCCGTATGGGTACCCCTTTTTATTGTTATATTGTTAAAGGTAATTTTTCCTATTTAGTGTAACTTATTAATAGAAGAGTTTAGCGATAGGCGAATCGGGAGAAAGCATCAAGGTTTTATTATCTCCTGTCATTGATATTTTTATGGCATCCAAACCTCGCACGAAGGAATAAAATTCCGTTCGGGAAGGGTCTGAATAAGCTTCGGATAGAATCCGCATGTATTCCGCTTCTCCTTCGGAAAGAAGTATTTCAGCCTGCTTTTCTGCTTCTGAAAGCATAACGGTGACTTCCCTATCGGTGGTGTTACGGATGATTTGGGCTTCTGAATTACCTTCGGCAGTATAGGTAGCGGCGATATTATCTCGTTCGGAAATCATACGCTCATATACTGCTGTTTTATTATCACTGGGTAAATCAAGATGCTTGGTCTCAAAGGAGAGCAGTTGAATCCCATATTGTTCTAAGGAATTACCGATATTTTGCAGAACCGCCATTGATAATTCCCCGTCACGGCCGCTGATTACATCTTCCTGTGTCAGGCTTCCGATTATGTTTTTGGTGGAGTTATATACTATGGTATCCAGACGGCTTTCCGCATTGGGGATGGAGGAATTGAGAGTCTGGGCAAATTTTAGGGGATCGGTAATATGCCAGAGAATATAGCTGTCTGTTATCATGGTTTTTTTGTCGCTTGTTATAACATCGGAGGAAGCCAAATCATATAAAAGAATCTGCTTAGGTAGCTTATCAACACTCTGAATAAAAGGAATCTTGAAGCTGATACCGGCTTCTGTCATTACATGATCTACTTTTCCGAACTGACGAATTAAACTATACTCATCTTCCTGTGTTACTACAATACTTGAGCCGCCTAAAATGAGTACTAGGAAGATTGCGGCAACAAGGATTACATTTTTAGCTGTTTTCATATTTGTTCTCCTTTATCTAATTAGAGTCATCGGTGTTGAAATCCGCAAAGGATTCAATGGGATAAAAAGTTTGTATATCTCCGTTTGGGCTTTCAATGATGACCTTCAGCTCAGGTAAAATTTCTTCCATAGCCTCATAGAACATACGCTCTCTTGTAACATCGGGGTTCTTAATATACTCTTCATACATAGCGTTAAATCTTGCCACCTGAGCAATCGCTTCATTGATGCGGGAAGTTTTCTCTGCTTCAGCCTCTTGTATGATGGCGTCGGCCTGTGCCTCTGCGGAAGGAATCTGTTCGTTTCTATACTTATTGGCATTATTCAATGCGGTTTCCTTGCCCTGCTTTGCGGTTTCAACAGCTTTAAAAGCTTCCATAACCTCTATTGTGGGTGGTTCGGAATCCTGAATAGTGACATTGATCAGCTGAATCCCCAAATCCTGGTCTTCAAGCCGCAGCAAGATCATTTCCTTTATAGCAGCCTGAATTTCATTTTTAGCGGTGGTTAACACATCGTCTACGGGATAACTGCCGATTACGGTACGGATACAGCTCATACTGATGTTTTTAAGTATGCTGATGGGCTCCCTGGAAGAAAAAACAGCCCTCACAGGATCGGAATAACGAAACTCCACAAAGAAATCCACATTAACGAAATTGTAATCCGAAGTAATCATCAGGGATTCATATTCATTGGAGACATTAGTGGCTTGGTCATAACCGATGGAAAAGCCCTGAATAGTGGTATTTACTTTAACAACCTGTTGTATAAAAGGTAATTTAAAATGCAGACCGGGTTCCGTAACGGAGGAAGCCTTACCAAAGGTAATCAGTACGGCCTGTTCCTGTTCGTCAATCTGATAGGTGGAATTAAATATCAATATCAACGTGGCTATTATAGCAGCTCCAATCCCCACAAACTTGCCCCAGCCGGGATTAGAGGGCTTACCGTCGTCACCGACGGTTCTAAAGCCGTTTTTTCTGTTGCGAAAAGAATCTTTCATCATAAGTGCTCCTATCTGCGCAAAGCGCAATCAATTATTTCTATTGTTTTCTATTTTACATGGTTTCCGGTCTGTTCACAATATAAATAACAATACTATTTAGTGAAAGTTTTCTAAACTTTCTAAATATTTTGCACATTATATGGAGTATCGTGCAAATTTGTTACTTGAGTTTCCGTAAATTGCAACTTAAAAATGAATAAGTTCTACCAAAGTGC
>CAZJAS010000093.1:0-7524 GCA_964544135.1 uncultured Clostridium sp. | reverse complement strand
GAAGATGCGAAGCAACCGAATTGTCCAGAGGATAAGGAAAAGGCGATTGAGGATGCATTGAAGCATTTTGGGATGATTAGCTAAGGCTGGAGGTGGAATGGATGGAATATAATTTGTATTATTATGATTCGATTCTTGATGCAGTAGTTATGAAAGATAAAGATGATAATGCATTGGTAATTGAATGTGTCAAGGCAAATGCACAAGTTGTGTTTGATGAACCGGAAGATGAAGGATATCTTGTGAAGTTGGCAAGGGAAGAGCAAGCAAATTATGTGTCTTATGCATTGAAACCAGATGGGTTGCAGGGGTACGTGGATGCGATGAATGTATTTAATTAGGGTTATATATTTTTAATCGTTATTTGATGTTTTTATTGATGTTATAAAAACCATTCAATTTAAAAATAGCCAGTACCGGGGTAAAGCTGGTACTGGCTATTTTAGTGTTGATTTCGACGAACGCCATTGAGCGTCCCTTGGAAGAAATTACAAGAGATATCATTAAAAAGGCCGTGGCTTATAACCACGGAAACCAAAGTCTCACCGCAAAGCAACTTCAAATCAGTCGAACTACGTTGTGTAGATACATGAAATAACAGTTCAGACATGCAGAAATGAGTATAAAAATTGGCCGTGAGTATTCGCACTCTAAGGACGATTTTTATACTCATTTCTATTGGGCGGACGCCCGACATGAATCATGTGCTAGTCTATCAAGTAACTCATTAGTGTATTTGATATTTTGGAATACAATTCTAATATTTGATTTTTACTTTGATTTATTCCTCCTGGTTCTGTGGTGGGGATGGTTTATTAAATATGTAACGTATTGACTATAACAAATATTGCATATCAGTTACTTATTGCAGTTAACACCAGTTATCCAATCTAACAACAATTATGATTAATCGACAAAAAGAGAATATTTTCTAAATTTTTTAGAAAATATTCTCTCACTAATACTAATTCGATTCATTTGAATCTTAAACTTATTTTAGTTCAAATGAATATTGTGGTAGTTATGGTTCCCTGGTTTTCGTATGACTGCGTAGTTAAAATTCTATTCACTAGCAAGAACTACCACAAAGTCTTTTCTGAACTTTCTGCATCAACAAATGGTCCCGGTAATGTATTAATTCCTCGGTGTCCACCAAAGTAATCCTTGTCAAAAGTAATAGCTGTTCCATTGGGATTTTCAAAACGCTGCTCAGGCTCAAAAGCTTTTCCTAATACATCGCTTGATATGATTCCCGTTTTATATTCTTTTAATATCTCATAAAGGTTTGTTTTAATAGAATATTTTCCGTCTACTTCAACCAGCTCTATCGTAACTTTATTATCATTATCTACAAAGTTATCTTTTTCTCTATTCCATGGCCTTGCACCATTTAGATATGCATTTCCATTGATCCAGACTGGAAGTTTTTTATAATGGTAATCCTGCATGGTGAACATATTCGGATCTCCATCTAGGTCAAATGGAATAATCCATTCATCGTATTCTGGAAACGGATCAAATACTTCTGTTCCTACAACCTTATTATCTATGGTCATAAATCCCATATCTTCCTTGACTTCAACTTCTTCTATCGGCCAGTTCTGAATGAATATATTGTTGTATATTCTATCATCACCGTGGAGGATTGTCATAAAGCCCGCGACCTCTGTCTCATGACGAATGTGATAAGGCGTATAACGTCTTTCTATAACACCGTTTATAACCATATCTGTCCCAGCTCCAACGCCTGTAAGGGCTCCAAGTATCAGATTGTGTACCATGGCAATTCCCTGACATGCGATTCTTACAGACGATTTTGAGAGCATAACATTGTTGTCTACCAGAGTAGGTCCATGACTTACTTCCACAAACAGATCTTGACTCATCATTGCACCCATTGCCATTGGTGTATTTTCTGGCAGAGTATTGTTATGGAAAAGATTCTGTGATACCCTACTTCCCTGCGCCTGCCAATCAAGCCATATTCCCATGGTACAGTTATGAATATGGTTACGGCGAATTGTTACATCAATTGCTGCATGGAATTTAATGCCTGCTATCTCAGCTCCACCGAGTTGTTGCATGTTGTTTATATGGTGAATATGGTTGTCTTCAATGATACTGAAAGCACATCCCATTCTTCCAACGATACCAGTCTGCTCACAGTGATGGATATGGCAACGACGTACGATGTGGCTTCCCACATTGGCCTTTGTCCAACCGTGATACTGACCGCGACAGACAGCATCTCTTTCCATCTGTGTAGGGCTTTTTACATGTTCGTGTGTAAAGTAGTGATCATTTTCTGCGTCATAATATTTTCCAAGGGATATTCCTGAGCATTTGCTATTGCTGATGTCGCAGTGCTCAATGATCCAGCCTTTAGACCAGTTTGGACCAATCATTCCATCCTGAAATGCTGCTGGCGGTGCCCAGGTTGTTGCTGCCTTATTTATGTTAAATCCACTTAAGGTGATATAATTAACTCCATTTTGGGAAGGCATGAAGCAGTTTCGGCGAACATTAATTTCTACTTTTTCCTTGTTTGGATCCTTGTCCTGGAAGTTTGCATAGATTACCGTCTCATTCCCATCTTGCTCTGTATACCATTGATAAATAGAATATTGTGGTTCCCAGGAAGGCTTATAAATCTCTCCCTTGATACAATCCTCAAGACTCTCCGCTTCATACAACTGACGGTCATTTAAATATACTGCTCCTGTGTGTCTGATCTTTGGAGCAAAATACCAGTCTCCATATATGAAAGTGGTGTATGGATTGTAATCTCCAAAGATGCCATTATTCACCCGGATCGTCCAGACAGTACCCTGATATTTAGTCCATCCCTTTGCCTCTTCCGCTCCTGTGATAACTGCTCCCAAATGTTCCTCGCTTCTATATACAATCCGTGCATCCTCCAGACCAGTAATGACAGGGTCCACATACTCCCTGTATATACCAGGTGCGACGATAACTTCATCCCCTGGAAGTGCTACTTTTGCAGCCTCGTTTATATGTCTGTATGGTCTGTTTTTACTCCCATCGCCTTCTTTTCCGGCGGCAATATTGACGTAAATTTTCATGTTTACTCCTCATTATCAATTATTTTTTTTAAGATTTTCGATTGCCTGATCGACATTTGTAAAATACATAACAATCAAAGCAACAACAATAAGTACTAATGGAATGTATGAGTATAGTGCAATAATAGCATTAACTGCACTCTGTGGCTGTGTTAATGCCTGCCCATCATATTTACCAAATGCAAGAGCCCAGCCAACGATAGCAGAACCAAGTCCTGTACCAACTTTCATTCCGAAGGATACAGCTGAGTAGGTAATGCCATCAATACGTTTTCCTGTTTTAAGTTCTCCATAGTCAACTACATCTGCCACAAGTGCAAAAAGAATGGCCATTGGTGCTGTCTGTCCAATCGACTTAATTGCAAGGGCTGCATACAGAATAGGGAGGTGCGTCGGGAATAGTGCGATTATAGCATATGCTATAATTTGAATTATAAAACTGCCCATCATAATTCGCCACTTACCAAACTTTGCACTTAATGCTGGAAGAACAAATACCGCAATCATACATGGAACCATACCGAAAAGTATTAGGTTTCCAAAAAGATTGGTATCATTTAATACATATGATGCATAATAAATACCTGACGCACTTGTCGCTCCACCAGCTATATAGGAAAGAACAAAAAGAAGTCCAACAAATATAAAGTACTTATTCTGAGTCAAAATTTTAAAAGATTCGACAACGGACATTTTTTTCTCAACAACATCTTTTTCCTGTACGCCACCGACACGCTCCTTTGTTCCGAAGAAACAAATCAGAAGGAGAATACATCCTGCAATTGCAAATACTACAGCAGCACCTGTCCATCCTACTTTCTCAATAAGTGGAGTTGTTCCGTAGCTGATCACAAGTATTGCAACCATTACAACGAAAAATCTGATGGAGCTTACTGTTGAACGAATCTTAGAATCCGGAGTCATCAGCGAAAGAAGTGTCGTATATGCCAGGTTGCATGCTGTATAAATTACCACAGCCATTAAGATGTATGTAATGTAAGCGTAAAAAAGCTTACCTCCTGTTGGTAATGTGCTTGGAACACTAAACAACAGAACAAGACCTATGCCCATGAATGGTGTCATCCACAAAATCCATGGACGAGCTTTGCCCCATCTGGTTCTTGTTCTATCTATAATGGCTCCCATGACAAGATCTGATGTACCGTCTAAAAGACGGGTAATTAACATTAGGGTACCAACTGCAGCTGCACTGATTCCTACACTATTTGTGTAATACAACGTCAAAAAGGAACCCACTGTGACCCACACAAAATTACATCCCGCATCACCAAATGCGTAGCAAAGCATTTCTCTTAAAGAAAATTTATCCTTCATCTCTTTTCTCCTTCACTTACAATTCTCCTGATTTTTTATTATTTTCCGCCTTTTTATACGACGAAAATAGCATATAGGTTTAATTTCTTAATCATGTTTCTCGAGAACATTGATTTTTATGTAGTTTTATTGTATTCTCTTTTTATTATAATGAAAATATCTATTTACATAATGTTGTTCTATTTTTGTATCACTATCCGACTTTTAGGAGGGACCTTCTTGAAAAACGACTCTATAAGACAAAAGGAAGAGAATAAATCTATAAATACAGTTTATGAAAAATATGGCGTGGAAAAGTCTGCTTTACTATTTCACAACTACGGCAATGATATAAGCTCCTTCGTGGAGCTCACCAGTCCATATATGCTTTTATATGAACAGTATAACCTTCAGGCTAACCGTTTCACACTGATGGAATTTTCAGATATTGGTCATTACTATGTGTATGCAAGTCTCGATGAGCTTATGGCGCTGGGGAAACAGTCTCTTCACAAACATGAATTCTATGAAATTACCTATGTGCTCTCAGGAAAATTAAAAATACAGGTTGAGGATGAGACATATATTTTTTCCACCGGTGATTGTTGTCTATGTAATAAGAGTATTCGCCATGCGGAGCACTGTGACTCCGACTGCGAATTTCTGCTTATCATGCTACAGGATTACTTCTTCAAAGAGCTCATTGAAAATGATATCCTGGGAGCTACTGAATTTGGTCAGACAGACAAACATCCAATGATAAGCAGGCTAATTAAAGCTGCCATGCATTCTAAACAGAAAATTAAATATTCCAAGGAATTCATTACTTTTTACAAGAAGCCTGACAAAACTCATTTGTACAATAATAATCTTGTACTTATCAACAATATGTTGGATGAGCTTACCAGTCAGCGTCCTGGCGGCAGCTTTATGTTCCGAGGATACCTCTGTCGATTACTGTCTCAGTTGGATCATGAGGATGATTACATCGCCAGCTCTCATCAGGTAGAAACTTCTATTCTAGAAGATTTATTCATTCGAATCAGTTTTATAATAGAGGAGCATCATGGGAATCTATCCAGAAATGAATTAGAAAATATCCTCGGTTATAACGGGGATTATCTCACCCGTATCATTAAGAAGTTCACTGGAAAAAATTTTGTTGAATATTGCCAGGAATTCTCAATTCGAGAGGCAGAGAAACGGCTGCTTGAAACTAAAGATAATATTAACCAGATCTGCATGGACCTGGGTTATCTCAACAGAACACACTTTAATAAGCTATTTCAGCAAAAATATGGAATGGCCCCTAAAGCCTACCGCCAGATGCACTTTAATTAAAAGAATGCCATACAAAAAAGTTGAGCAATGATTCAATTAGTCATCACTCAACTTTCATTTATATTTAACGATTTTCTTATAGCACTATTTTAATTTAATACCCACTACTGTTTTAACCACATTACTATAACCCTTAATATTCACCCTTAATCACAAAAAAGGAACCACGAATTGTTCCAGCAAGTTTGGATTTTTGCCTTGCGAACTTAAACTTCTTCTTTCCAACTCCTTAGGAACTTCCATTCCTTCTGAAAGTTTAAATCCAACAGTCCTTTTCTTTGGATCGTCAATTGTGTACATGACATTAAGGCCCAGAGCAACGGAGTAGCGAAGACAAGTGGGAGACCACCAGTCTTAGAAAACAGCTTTTACTACGATGGTAAGTATGATTTGGAACGGCTGACAGAGAAACAGAAATCCTTGTATCTGGATCGAGCAGAGCTTAAGAGAAAGTCAACACGTAATCATGATTGGGATTCTATTATTTCTACAGAACCAGAATATCGGAAGAAACTAGATGATATCAAACTGGAAAAGAAGAGATTACAGAAGGAAATCAAGATTGGAGATCGTTGTTTGAAAGAAGTACTTTATGTTGGTCTTTTTGTTCCAGAGAGTGTTGAAATTGGAAATGTGTATGATGTGAAAGTTCCTATAAAGCCTTGGTATTTGAAGAAAGAGGAAAAAAAGGTTCTTGATGATAATATAGAAGGTAAGGTCAATGTTACGGAAAGTAAGGATTTTTCCGAGATTGCAAATTGGAGCGTGGATGATAGTTGTGAGCCTATTACAGATAATAAGGAACAGACATATATTGTAGATAATGTTGAAGAAGTGGCAATTACAGAGGAAGTCGTTTCAGTTCTTGAGGATTCTTATGAGATATCAGATAATAAGTCTGAAATGCTAGTGAACGTGGACGAATCAGTTGAAGAAGAAGATTACACAAAGGCTGTCACAAGAGAAATCTATGAATCCATGACAGATAAAGAAAAGGCAGAATGGATTGGAATTGATAGTAATGATATGCTTGCGTCTATTAAGCAATTCCATGAAAAGCTTAAGTCAATCGGAATTACTTATCAGTATATTTCAGATGAAACAGAAGAGTATTGTAGGCTGGAAGAATCAATTAAGAAAGACAGTCGCGAGCCAAGCTGGTATTATCGGAATCAGGATAAAAGAAGATAAAGAGTACATCTGCTTGCGGGAAAGTAAGATTAGCCGCCGCGCTAATCTTAGTAACTGTTGCTTGGGTTGTTACATTATTATTTTTTACCATATAAGACGTTAGGGTAAAGTTTTTGTAGGAAAATAAAATAGGTATAAAAAGAAAGCACCAACTTGTGTTAAGATTAAGCTATCAGACAAAAAAACAACACAAGAAGAGGTGCTTCCTATGATTAAGAGTATACAACATTTTGGAGAAGTTGGGGTAAGAGTTTTAGAAAAAGTAATTAGTAAATTTGTGATGGATCCAAAAAATCAGGCAGATTTTATTTATGGTGTAACAGAAAGTGTTACAAATCTAGGCTTATCCATTATTGCAGAGACGCTGGAAGAAATGGACGAAGAATTAAGAGATAGTGGAATTCGAAAGAAAAAATGGCATATTGTAAAAAGAGATGAGACAACTCTCCTTACTAGTCTTGGAAATGTAACTTATAAAAAGACACTTTTTATAAGTAAAGAAAGTAAAGAACGTTCCTATCTACTTGACCAGCTTATGGGAATTAAAAGTCATGCACGTATGACAGAAGACGCTGAGGCAAAGATCCTAGAGGAA
>CAZJAS010000092.1:0-7530 GCA_964544135.1 uncultured Clostridium sp. | reverse complement strand
AGGATAGAGTCGCATCATACTATCCTAATAAATAACTAAGAAATTATTAATAAACTTAAAGTATAATTTAAAGCAGGTGTTTGTGAAACTTGTTTACGTGGGGCTCTACTCTCCATAATACTTTGTCAGCCGGTTTTTCTAACCATTCCAATGAGCCCCTAAGTGTAAAAGCATGTTCAGCAAAGGCTTCCCTGCTTTTAGGACCCCCTTACGGTCTCATTTCCATAGAAAAAGATGGCTTTCCAAAGTAATATGGAGAGTAGAGCCTTTAGAAATAAGTAGCCCGCAGCAAATATCACGGACTGTACCTATTACATTTAATTATGAAATAAGAGGTTGAATTAGTTAGGGTTATTATAGTATTAACCATGAGTAATTATGTGAGTTTAGAAATAGAATTGACTTTAAAAATAGAAACATCCTATAATCCAGGCATATAAGGTTTAACTTGGTTTAATTTAATCGAAGCTTCTTGTTGGGGAGTAGTGTGGAAAGAAATTCTAAGTCTTCAAAGTACGAAGACTAATAATTTCTAAGTTCCACACCGAAGAATGTCTCTTCGAGCCATTCTTTCCACGTATTATTTATGCCGCTGATGCGGCATATAGGCTAGTGTGAATAGAAATTCTAAGTGTAATATAGGTTAATCAGAAAGTGAGGGAAGGTAGGATGATTAAAACAGCAAAAACAGAAAACGGTGTGGTACGTGGCATTCCGGCGGCAGACCCCAGGATTATATCATTTAAGGGAATTCCTTTTGCTGCACCTCCGGTGGGTGAAAACCGCTGGCGTGCGCCGCAGCCCGCCGGTAATTGGGAGGGAATAAGGGATTGTTTGGGATTTGCGCCCATTCCCATGCAAAGCATTCCCGGACTGAATCAGGATAATATCTATACCAGAGAATGGAATGTTGATCCGCAAATACCGATGAGTGAGGACTGCCTATATTTGAATGTATGGACGCCTGCCGAAAGCACCCAAGATAAGCTGCCCGTTTATGTGTGGTATTTCGGAGGTGCGCTCCAATGGGGATATACTGCTGAAATGGAATTTGACGGAGAACGCTTGGCACGACGGGGAATAGTTGTAGTAACAGTCGGTTACAGACTGAATGTATTTGGTTTTCTTGCTCATCCCGAGTTAACACAAGAAGCACCCAATGCACCTGCTAATTTCGGTAACCTGGATCAGCAGTATGGACTGTTCTGGACGAAGAGAAATATAGAAGCGTTCGGGGGAGACCCTGATAATATTACAATCGGAGGACAATCAGCCGGAGGGGGCAGTGTATTGACTCAGCTTAATTGTCCCGGGAATAAGGGATATTTCCAGAAAGCAATTATCCAAAGCGGGATTTTTTGGGATCCGTTTCAGAAACTCCTTCTTAATATGACTTACGAGGAGGAATTAAAGCAGGGACAGGAATTTTTCTCTTTTCTTGGAGTTAATTCATTAGAAGAGGCCAGAGCGCTTCCCGCAGAATTTATAAGGGATAAAAACGATGCATTCAATGTGTTCTGGGTGACGGTTGCCGATGGAGTATACCAAAATGATACTGTTTGGAATAATATAGAAGCCGGAAAGCTGATAGATGTACCCATTATGATGGGCTATACGAATAATGAGTTCTTAACGAAACCACAGATTGTAGATCGGATTGTATTTGAAAAGCAAGCAAAGGAGAAGCTGGGAGCAAGGGCACAGGAATTTTTATCAATATTAAAATGGGAAGAAGGAAATGACAAGGGGATAGAAACAGAACCATTCAGCTCCATAGAATTGGGAATCCGCACCATGTGCAAAATGCTGAATGGGCTGGGTAGTAAGAGCCCTCATTTCGTATATGAATTTGGCCCCCACATTCCGGGCGGGGATAACCCGGGAGCCTTCCATTCCTCCGACTTATGGTTTTTCTTTGAAACTTTGGCTAAATGCTGGCGTCCTTTTGAGGGAAAGCATTACGATCTGGCAAGAAAGATGTGCAATTACTGGGCGGAGTTTATTAAAAAGGGAGATCCCAATGGTCCCGATGCCGATGGTACAGAAATGGAGTATTGGACTCAATATACGGATCAAGTACCCAATATTATGACCTTTTATGACAGTCCCAAAATGCAGGAACAACCGGCAGGAGAGCTGATGGAATTCCTAATTGATGCTTCAACAGATGGAAGGATCGAATTTTAACAAAGGAGATATGAGAATGAAGGAATTTAAAAATTATATTATAGATTTGGGAGTCGAAATACCTTTTAATAATCATGCGGATTACTGTATCGGAACCGGGCGTATGGGATTGGCACTCCATAAGGAATATCAGGACCAGCTTGCTTTAGTGCAGGAGGAAATCGGGTTTCAGTATATTCGCGGTCATGGATTATTTACAGATGATTGCGCTATTTATCAAGAGTATACGGATGAATCGGGTGTTACGAGAGCGGAGTATAATTTTACTTACCTCAATCGGATTATAGACAGTTATTTAAAGCTGGGTATCAGACCCTTCCTTGAGTTGGGGTTCATGCCGGAAAAGATGGCATCGGGAGAGCAGACCGTTTTTTACTGGAAAGGAAATGTGACACCTCCGAAGAGCTATCAGGCTTGGTGTGAGTTGGTGCAGGCTACACTTCGCCATTTAATCAAGCATTACGGTGCCGAGGAGGTAGTGGGATGGCCGATTGAGGTTTGGAACGAACCAAACCTGCCGGGCTTTTGGAAGGATGCGGATATGGAGGAGTATTTCCGCCTGTTTGCATATACCTTTAAGGCAATTAAGGAAGTAGATCAAAGGTTCAGAGTAGGAGGGCCTGCAATCTGTGGGGTAGAGGATGAATTATGGATTCGTTTTTTTATGGAATTTTGCAGCCGGGAGAAGATTCCCCTTGATTTTGTGACCCGCCATCACTATACCACTGAGTTGCCTAAATATGAGGGGCATTATGGGTATGCCAAGCTTACCCCACCGGAAGAAGGCTTTGCTAACCTGAAAACCACCAGGGATATTATCGACAGCTTTGAAGAATACAGAGGCTTGGAAATTCATATTACAGAGTTTAATACTTCCTATATCCCGAATTGCCCCATTCACGATACCAACCAGAACGCTGCCTTTATAGCCGGTCAGCTTGCAAGATTGGGAGAAGTGAATGAATCCTATTCTTATTGGACATTCGGAGATGTTTTTGAGGAAATCGGAGTACCCTTTACTCCGTTTCATGGAGGATTTGGTTTGGTGGCAAACGACAATATACCAAAGCCAACCTTCTGGACCTTTCAATTCTTTAAGGAGCTGAAGGGAACCTGTGTACATAGATCAGAGGAAGCGGTTATCGTATGCAGGGAGGACCAAAGTTTTTGCGGAGTGGTTTGGAATTGCAGTCTGGAAAGAAGCGGCAGGGAACTGGAGCTTACCTTTCAATTCCCCATAGATAAAAATAAGGAAGAATATTATTTACTTGTAAAGATGGTGGATGAGGAGAAATGCAATCCATTAAAGCTCTGGCATGATATGGGAGAACCCTCAAGTCTTACGGACAGGCAAAAAAAGCTACTTCGTGAAGCGGCAAGACCGGCTGTAATTAGCCAAAGAATAAGCGCTGCAGATGATAAGATTACGGTAACATTGCAGGTAAAAGAACATGGTTTATGCTATTTTGAGCTTGCACCCATTACCGGACAGCCTGACCGCGGCTATGATTATGATAGGGTTATGCAATTCGTATAAGATAAAATATCCTTAATTTTGGAATCATTGGGACTGAATGTATCATATACTTTATAAATACATAAGAATGGACATTTAAATATATGAGTAAAAAAATAAGAGCAATAATCATCATCTTAGATTGTCTGATGGGATTATTGCTTTGTTTTTTAATTCAATACAAGCATATAACCAGGGAAACCACCGGCCAAAAGGTAGTTATGGCAGGTACGGATGAGCAAAACGAAGATCAGGATGTTAAAAAGATTGCGATTACATTCGATGACGGACCCCACCCGTTTTATACCGAACAGTTATTGGATGGGCTAAAGGAAAGGGGTGTTCACGCTACCTTTTTCGTAACGGGGGAGCATGCGGAGCTGCACCCGGATATCATAGAGCGTATCAGTGAAGAGGGCCATTTAATAGGAAATCATACATACAGCCATATGAGATTGACAACAAGCAATAGTGAGGAATTTAAAGCGGAGCTTATAAAGACTAATGAAATTATTATGGAAATCACAGGTAAAGAGGTGATGTATGTGCGTCCGCCCTATGGCACTTGGGACAAGAAATTTGAAACAGAGTTGAATATGTTTCCCGTCATGTGGAATATAGATCCCCTGGACTGGTGTTCCAACGATGCTTCCTGTATTACCAATAAGGTGGTTTCCCGTATTAAGGAAAACTCCATTATATTAATGCATGATTACTACCAATACACAGTAACGGCGGCACTGGATATTATAGATCAATTGCAGGCGCAGGGCTATGAATTTGTAACGGTGGATGAGATATTGTTTGATTGACCTGATTTAATTAATAGCCTTTATATTCTTAGAAATAGGTGATGCGGTAAGGTATTATAGTATACTTGCTTGTCTTGATTTTTATAAAGTACTGCCATATAATTGTAAATAGGTGGACTGTCTTAAATAAGCTGAATAAATAGAAATGAATATGTAACATACACTTGATTTGGATGTGGATAAGATCGTAAATACCGCAAGATTAGCTTTACGGATTTTATATGCCACATGAAAGGAATGGTAATGATGCGATACCGTAAATTAGGAAACACAGGCATGGAGGCCAGTATTATAGGACTGGGCACAGAACATCTGGATGGAAAAGAGTATGAGGTTGTAGAGGAAACCATCCAGGCTGCTATACAATATGATATAAACATGATGGATGTTTTTATGCCCGGCAGCGATATTCGCCAAAAGATAGGAAAAGCAATAAAAGGAAACCGTGACAAGCTACTTATTCAGGGTCACATCGGGTCAACCGATATAAACGAACAATATAATACTTCAAGGGATCTTGCAATATGTCAAAAATATTTTGAGAATTTAATGCTTGACTTGGACACCGACTACATAGATTTTGGTATGCTTTACTTAATTGATAACGAACAAACTTTTAATGAGGTGTTTCATTCCGATATTGCCCCATACGCCGAAAAACTGAAACGAGATGGCACAATAAGAGGAATCGGAGCGAGCTCACACGACCCAGTCATTGCAAAAAAGATAGTGGAAACCGGCATTGTGGATTTACTCATGTTTAGTATCAATCCTGCATTTGATATGTTCCCCGCGGATATGCATATATTTAGCTATCTTACAAATGATTATGATAAAAGTAAGATATTTGAAATTGATACGAAGCGTTTAGAGCTTTACAAGACTTGTGAAAAATTGGATATTCCTATCACAGTAATGAAATCTCTGGGTGGCGGGAAACTTTTGTCCGCAGAACACAGTCCGTTTTCAAAGCCGCTTACGGTCAATCAGTGTATTGATTACGCTTTGACAAGACCGGCTGTAAGCAGCGTTTTGGTAGGTTGCCAGAGTAGAAAACAGGTGGAAGAAGCGATTTCTTATTTGACGGCAAGCCCCGCTGATTTGGATTATACCGAAGTGATAAGAAGCATGAACAGTGATTTTAAGGGGAGCTGTGTCTACTGCAACCATTGTCAGCCATGCCCCGTGGGTATTGATATAGCGGCAGTTACTAAATATGTTGATATTGCCCTTATGGACAAGGAGGCAGCGGACAAAGGAATCGGTCAACATTACCGAGAATTATCCGCACATGGGTCAGATTGTATTAAATGCGGAAGCTGTGAAAAAAGATGTCCGTTTTCGGTATCAATCATTAAAAACATGGAAAAAGCTAAGGACATATTTAGTTATTGATAGCATAATAAAACGAACCGCCTTAACTGTTTTAGCGTTGCATTGGCGGCTTAGTAGATGCTCAAATGCAGTAAACGGCAGTTTTGAATTTCAAAGCTGCCGTTTTCCTACTATAATATTTAATGTGATGATAACCGGAAGCAATTGGAATTTGAAGTCTAGTTATATAAAACATTTATTATGGACTCAGCTTTTATTATGAAAAAAGATAGAAAGATCTTGTAAATTAGGGTATAGTAAAAGAAAATAGGCTATTGTAATGATAGGATGTGATTATATGGATAAATTGTATACAATAGGGCATTCACAACATAAGATGCAAGAATTTTATGAATTATTAAAATTACATGGTGTTGATTATGTATTAGATGTTAGAAGTACGCCTTATTCAAAATATGCCGAACAATTTAATCGAAATGTGATAGAAAACGAACTGCCTAAACTCGGAATCCAGTATTCTTTTATGGGAGATTACTTTGGAGCACGTCCAACTGATCAAAATCTATATTCATCTAAAGGATATTTAGATTTTGAAAAGGTTAGGGCTAATACTAAATTTAATAAAGGTATTGATAATGTGCTTAGGGGAATGAGCAGTGGCCATAAAGTTGCATTAATGTGTACTGAAAAAGATCCTTTTGATTGTCATAGAGCGATTCTAGTTTCACGAGCTTTTGAACTAAAAGGAATCATTGCAAATCATATTTTGAGTAATGGAGAATTACAATCGCAAATAGAACTGGATAAAAGATTATTAGAAACATATTATCCTGATAGAAATCAATTAACTTTATTTGATTATGATAGATTGCGAAATGAAGAGGAATATCTGCATGCTGCATATGTAAATAGAAATAAGGAAATAGGCTATTATATTGAAGAAAAGAAAGTGGTAACAGGCTAAAAGGAGAAAGGTGTGGATATATATACTATAGGATTTACTAAAAAGACTGCGAAACAGTTTTTTGAACCAATTAAAGAAGCAAATATAAAGCTATTGATAGATGTTCGTTTGAATAATCAATCACAATTAGCAGGTTTTACAAAAGGAAAAGATTTGGTATATTTATTACAGCAAATTTGTAATTGTGACTACGTGCATGAGTTAAAATTTGCTCCGTCTAAAGAATTATTAGATAACTACAAAAAAGGAGTAATATCATGGAATCAGTATGAGCCGGAATATTATAAACAGTTTACAGAAAATAAAATGTCAGAAATATTTAAAGCTAAATATAGTATAAATAATAAGCTGGTTTTTTTATGCAGTGAGCCAACATCAGATAATTGTCATAGACGTTTGTTAGCAGAAAACTTAAAAAAATTGATGCCAGAGATAAATATAATACATTTATAGTAAATACGAGGGTGATTTATTATGAAGAAAAAGATGATAGTTTTAACGGTTTCTTCGAAGTTTGGTAATAATTGTGTGTCAGGAATTGATTTTAATACAGGTAGATTAATTAGACTTGTTACAGATGATAAAAAATCGCATGGTGCCTTGTCAGATGATGATCTTACATATAGTGATGGTAGCCTATGTAAGGTATTAGATGTTATTGAATTTGAGGCTATAAGAGAATGCCCAACACAATTACAACCTGAAAATATATTAAT